>NZ_JADGIA010000011.1 GCF_019683635.1 Thermogemmatispora sp. | reverse complement strand
CGGAGGCGCACCGCTCTCCCTGCAGCGCTGCAGGGCGCTGCAGAGCGAAAGGAGCTTGGTTTGTTTGGGGAAGTGCCAGGGAAAGCCCAGGGAAAGCCCTGTTTTACGAAGAGGCCTGCTCTCCAGGGGCTGGTGACTTCTGCTTGATCGCGCGCAGCTCCTGGGTATCGACTATGTGATCAGTCACCTGGGGATCGAGCAGGCTTTCGGTGCTGGTGCGCTCCGACTGAGGCAGAGGATCAACCAGGCGCTCGATGAAAGGTAGAGTATCCAGAGTAGGAACAGAGAAAGGTGTTTCCGGGACCTGCGGGAAGTCCGTGGAGGAGGCAGATGCGGAAGACTCCTCCTGCGCCTCGCTGCCGCCGGTGGACTGGGTCTCGTAGGCGGTATCCGGTACGCGGAAAGTGAACGGGGAGGCGTTGGCCGTCGGTCCCTCGGCTTCTTGATTGTTTTCTCCCTCAGCTGCGCCTCTCTCTTCCTGAGAGAAGGAGCTGAAGCGCTCAACGGCCTCCTTCCAGGCACGTTCCCAGGTAGAAGCTGTCCAGGGGAGAGTAGCAGAAGCGGGAAACTCCTCTTGCTGCTCAAGGCTCTCGGATGCGTAGAACGAGGCTTCTGTGCTCTCTGCTGCCGTCACCCCATGCTCTTCATCAGCGGTGCTTGGCGGGGGGAAGCCCTGGGGTTCAGCCTCAGCACTGCTGGTGAAATTCAGAGATGCGCCGCCAGACGAGGTTTCAAGGGCCTTCAACCAGGCAGGGATCTCAGGCTGCTGGCCGGCTGGTCGCTCTTCCATCATATAGGCCAGGCTCTCAGGAGAAAAATAGTCCTCGCTGCCCTCCATTTGCTGGCCTGTCTCATCGGCTTCGACGTCTGGCACAACAGCCGGGGTCGACGGCTCTTCCTGCTCCTCGTTGCCTGACAAAGAAGCTGCTGCCGAAGCTGATTCAGGCGCTGTGCTGGCTGTGAACAAGGGCGAAGAGGTCGATGAACTCGGCGATTCCTGGTTGGCCGGCAAACCAGTCGTGGGCGGGATGACAGCACTGGCAAAGGAAGAGGCGGCCTCTTCCACACGAGAGGAGGCACCAACGGGGCCGGAGCGCGGGCTACTGGTGCTGGTTGTGTTAGCTGGAAGGGCAGTCTCCGCTGCTGCAGGACCATCGTGGCTCCGCGGGCGTGAGGCACTGCTGCCCGTGCTAGGAGCCGGGCGCTCGGGGATAATACGCGTTGGACGGACCGCTGGCATTCGCGGCGAGGTTTCTTCTACTTCGAGCTCGCTGTGGGGCTGTGAACCACGAATGGCCGAGCGCAGCTGCTCCTCTGTCAAGCTATAGACATTATCCAGACGGGCCCCTGTCAGATTGGTTTGGTGCAGATCTGCGACCAGCAAGGTGGCCTCGCTCAAGTTAGCCTCGCGCAGATCAGCATACGAAAGATTGGCCCCGGTCAAATTAGCTCTCGTGAGATCGGCGCCAGCCAGGCACGCGCGCGAGAGATCGGCCATCGAAAGATTGGCTCCAACCAGACGGGCCCCACGGAGGTCGGCACGTCCCAGATAACGGTGGGAGAGGTCGCGCTGCGAAAGGTCGGCCTTATATAGATTTGCTGGCCGCCAATGGGCGGGCATTGCAGCCCCCTCCTCGGCAGCTTTCGAGAGGATGGGGGTCTCATCTACCCGCGGCAGGCGCGCTAGCTCTAGCTCCACCCCAAACTGGCTGATTGCCTGATTAAGGCGTTCCTCGTATGCCTTGCGCAACTGCTCAACCTGATTGGCCAGGCTCTGTTTCTGGGCGGCCATCTCGCGCTGCTGCTTCTGCTCCCAGACCTGGCGACGAGCCTCCTCTGCCCGCTCCCAAGCGGCTTGCTGCTTGCGGACGCTTTCGATGAACAGGCGCTGAACACGCAAGCCGAGGAAGATCCCCAGGCCCCCTGCCAGCACGAAGATAATAACGCCCCCAATAATCAACGTTTCGACCATAGCACTAGACTCCTGGCTTGATCTCTCTTCTCCGCACTATTGTGAATGGTAGCAGCTCCAGTGTCCCTTATTATAAACAACTACGCACGTCCCGGTCTATTTTTGACTGTCGAACAGGACTTTTGCGAGGGATGGGCGATAGTCAAAGGTCAACCGGTCACGACACTGGTCCTCCCCAGCGTTCAGGATGCCTGCTAGCATCGCTCGCATGCCTGCTGAGGCGTAGCTCGGCGCTGGCCTGGCGAGCGGCGCGCAGGACCTGGGCGGTGAGCCATTCCCCGCGACGGGAGAGTAGATCACTGCGAAACGAAATAGCGATGGCTGCCATCACTCGGCCCTGGGCATCTCTGACAGGCGCTGCCAGGCAGGCAGTGTCAGCGTGTAGCTCCTCGCGATCAATACTGTAACCTTGATGGGCGATGGTGTGAAGCTCCTCGCAGAGAAGAGTGCGCTCCACGATTGTCTGCTGAGTCAGGCGAATCAGAGTATGACGAGCCAGGTAGTCTTCGACGAAGGCTGGCGAGCTATAGGCCAGGAGGACTTTTCCCAGGGCGTGGGCATGAGCGTGGCCGCGATAGCCGATGTAGATACCCGGAATGCGTTCGGCATGAGCTGGCTCGACGATGGCCTGTAGTTCCACCTCACCGTAGCGCCAGCCAGCTAGATAGGCTGGCTCCTGGCTGCGCTCGCTCAGGCTGTGAAGGATGGGGCGCAGCCGCTGCGACAGCGAAGGCTGATGAGCTGAGGCGCGCGCTACGGCTCGCCAGCTCTCCTGCGGGTCCGTGGCTGGCCAGTCGTGGGTGAGGGTGCGCAGGTAGGCGTCATTCAAATACGGGATCTGTGGCCCGAGCACGTAGTGGCCACTGGGGAGGCGCTCGACGTAGCCTGCGGTCAGCAGCGTATTCAGGCTGTGATAGCAGGTGCTGATATTGAGCTGAAGCAGTTTGCTCACTGCCCGGACAGTCAGTCCACCAGGAGTACGGGCGATCAGTTCAAGGATTGCAAGCACGCGCTGCGCCGAGCGTAGGATATCGTGCTTAGACTCGGAAGGTGACGATGCCTGGGTTTGAGGGTGGGCGTGAGAGCGCTTGGCCATGACTCTATTGCTCCTTTGCACGACTGGGCATGCGGGCCACGGTCGGCTTGCTTGCCTGTAGTGGCTACGATCCTTCCTTATAAAGCAGGGCCTTCCTTACCTGGGATTATACTGAGCCGCGTCTTGGTGTCAAGCAGGTTGAGGCAGCATTTCAAATAATGAAATCGCGATCTACACACTGATATCGTTTTATGCTATGCTGGCAATGTAAGCAAGGTGGCTGGAACCGGTTCGACCTCAGCCCTGACCGAAGTCAGTTGCTGGGTCGGATCAGCCTGCGCAGGCATGGCCCCAAGTTGTACCGCCCAGCAAGTAAGCAAAGAGGATTTGCCTGTCCTGAAGGAGCAGGGAGCGTAGTGCGTTTTGGCTCCCGCGCTTGCTCGTAATCTACTGAAGGCCGAGGCTGGCTCTGGAGCTGGCCTTGGCGAAGCGAGCTGCGGAGGAGTCACTACCCGGGTCACTGTTGACCTGCTGGATACAAAGGAGGCCAGCCAATGTTTCGCACCTCAACGGGCGAAGAAATCTTCATCATTGACGCCCATACTCACCTCTGGGATGCCAGTCCCGCCAACCAGCGCAACCAGTACGGGCGCGGCTGGATCGACTGCTTCTATGATTATCACCGCAACCTTTCCCCAGCTGAGTATGTCTGGCCGCTCAGCGACTTCGAGCACTATAGCCCGGAGCGCATGGCCCAGGATGAATTTGTCAAGGGCTATGTTGATATGGCCATTCTCCAGCCCACCTATCTCACCGAGTTCTTCATCCACGGCTTTAATACCATCGAGCAAAACAGCGTCATGAAGCAGCGCTATCCTGAGCGCTTTATCCTCAATGGCGCCTGGGATGCGCGCGATGGTGAAGCTGGCCTGGAGTATCTGCGTCGTCAGAAGGACGAATGGGACATCAAGGGCGTCAAGCTCTACACCGCGGAGTGGCGCGGCGCCTCCAAGGGCTACAAGCTCTCCAGCCCCGAAGCCTATCGTTATCTGGAAGAGTGCGCCAAGCTGGGGATCAGCAATATCCATGTGCATAAAGGCCCGACCATTTACCCACTTAACCGCGATGCCTTCGATGTGGCCGATGTCGACGATGCTGCCTCTCATTTCCCCGAACTGAATTTCATCGTTGAGCACGTTGGCCTGCCACGTCTGGAAGACTTCTGCTGGATCGCCGTCCAGGAGAAAAACGTCTATGCCGGTCTGGCTGTGGCCCTGCCTTTCATTTATCCGCGTCCGCGCTACTTTGCTGAGATCATGGCCAATCTCCTCTTCTGGGTCGGGCCGGACAAGATTCTCTTCGGCAGCGACTACGCCATTTGGGAACCCCGCTGGCTAGTGGAGCGCTTCATGGCCTTCGAGTTGCCCCAGGATCTCAAGGACGAATTCAAGGTTGATTTGACACTCGATGTGAAGCGCAAGATTATGGGCTTAAATGCAGCACGCCTCTATGGTATTGATCCCGAGGAACAACTGCAAAAGCTGCGCAACGATGAGCTAGCTCAACAGGCGGCCAGTGTAGAAGGTATGAGCAGGCCCCAAGCGGGCGAGGCCGGCAGCTCTGCACGGGCTGAGACAGGAGCCTGAGCGATGCTGAGCGGTGGCCGGACAGCTCAGACGGCGGGCAGAGCCCGGCTTGATTGCCAGGAGCTATCGCTACCAGTGCAGCTGCTGTTCTGGCTGCCGCTCTCCGAATGTATGGGCTCTATCGATGGCAAGAACAGGAGGAGAACGAACTATGCCCATCCAAGGAGCCGTGGGCGCTCCCCTCGTAAGGCCAGAGCAGGTCTGGGCGGCCATCGCCGATGTCCTTGATCCCGAGCTAGATACGCCCCTGGTGCGCCTGGGTTTCGTCGACCGTATTGAAATCAGCGGAACGAAGGTTGACATCTTTTTGAAGCTACCGACCTTCTGGTGCGCGCCCAACTTTGCCTATCTGATGGCCTCGGACCTGGCTGAGAGAGCGCGAAGCGTACCAGGGGTGAGCAGCGTTCAGGTGCATCTACTCGACCACTGTGAAGGAGAAGCCATCTCGGCGGCGGTCAATCGTGGCCTCAGCTTTGCTGCAGCTTTTCCCGATGAGGTCACGACGGACAGCGACTTGCAGGAATTGCGTCGCACCTTCCTGCGCAAGGGTTTTCTGATGCGTCAGGATCTCCTACTGCGTCGTTTGCTGCGAGCCGGCCTAAGTGAGGAAGTGCTGAGGACGCGGCGTCTGGAAGATCTCTCTTGGGATGAGGAGGCTGATGTGGCCTGCGTGTGTCTACCCGGGGCCACCTTGCAGTTACCGACGCTGGGCAGGTCTGCCCGAGCCTATGTGGAGCGGGGGCAGACTCTGGGAGTATTGCGGGTGGGCGGCCCCCTCTTTGTCAACGAGCAAGGGGAGCCTATACCTGCCGGTGAGCTTCAGGGCTTTCTGCGTCGCCTGCGCTCTGTGCGTCTGAGCCTGCTCTTCAATACGGCCATGTGCAGCGCTCTCTTTCGCACTCGTTACCAGCACGCTAGCGCAGAGACAGCGCATAACGAAGAAGGAGAGAATCCCCTATGAAAGCCGTTCGTCTCCATGCCTATAATCAATCACCAGTGGTTGAAGAGGTACCTGAGCCAACTATCAGTGGCCCCTTCGACGTCATTGTACGCATTGGGGGGGCCGGCCTCTGTCGCACTGATCTGCACATTATTGAAGGACAATGGGTCGAGAAATCGGGCGTAACGCTGCCTTATACGCTAGGGCACGAAAACGCCGGCTGGGTGCATGCCGTGGGTTCAGCGGTCAGCACCGTCGCCGTTGGCGACACGGTCATTGTGCATCCGCTCATTACCTGTGGCTTCTGCCGGGCTTGCCGTGCCGGGAACGACATGCACTGCGCCAACTCAGCCTTCCCAGGGATTTCAACAGATGGGGGTATGGCCACCTTCCTCAAGACCACGGCGCGCGCAGTGGTCAAGCTTGATCCCTCGCTGGCGCCCAAAGATATTGCCGCCCTGGCTGATGCCGGTCTGACGGCCTACCACGCCGTCAAGAAGGCCGTACCGATCCTTTATCCTGGCACCAAGGCTGTGGTTATCGGAGCTGGAGGGTTGGGCCATATTGGTGTGCAGTGTCTCAGAGCCCTAACCCCTGCCGAGGTGATCGTTGTCGACAAGTCGGCGGAGGCCCTGGAACTGGCGCGCGGCTGGGGAGCGGATCACACGGTGCTGGCCGATGGAGGTGAAGTAACCAGAGTGCGCGAAATCACCGAGGGTCAGGGTGCCGAGGTAATCCTGGATTTCGTGGGCGAGGGTGGTGCTCTGGAGAGCGGAATTGCTATGCTGCGCCGTGCCGGCTACTACTATGTCATCGGCTATGGGGGCCGTCTGGTCGTGCCGACCATTGATATTATCTCGACCGAGATCAACTTTATCGGCAACCTGGTCGGTACCTACAACGATCTGGTCGAGCTAATGGCCCTGACAGCGCAGGGGAAGGTCCGGCTGCATACGGCGGTCTATCCGCTGGAGGCGGCTCTCGACGCCATTCACGATCTGGAGAGTGGGCGCCTGCACGGGCGGGGCATTCTGGTGCCGGAGGGGGCCTGAGAGGGCGCTGACGGCTCTTCTGAGCACAGAATAGAAGATCGGGGACCGGTCACTAGCCCCTACCACACCGCTGGTGGGTCAGCGCTTGACTGGTCCCCTGTCCTCTGCAGTGCCGTCGCCCTCAAAAGAGAGGAGAGCGGCCAGGGAGCCGCCCGCCACTGACATGGCGGCTGCTGGCGACCGCTCCCCTCTTCCTGACAAAGCGAGGTCAGAGCCTGTCCTCTGCCGCGTGAGCTATTAGTTGGTGCTGGAGGCGGCCTCGTCGGTCACTAGTTCGCCGGAGACACTTCCAAGGGTCGAGCGTTGCTGCTCAAAGCGGCCCCACAGATAGAAGACCACAGCCACCAGCAAGACAATCGCGATCGGCAGCAGCTGAGTCAACTCATAGGTCAAGCGACTGATCTGGTAGCCGCTGACCGTTTCGTCCGTAGGGACCAAGGTAAAATAGGCTGTCACCAGCACTGACGCTAGAGCCAGCAAGGTTACGATCCAGGGACCAACCATGCCCCCGGGCACCCGATAAGGGCGCTTCACCTCTGGATACTTGTAACGCAGGACAATGTAGGAGATGAAGATGAACGCATAGGAGAGAGCCGTTGTCGAAATTGTGAAGCCCAGTACCAATGAGAACAGCGTTGACAGCTCGCCGGAACCGAAAGCTGTCACCAGAATCGCTGCCACCATCGCCACTGTTGCCACCGTGCCCGAAAGCAAGTTCGTGGCCAGAGGGGTACCGAAGCGAGCGCTGAAGCGTCCCAGGACCAGCGGAGCGGCCCCGTCGAGAGCCGTCACCGCATAGGTGCGATCGGCTCCCATCAGCCAGGTGCCGCCGGCGCTGGCTAAAGTCAGAATCAGGGCCAGGGCGATCAACCAGCCGAGGGCCGTCGCCACTGGAGCGGGCAAAACGCTCGCCACCACCTGGTAGGCATCGAGGAAGCCCCCAACGTTGGAGAGCTGATTTTTCGGCAGCGCTAACAGGATCACCAGAATCGGGATTGCATAGGCCAATACCCCAATCACGCCGGCGCGAAGCAGTGAGCGAGGGACATCGCGCTGAGGCTCAAACATCTCCTCACCGGCTCCGTTCTGCAGCTCAAAGCCGGCCCAATTGAAGACCAGCACCGGAATAATGCTGCTGAAAATGAGCCCCAGATTCGTCGTCGGCAGCAGGTCTGTCCAGCTCATGTGAGCGCCGCTCGCCTTGCCCCCGAAAAAGAAAGCCAAAGCCAGAATCACAAACAGCCCCAGCAGGGAGAGCTTCAAAATAATCCCGATCGTCGAGAACCACTTCCCGATGCGCAGAGAGACGATTGCACTCCAGGTCGTGAACCAGATAAAGATCAGAGCGATCAATATCTCAACGATTGCATCGCTAACTTTGCTCCCACCGAAGAGCAAATCGCTGTTCCCGAACCAGAACGTCTTCAAAGCAGCGATAGTGGTCACAGCCAGGGTACCGCCGACCCAGAGTGGATTAGAGACCCAGTAGAAGATCGAAGCAATGGCTGCAAAGAAGCGCCCGCCGGCCAGCTTGCACCAGACATAGATGCCACCCTCCTCCGGGAAAGTGCTACCCAGCTCCGCCGTCAGCAGACCATACGGAATCAGAAACGTAAGAGCTGTAATCAGCAACCAGGGGAAAACCTGGCCTCCCTGGGAGGAGACGGCCCCCAGCGTATCGATATTGATCATGGCTGTCAAGGTAAAACAGACCATGAAGAAGAGCGACAGCTCCTTGCGCAGCTTACGCTTCTCTCTCTGGGCTGCCTCGCTCAACATGAGCGGTTGCTGCTCTAACATCGCAAGCCTCCTTAAGATTGATCTTGTTCGGTATCATCAGCCGAACCTGGACAGATAGTCAAAGAAAGCAGGGAGGGCAAGCTGTCCGCTCACTGCGAGATGGGCGCTTGCTTCCCTATGAGCCGCCTGTCTGCCTTCTCTTTCGCGGATTATAAGCCGGCCTGTCCCCGCCAGCGCTCCCAGCTTGCCTCGCCGCGTGCCACCATACTGCCCAGCAATCCCAGGGTAAGACAGGCGAGGGTTGTGCCACCGACTGCCAGCCACCAGGCCGTGGGGGTCAGCAGATCAGGAATCCAGGAATTCAGCAACGTATCCACACTGGCCAGCAGGCAGGAGAGGGTCCCCAACAAGGCGAGTACCCAGAACAGAGGTAAAGGGAGAATACGATACTTGTGGAAGAGCGCTGGCTGACGCCGTGCGACCACGAGCACGTCGATAAAGAGAAAAGGGATCGAGGTGAGCCAGACCAGAGTCAGCGCGGCCAGGGAGACCGTGAAAATGATAGTCGACAGGTCGGCAGGCTGACCAATGGGGAAAAGGTAGGGAAGGGCGAAATAGCTGAGGGCGGTAAAAACCAGAGCCACCGCCGACTGGAAGTAAATGGCGTTGGCTGGAGCGCGTGCGCGATTCAGCTTGGCCAGACTCGTCGGCAGATGCCCATCGATGGCTGCAACCAGTAACAAGCGCGCAAAGGTGTAATTGTAAATCAAAGGGGCGATCACGAAGAAGCAGAGCAGGCAGACTGCCGTCACATTGCCTGCGATTCTTCCCAGAGCCTGATCAACCAGGCTAATGAAGACAACAGGATCAGAGGCTCCCTGCGGGCCGCGAACCACAAGTACTGCAAGAGTGGTCACAAGGTAGCTGGCAACAACAAGCAGGCTGCCCCAACGCAAATGGGAGCGAATCACTTGCCTGCGTTGCTCGGGGCGGATTTCACCGGCCATCGCCAGAGGGACCTCAGTGCCCAGGTAAGATTGGATGAGAAAGCCGAAGAGCACAAAGTTGGCTGGTCCTGGTTGCCAGTCGTCCAGATGATTAAAACTGGTGGCTGGTGCGTGACCTGTGATGAGCCAGGCGAAAGTCGCCACGGTGATCAAGAGCACTGCCAGCAGGAGCAAGCTCACTGTGACATTCAGTACTCCTTGCAACACACGCAGTGGCTGCACGGTCAGGACAGTGCCCAGGAGAATGAGAAAGGCTAGTACCACTCCCTGTTGCCAGGGGGCGGTCAGCCAGCCATCGTGCAAACCTTGGAGATAAGTGATGGCTGTGCCGAAGCCGCTGACGAGGGCTAGAATGCCTGGGAGCCAGGCACAGAAGGCAGCAAAGAAACCCCAGAAAGTTCCCAGGGTGCGATAGGTCCAGTTGTAGAGAGCGCCCTCGTGGGGAAACAACAGGCCCAGCTGCGCCGTACTCAAGACACAGGGAAGAAAGAAGGCTACTCCGCAGATCAGCCAGTAGAGGAAGGAGACTACGCCGGCAGCAGCCGCTGTGGCACTGTTCGTTAAGTAGAAGATAGCTGCAAAGAAGATAGCCGTCATGTCCAACTTGCTGAGGACAGGAGGCATCACCCGTTCCACGTAGTGCTCGGAAGGTAATGCGCTTCCTGATGGTGGGTGTGTTGCTAGCTGGGCAGCAGAACTTTCCACTTCCATAAGGTCCCTTCCTTTCTTTTATCGTTGCCTCCTGGCAGGGAGAGACTAAAGCAGAGCTTTTAATAGAAGTCTACCTTTATATACCAAAATGTCAATGCTTTAGGGTATCTTATCCCATGCGCTCAAGATAGATTGCATAGGGATGGTAAAGTTCAGAACTACAGGAAGCCAGGAGGCTCCTCGTTGCTTGGCCGGCAATTCCGGGACTGTGAGCAGCTCTAGCTCTAGAGATCAGAGCGGCATTGCTGGGCTACCTGCCAGCAAGTATCTAGAGAAAAAGAGGGCCACTAGAAACCCAGAGCGTTGCTCACGCGTCTACTCTAGTGAACTTAGTTTCAGTTTCATAGGGCAAGAAAGCACTTGTAGAGAAGGACACTCCACCAAGGAAGTTTCTGTTCTAACGCGAGGTATGTCTATATTTCTGTTTATCCTGCTCAGCCTGCTCGTGTATATTGCAGCATTGGTGGCCCTTGTCAGGGCCACAGGGCGCTTACGCTACTATCGTTTCGATGAGGCCGGCTTTCTGGGTATGGCGGCCCTCGATATCGTCGCGGGTATTCTCCTTTTCTCGGCGGTCGCCACGCCGCTGGTGTTGCTGACTGGCAGTACTGTTGAGAGTGTCGAGGGCCGTGTGCTGGCCTTTCTTCTCCTGCTAGGCATTATCCTCGTGTCTGGCGCAGCGGCCTGGCGGAGCCTAGGCTGGAGTCCAAGCTCTCAGACTCTCTCGCGCCTGCTGGGGGGAATCTACTGCCTGCTCTTGGCGCTCGCGGCTCTTGTCTGCATGGTCCTCATCTTCTTGCCGGGTCGCTAGGCCTGTGTGACGCCCTTGAACGGCACTCATCCAGGATGCTGCTGGACAAATCTGCAGGTGCGCGAGGGGAAGAGTCTGGCTCCCCCTCGCGCTGCCGCTCCGCCGCCGAGAAGGGCCGGATCTTTGTCTCTCTGCGAGCATTAGCGCTCTGCAATCTATCCTTCCTGCAGCAGAAAACGCTGAAACCACTCCAACGTACGGCGCAATCGATCACAGCGCTGAACCGGTGTGCCAACCGTTGGCCAATCCATTGTATGGCTGGTTCCCGGATAGCGCACCAGCTCGACAATCTGGCGGCGTTTGCGCAAGGCGGTAAACAGCTGCAGCGACTCGCTGAATGGACAGCGCAGGTCATCGCCGGCGTGCAGGAGCAGCAGAGGCGTCGTGATGCGGTCTATGAAAGCCAGTGGTGAGCGTTCAAGGAGGCGCTCCTCGCCAGCGCCGCCCATCGCCAGGTCAAACCAGAGGGCCTGGTCCGAGAGCAAGCGACAGAGCGGTAAGTAGGTCACCGGGTTGCGGCTGACCGCGGCCTTAAAGCGCGTCGTTTGAGTAATGGCCCAGGCAGTCATATAGCCACCGTAGCTCAGGCCAGTGATGCCCAGGCGCTTCTCATCAATAGGAGTGGTGCTGATCACATAATCCAGACCGGCCAGCAGATCGCCCAGATCCTTGCCTCCCCAATCATTGAGAATGCGGCGGCGAAAAGCCTCGCCGTACCCGTCGCTGCCGCGCGGATTGGCGGCCAAAACGGCGAAGCCCTGGCCGGTTAGTACCTGGAACTCGTGGACATAGGCGTCGCCCCAGGCGCAGCTTGGACCACCGTGGACGGCCAGAATCAGCGGAGCCCGCTGGCCAGCAGCCAGCGGTGGCAGATAGAGCCAGCCCTCGATTGTCAGCCCATCAGTGGCCTGCCAGGTCAGGCGTCGCGGGCGAATCAGCTGATGGCTGCGTAGAAAGCGCTCATTGACACCCGTCAGACGCTGCGGCTGCGAACCATCGCCTCCCAAGGACCAGATATCGCCTGGTGTAAACCAGTCAGCCCGCACGACAGCGATTAACGAGCCATCGCCGGCCAGATGAGGACTCAGGTAGCGCCCGGGGCCGCTGGTCAAAGGCGTTATGTGCTGCGTCTCGTGATCGACACGGTAGAGGTGGGCTTGGCCGCGTTCGTGGATTGTCACCAGGAGCTGTCGGCTGTCGGGATACCACTGTGGGCGGATGAGCCACTCGTTGGCGGGACGTAGTTCATCAGTAATGGTGACCTGGCACGTGTAGTCGGCCTGCTCTGGAAAGACAGGGCGTGGCGCCTCGCTACCGTCGGCGGCCACGATCCAGGGGGTGATATTGCAGGTCTCGGTCTGATCGGGGGCATAATAGTAGGCGAGATAGCGACCATCGGGTGACCAAGAAGGCATCTGAGCCAGCCCTTCCTCTGGGGTCAGGCGGCGGAGCTGTCCCGTTGCCAGTGTCAGGACCCAGAGGGCCATGCTGGTACTGAGGTCAGGCTGCGGGCGGCGATTGGCGCAGAAAGCGACTTCGCTACCATCGGGTGACCAGCATGACTGCACCAAATGCACTGGCTCAGCGGTCAGGCGTACCACTTCTCCCTCCAGGGGGACAAGCCAAAGCTGTACCCGGCGCCCATGCCAGTGCCCTATACCGTCCCACTGCTCGTCAAGCCGTGTGTAGACGAGAGCTGGCTCCTCCCCTGGGTCGGTCTGCTGGTCATCAGCTGGTTTCCAGGGGCTATGCACAAGCAGAGCCTGACCATCGGGACGCCAGCTATACTCGCTGACTCCGTTGGGCAGGTGGGTCAACTGCCGTGCCTCCCCTCCATGAAGCGAGAGCAGAAAGAGCTGGGGCTGGCCGCCGTGGCGAGTGCTCAGGAAGGCCAAGTAATCACCTTGTGGCGACCAGCGAGGGGCAAAATCCTGGTAGTCGCCGACAGTGAGCTGGCGCGCCCCACCGGCGGCCTCTTTGCGGCTCGGAACCAGCCAGATGGCACTTTGACTACTCTGAGTACTACGATCGTTTCGCTGGAGGGTGAAAGCAATCAGGGAGCGGTCGGGCGAAAGCTGTGGGTCCGAAGCAATCTGCAGATCCAGCAGATCCTCTACCGTCACAGAGGCCAGTCTCATAGGCGCTGGAACTGCAGCTGAGACTGGTGCTCCAGCGGCAGTAGCTGCCTCGACGGACCCAGCGCCCTGGCCCTGGATGGTTGCCGGGTCTGAGACCTCTGGTTGCATGACCGTGCTACTGGCTTCCTCCTGATCTGGCTCTGCCTGATGGGGAACTTCAGAGGACGCGGTGACCTGTGCTGGCACCGGACGCGGCTCCGTTTTATTTTCATCTTGCTCTTCTAACATTGCTCGCTCCAATACTTGTTCAAGAGAAGCATCATCTTCATACTACTGAACCAGGGAAAAAAGGTGGCCAGCAGCGAGATGGTAGTCCTGCCTGCCATCGAGCTGGTGATAGCAATTACGCCCTCGATAAGCGAGGAGAAAGGGCAATCTTACCTGAAGGGAGAGGCCGCGTATCAAACACTGGCATGCAGAAAAGAAAAAGTAGTGATTGCCTAATCCGACGGTAGTGGGAGAACAAGGCACTCTTGAGCGTCGACGATAATCAAGACTTATTGTTGGCAGACTGTCAGGCCGTGTCATAGGAAAGTGATACCACATCGAGGACTGCCACGCAAGCGTCGCAGTCGGCGCTCAGGAGGGTGCTGGCGGCTGCCAGCAGGATCAACGACTGGCATGCAAACGAGGTCGCCGCTGAGGACAGGAACCCGGCGGGAATAATTGTCGAGGAGGTAGACGAGCAAGCCAGATAGAAAAGATCCCCTAACCAGGAGGCCGTCGAAGGTGCACAGCCCCCCAGCTCCTGCCCGAATCGAAGCGAGCCAGCCCACTGCAAGAAGGAAGACCCTCTCTGCTGGCAGTTACTCGGTCAGCAGCGCCACCAGGCCCACGATGGTAGCCGTGACAATAATCCAGAGCATCTGGAACCAATAGAAGAAAGGCACGCCGAACAGCGTTGGCTCTACCTGGTTATAGAGAGCCGGACAGACGGTAGTGAGGAAAGGAATAAGCAAAAGCGCAAAGGGCCAGAGGCGCCCTCGCCTTGGGAGCGATTCTTCGGGTAGCATCGTCGTCTCACTCTCTCCTGGTCATGATCGTCTTGCCTTGTGGGAACAGGGGCTACCACTTTCCCCGAGGCTAGACCACTCAGATTCAGTATAGGCTCACGGGAGAGGCTCAGGCGGCTTTATCTTGTCAGAATTAGGAAAAAAAGGCTATGATCCCGTGCCGTACTTTGATGTAGTGCTATACTGACACTTATCGAAGAGCATACAACATGATAAAAACGAACCAGGCAGAGAGAGGATGGAACAGACTGAATTACTTGGATGCAGGGCACACAAGAAACAGTTAAGGAAATGAAGCACTGCAGTTGAGTAGCTCTTCGCGCAGGAAAATAGTAGGAGCGGATCAGGCTCATTTGGCATACACAGCGCTGTGGTGTAGCGTTTTCCTGAAAGAGTCGTGCCATAGGAGAAGAGACGTATGATTCAATGGGGAATGCTGGCAGTCTTCATAGGCGTTTTCATTGTAATGACCATCATGGGCTTACTGGCCTCGCGTTGGCGGCCTGGTGATCTGAACAGGCTCCAGGAGTGGGCACTGGCGGGCAGGCGCTTTGGGCCGGTGGTGTCCTGGTTCCTCATTGGAGGTGATCTCTACACTGCCTACACGTTCATGGCGGTGCCGGCCCTGGTTTATGCTCAAGGTGCGCAGGGCTTCTTTGCCTCGCCTTATCTGACCCTGGCCTTTGTCTTTGCGCTGATCATGATACCCCGCTTCTGGGTCATTGCGCGCCATCGTGGCTACGTTACCCAGGCCGACTTTGTACGTGAGCGTTTCGGTAGCAGTGCGCTGGCGCTGGTAGTGGCGGTCACCGGCATCATGGCCACCATGCCCTATATCGCCATTCAGATCTACGGTATCCAGGTCTGCATTGCTCAGATGGGGATCAATGTCGAGCTGGCCCTCTTCATCGCCTTCCTTATTCTGGCTCTCTACACCTATGTCAGTGGTTTGCGGGGACCGGCCCTCATCGCTATCTTTAAAGACCTTTCCATCTGGCTGGTGGCCATCGTGAGCTTTGTAATCATCTCTATCCGCCTGGGAGGCTTGTCTCACATCTTCGCGACTGTCCCTGCTGACAAGCTAACTCTCTCTCCTGCGCAGTACAGCACCTTTTCAACGCTTATTCTTGGCTCGGCGATGGCGCTCTTTCTCTATCCGCACGCCTTTACTGCAATGTTGAGTGCCAATAGCCGTCGGACGTTGAAGCGGACCCTGCCGTTTCTGCTAGCCTACACCTTTCTGCAGTCGCTCATCGGCTTATTTGGCTTTATGGCGATCGCTGCCGGCATCAAGCCCTCTCCTCTCTACAGGACCAATAGTGCCCTGCCTGCGCTTTTCGCCAGCATGTTGCCGCCGTGGCTGGCCGGTTTCGCCTTTGCTGCTATCTCCATTGGGGCCCTGGTTCCCGCTGGGGTCATGTCGATTGCGGCGGCCAATCTCTTTACCCGCAACATTTATCGTGAATATTTCCATCCTAACTGTACAGAGCGTGAGGAATCGGCGGTAGCCAAGACAGCCTCCCTGGTCATTAAGTTTGGAGCTTTGCTGTTCATCCTCTTCTTCCCGACAGATTTCGCCATTAATCTGCAGCTTTTCGCTAACGCCTGGATCATTCAGATCCTGCCTGCGGTGCTGCTGGGCCTCTATACGCGCTGGTTCCATCATCTAGCTCTCATCTGCGGCTGGGCTGGGGGCATGATCCTTAGCACCTGGATGGTCCTCACGCAGAACTTTAGCACAGTCTATCCGCTGACTGTGGGTGGCCTCTCGTTCCATGTCTACGCTGCCTTTGCCGGGCTTGTGCTGAATCTGGTCCTGTGTTGTGCTCTCACGCCCCTCTTTGACCTGCTCGGTTTGCCGCGTGGGCAGGATAAAACTAGTCCGGCTGATTATGCAATCCGCCCAGTGACCGGTTTCTCAGAGGAACGGCTCCTGCAGCAGGCGCGTCAGCTCCATCAAACTACTCCTGCCGGGGCGTTCCCTCTAGAGGATAAGCGTGTAGCCAATCGCTAGGCCCGTTTTACTGGCTGGCTCGCAGGTGAACGGGAATGCAACGTGATGCAACGTAAGGAAAGCAGGCGCCAGGTCAGAAAAGGTGCATCTCGCGTCGGCAGAAGGGAGCCGCTTGTACGCAGGCATCGCTTTCCCTTTCTTCTTCTCTTTCGGATGGTCTGGTTCTGCTATGGGGGCGCCATCCAGGCTCGTGCGTCCTTTGGCAAGGATGTCTTGATCTGGGGTGTGACGGTTATGGCTGGTTTCTCTGGGGAGCAGGCTTATGTCAGAGCAGGAAGGCGTGACGGATCACTTGGTCACTGTTATTCAGCTGATCCAGCTCGCGCGCGGCAGCGGCACACTGACGGCCTGGCGGGGCACTGGCGACCTCTTCGAGGAGGGCGTGATCACCTTTGTGAAGGGGCAGGTCACTCAGGCCAGTGCAGGTCGCCGTAAGGATCACGCCGCACTCAATTGGCTGAGTACCTGGGGCAGGTGTCGCTATAGTTTTATTCCCGCGGGGCTTGATGAGGCAACAAAGGAGTTGCTAGCCTGGCTAGCTGCTGGCATTACGCAGCCACCGCGCCCGGCGGCGCCTGCATCCCCGCAAGGGCCGCCTTCTGCCGCGGCTCGTGGCTCTCAGTCGGGGCTGAGTGCTGGGGGGCATAGGCAAGATGCTCGTTCCTCCGATGCTTCCTACTACGCGGTGCCTTATGCTGTGCTGCCCTTCCAGCAAGCCCTGCTTCTGATCGAGCAGTATCATCTCTCGCGTGCTCATCGCCAGCTCTTTTTGCTCATTGATGGCCGGCGCCGGGTACTCGATCTGGCTCAGCTGATGGGGAAGGAGCCGCAGGTGGTGAGCCAGCTGCTGAGCGATCTGGAGCAACGCGGCATCATTCAGCGGAAAGGATTGTAGGTTATATGCTTGAAATTGAGCCGCAGTTAGGGGGACTCGGACGAGAGGAGGCCCTGCTGGAGATCGTCCAGGCTTACCGGCAGGAGCGCGTTCCTATGCTTGACGGAGCCGATCTGAGTCGGCTTGATTTACAGAAGGTGGACCTCAGTGGAGGCAACCTGCGTGGGGCGAATCTCTCGGAGGCCAATTTAAGCGGGGCCTATCTCTGTGGGGCCTATCTGCGTAAGGCTGATCTCAGTCATGCAAATCTCAGTCGGGCTAACCTGAGTAAGGCCTTTTTGATCGGTGTCAATCTGATCGGGGCCAATCTGCTGGGGGCCTCGCTGCGAGAGGCCGATCTACGCTCAACCGATCTGGGAGGGGTGGATCTGCGCGGTGCCGATCTCCACGGGGCGATGCTGGTGGAGGCTGGCCTTATTGGGGTTGATCTCCGGCGCTGTGATTTAAGTCAGGCTCGCCTGAGTCTGGCCAATCTGAGCCGTGCTAATCTCTCTGGGGCTGATCTGAGCGGAGCCGATCTGAGTGGCGCAGTGCTCGATGAGGCTGATCTGAGCCGCGCTGATCTGAGCGGGGCCAATCTGGTCGGTGCTCATCTGCGCGAGGCCAACCTGAGTGGGGCCAATCTGAGTGGGGCGCGCCTCAATCTGGCCGTCCTAAGCAAGGCCAACCTGAACGGAGTCTATGCCTGTGGGGCCTCGCTCTATGGTGCCAACCTGGTCGATGCCGCTCTCCATGAGGCCAATCTTCGGGGGGCGAGTCTGAACCGTGCCTACCTGTTCCAGGCTGTGCTCAGGAACGCCGATCTGAGCAAGGTTGACTGCGCCAGAGCCAATCTCTCGCGCGCCGATCTGAGTGGCTGCGATCTTAGCCGGGCCTCTCTGGTCGAGGCTCTGCTCAAAGGGGCGGATCTCTCCGAGGCCTATCTTTACGCTACCGATTGTCGCGCTGCTAATTTGCAGCAGGCGCGTCTGACCGGGGCAGTGCTGACTAACAGTCTCTTTATGGGGGCTGATCTGCAGCAGGTCCAGGCGGAGCCTGAACAGTTCAGCGGTCTTGATCGCGGCGCGCTGGAGGAGATTATGATCGATGCCTATACTGGTTGGCGTCTGGGAATCGGCTCCAATGTGGTGCGTCGGCCCTTGTGAGCAACGTCATTGATGGATAGATCTGCTGCATTGCAGCAGGCGGGTTCTGCTGGCAGCTGGGGAGGCAGTTCTTATGAGGCTGCTTCTCTACTGTCAGCGGACCCGCCTGTCTGTTCCTCTCTCGCTTTGTCCTGGATTTTGCTAGGAACCGGCACCCATGCGCACGATCAGCGCCTGACGCATCTCGGGTGTCTGGACATAGGCGGAGCCGACGCTTAGCTGCTCGATGCGTTCTGCCGCCTGGCTGCCCCGACCAGTTTGGATGAAGCCCGCTGCCTTGCGCGACTCGGGGGAGTTCATGCGAAAGAAGATGCGCGTGCCTGCATTATAGAGAACCTCAGAGTGAAAGTCGCTCAGGCTCTGGCTGGCGACAATAACAACGATGCCGAACTTACGCCCTTCTTTCATGAGCTTAGGCAGCGTCCGATCCTTTGCCAGGCGGTGAGCCTCGTCGAGGACGATGGCCAGACGCAGGCGCTCGGTAGGCCCCCACTGGAACATGTCTTTGTAGATTTTGTATAGCACAAAAGACCCGGCGCTCAGTTGCAGCACTTCGGCGTAGAGCGTGTGCAGGTCAATCACAAGTCCATTGCCAATGAGAGAGCGCAAGTTAATGGAAGAACTTCCAGGACGGAAGAGGTCCATGTCGAGCAAGGGCCGACAACGGGCAGTAACATTGCTGATATGGCGCTGCTGCTCTTGCTGTCCGATGCGTCGGAAGACCTCCTGGAGAGAGGGATAGGTCAGCTCGCCTTGTTCCTCTTCGCTCAGGTCGTCTTCGAAGCCGTGGGCGCGGTAAGCATCGCGGATGGCCGTGTAGACGGCATCGCGCTGCATATCTCCCAGGTTAGCAACCTGGGCGAAGATTTCCGAAATGGCCATAGTATTCTTGCGCCAGTCAGAACCCGAGATGCTGCATTCGAAGGGGCTGAATGGCAGGCCCTTGGCCGCGTCGAGGACGTTGGGGTGAACGCGCTGGTAGAAGTTCCCTTGTGGGTCGGCGAACTGACCGTGAAAGTCCAGCACAAGGGCCGGCACTCCCTGCTGGCTTAGCTCGCTCAGTAGATGCTCGATTGTCCAGGATTTCCCTTGCCCAGGGATGCCCAGGATAAAGAGATGTGGGCTGCCCTGAATGGCTGGCTGCCAGTAAACTGGGCCACTGGCGGCCTGTCCTAGCAGAACACGAACAGGCGTGGAGCCTGTGTCTGGAGGCTTCACCTGGCCCTCTTCATGGCCAGCCCGAATGAGCAAAGTGCCCTCGGCCTCTGTCTGCCTAATGCGTTCTAGCTGCTGCTCAAGCCCGGGCCGAATGCCTGTCGTCAAAGGGGTGTGTGGAGTTGACGGCTCTTGTGGAGCGGCGTCGATGGTGGAAGCAGAGGGCATGAACTCTGTCCCTTCCTCGGAGGCAGACAGCTCTTCCTGGCCGTCAAGGGCGGAGACCTGCAAGAGTTCGGGCAGATTGTGGAAGTCGCTGGCGGTCAGCAGGCGAATGCGCGCGCCCTCGACGAGCAGGGGCTTTCGAGGCTCGCTCTTCAGACTGACAATGTAGCCTTCGTAGCTGGGGCGGAAGTCCAGCTCTTCTTTTTCGAAGCGAGCCAGGTTGTCCAAAAAGGTGGCCTCGGCTTCAGGGTCGAACAGCTGGTAACGGCGAGCACGCTCGAAATGGAAGCGCAGTACATTGGCCAGATAGGCACGCTGCAGTGCCCCATCGAGCTGCTGGCGATCAAAGAAACGCTGTTGCATGGTGTTGGCGGTAGCCTGCAGCTGCAAGGCCATATCGGTGGCCAGGCGCTCAAGGGGTACGGTGCCGCGACGCCACTTGACCTCGATAAAGGTGGCTTCCACGATATTGCGCTTGAGAGCAACGAGCACGAGATCGCAGCGGCGCTCGCCCTCTCTCATTTGCCCAGAGCCGCTTGGCGAGAAGATGCGTGGATAGAGATCGACAGGCAGCAAGACCGCCTGCTTGAGGCGGTTCTGGCGTTGGAGCCAGGCCGTGACCACGCCAAGGCCCACAGCGGCGGCGGCGCTGGTTGGGGACTCTAGGGCCTCCAAGGCCAGGCGTCCCGAGATAATTTTCAAGTAATGCAGCAAGTGACTGACACTCTCTTCAATGCGTGAGAAGCCCAGCTCTTCCATAGCCTGAGCAAGCATCGAGCTGATTTCCTCGTGCCAGGAGGTAGTCACCATCATGCGATGGCCCAGTCCCTCGGTGAACTCGGGCGAATAGTCCAGCACATACTTGCGTGCCATCTCTGCCAGCCCGGGCAGGTGAGGCGAGTCGTAGTAGTCCAGGGTGAAGAAGCGGTCCAGCGTAATAACCCAGTTCGTGCGCTGGTGCAGCTTGTCCAGCAGAGCACGGCGGTCGGCGGTGAGGGCGACCTGCAAGGCCAGTTGTGTCTCCTCTTTGCCAGAGAGCAGATAGCCACCCGCTTTCAGGAGGGCTGTATGCAGATTGACCAGAGTCTCGCTGTAGCGCGGCCCCTGGGGATGGGGAAGGGGCTTGCTACCAAAGGTGTTGATCTGATAGCGCCAGAGCAGGCTGTCATTTTCCTGGCTGAACTGAGAGATAAAACGGGCTAGCAGGCCGTAGAGTGAGAAGCTGCTTAGCTCGCTGCTCAAGGAATGGGTCCCCTGTGTTGGAACAGCGATGACGCGCGGGCGCATCAGATCGCTGATGATGGCCAGATGAGCCTCGGGTGGCTCTTGTTCTTCCTCGTACAGCGAGCGGATCGAGCGGGCAGTGGTCGAAAGGGCTGGTAGAAAGTGGTCAATCTGATAGCCCGAGTTCTGGAAGAAACGATTCCCATGCTGCCGCAGAGCCTGGGCCAGGGCCTGCAAGGTACCGCCCTGCCAGCTTTCGCTGTACGAGGTAATCTGGAGCAAGGGCAGCGTGCTATCCGGCAGCTCTGTCTCTCCATTCTCATCTGGCGAAGCAATCAGGCCCTGAAGGGCCTCGCCCAGGAGTGCCCCGCGATCCGGGTTCATCAGCGTCAGGACCAGCGGATTGGCATAGGGATGCAGAGCCTGGAAGAGTTTGAGATGCTCGCTAAGAGGCTCTGGGCGGATATCTCCAGGGCCGACCTGTTCTGGGCTGGCCTTGAGTAGCGTAGCGACGTCGCTGTAACGCCGATGCGGATCAGGTACGTCCGCGGGGAGAGCCACCCCATGGAAAAAGAGCAGATTTTGAAAGAAAACGAAGGTGGTCGCTGTAGCAATGTGATAGGAGAAAGGTGGTACATTAGCCGGAACAAGTAAACGCAGCGCATGCAGATCGATTTTTTGCTTGCGCTGGCTCTTTTGTTGCTCTAGCAGTTGCTCCTCCCAGGAAGCCAGTAGCCGGGTATAGCCGGCTAACCAAGCGACGCGCATAGGATGGGTGGGCAGAATAATCAGCGCCTCTTCGATTTGCTGCTGCTGATTGAAAAAGCGGATGAGCAGGCTGTCAACGGAAAGGGCCTGCTTGAGTTCGCTGGGGTCGGCCCCCCTCTCGCGAAGGTGCTGGAGCAAATCATGATAAGCCTGGGCATAGCGGACAGCGGCATCGGCCAGCTCTGGGCTGCTGCTCCAGTCGGCTACTTCTATGACGTCGCGCGGTTCGGATTGGCGCAGGCGTCGGAAGAACAGATCTCGCTGGCGCCAGAAATGTTGCCAGCGCTCACTTTCACCGGAAGAGAGGGGAAACGGCTGAATGGCAGCCTCATCGACGGGGCGTAGATCATCAACTTCCAGGAGAAAGCAGCCGCCCTGAGTCGGCTCCTTCAGAACACGCCGCTCCAGTTGTAACAGGGTCTCGCTCAGGGTCAGCGTGAGCCGCTGCTTGCCGTTGACCAGGACACTAAAGTAAGCGCACTCGTGGAATTGCCATTGGGGTGAGCTTTCCTCTAAGATCGTTTCGCGGACCTCGCTACCTACGCTGAGACGCCCGAACGGGAGCGTGGGGACCGTCCGGCGCTTTTCGGACTTTGCCGTCTCTGGTGGAAGATTGGCCGAATCAAGAGTCAAGTAGAACGACTCGCTATCTTTGTAGAAGAGTTCCTTCTCTTCTTCATTATTGGAGGACTTCACTAGCTCATTGCCATCAGGTCCCAGCGGAGCAATGCGCACGCGGACCGCGAAGTCGGGCGGCTCCTCGTTATCAAGCCCTAATTTCTCCAGCTTGATAGTGACCTTACGACGCCCGGGCGTGAAGTCCTGCTCCCAAAGGCTTTCGCGGAAACCCGGCTCGCTTTCCTCGGGTACGATGGCTACTCGCCAGCCACCCAGGTTCCGCGGCTTGTCAGGCTTACATTTCCAGCGCACTACTACATCGCCATTGCTACCATAGTAGGCGTAAAGAGCACCACCGGGGCCATCGGGCTGAGCCAGGTGGCAGAAGTGTTCAACTTCGCCGTTGGAGTTAGCGAAAGGTTCGATCTCAAAGTCGCGCAGGTCGCTCTCTTCATAATGGATGAATTCCCAGCGATCAAGCGTCAGGTCCTCCTCCACCAGCGCACGAGACCAGCTTTGGACATCGCTGAGGGCTTTGCTCTTCAAGAAGCGCAGCAGCCTTGTGGCGGTGGCGCTCTCAACTTTCAGCTCCTGCACGCGCTCAACCAGGGTGGAATCGAACTTCTTAGGGCGCGCCAGGAGCGTCGTCAGGCGTCGATTGCTCTCCAGAAAATCGGTAAAATTGGGGCGAGCGTCGCTGATGAGGCCGACGCGCCAGAGTTCCAGGCCGATCTGGTTTGCTGTGCCATCCAGCACCTGGGCGTAGACGGCGGCCACGAAGTCCAGGCGCCGCTCGTAGCTCAAGCCGGGCCAGCGCCGCAGGTGGCTAAAGACTGTCTGAACCTGGGCCGCAGCCTCGGGAGAGCGCTGTTGAAGGCGGTGCTGTAGCTCGCGCAGAGCTGTCTCATAGAGCTGACGCCCATCGATTGGGGAGAAGGCATTGGCCAGCGAGCTGACAGCCGCGTCCACGCTGCCGGCGGGAATAAAGAGGCAGAAACGCCCGCTCTTACGGTTGCGCAGCTCGATAGCACGATCGGGAGTGATGAAAAGCGAGTCATCGGTAGCGTGCTCTCGCTCCGTGGTCAGAATATGAAACAGCGTTCCCTGCTCTGTCTGCTTGCTTTCGCGCAAGCGCTGACAAAGAGGCCGGGCATCGTCCAGCTCCAGAAAATCGATGCGTGCGCAGTGGCCGGCGCCGGTCCCCTTGATTTCTTTCAGCAGTGCCTGAGCAAGTAGCTCGATCTTCAGCTCGCCCTGTGGAGAAGAGAGTACCATGATAGACCCTTTCCAGGCTCAACGCTTAGTAGTGGCTGAGTAGCATAGATGTAGCGGCATACGGTGGGTGCAGGCGTTGCACCGTAAAGTCGTCAGAGAGGTCGCGGAAGATGCCCATCTGGCGCAGGCGGCGCAGCATGGCCCGCAGATTTTCCTGAGCTGCGGCGATGTACTCGGCGCCCACAAAGGGAGCCGGCGGACGGTCAACCAGCAGGCCAAAGCGCTCGTCGAGGAAGCGCAGGAAATCCTGCAGGCGGATAGGCATGAGTCCTTGATCGCTCTGGCCTCCATCTTCACTGCCGCTCAGGCGGGCGGCGGCCAGCTGCACCAGGACCGCTAGCAGATCGTTGGTCGGTGCGTAGTGCCAGGATGAGCGATACTTGAGCTGCCCTCTGAGCAGACCTTCATCGCGTGTTAGCCCTCCTGTGCTCCAGTACCACTTCGCAAACTGTTGAGTAGCATCGCGCTGGCTCTCCTTCAACAAGGTCACCAGACCATCCAGATCGCTTTCGGTGCTGGCAAGCAGCTCATCCAGAGGTTTGGTAGCCAGCGGATTTTCCGGGTCCTCTGGATCGCGATTCGCCTCATAGATCTTATCGATATCGTTACGGGCCTGGGCCTCAATATCGTTCTGTATACCGCCCTGTTCTCGCAACGCCAGGAGCCCTTGCAGGTAGAGCGGGCCGGTGGTCTTGTCTCCAAGTACACGCTCTATAATCACCCGGCGGCGAGGATTCCGTTGGAGCTGCTCGACATAGCTGTGCAGCTGGCGCAGGAGCAGATTAGCCGACAGAAAGCTCTGATAGGCTTCGATATCGCGGCGCACGCAAGCGTGAGCCATCTCTTGACTGGGGCCGCGTTGGCCAGTGAAATCCACATAGAGCGCTGGAGGGGAAGGCTCCAGTGGCTGGCGCATCGCCGGGGGTAAGCTCTCGGGTTGCTCGACCAGGGTATTCACCGCGTAGACGACCTTTAAGGTATAGATAAACAGCTCAAAGTTGATCAGGATCAGAAGATGGTGAATAAAAGCTGGCAGAGGCATGGTCTTCTGGTAGGCCAACATGTACTGCACAAGATCAGCCGCTAGCTGGTGAATGAGTCCAGGGCAGGCTCCCAGATCCGCATTTTTTTCCCGGCTCAAGCCTGGCCGCACGCTCTCAAAGCCGTCGAGAAAGGCCAGCGAGAGACGAGTGAGCGTATCCACCTCAGTGACCCCGTCATATTCCCCACCTAGCTCGCCGGCCTTGCCAAGCTTGACGCCGCGACCGAAAATCTCTTTGAAGAACTCACGCAGCTTCTGATTGCTTCCCATGTAACTGCGTAGGGCCTGGTAGAGAAACAGATCGGCGCTGCGCAGACGACTCGCTTCCTTGGGAAAGCCGGGCTTATGTGAGAGCAGACTGTAGGTCACAATGGAAGTGATCTGCTCGTCTTCATGCTTGCGTCCGATTTGTCCGGTCGTGATTAATGCCGTGCGTACCAGCCGCTCTAGCAAACGTTGCTCCTGGGGGCCAGAGAAACCCTCAACAGCCGGATGCTGGCTCAGCTTATTGATATAGACGTCGATCGCCCGGGGATCGTTGGGAATGCGAGCGCGTCCCCGGCCTTCTGCCAGAATACTGAAGAAGAGGAGGGGCAGAAGCAGATCGATATCGAAGTCATTCATCTCAATGGGCAGGATCTGGGGAAAACGCACCCCGCGCAGTTCCTTCGGCAACTTAACCTTCACGAGTGCCCTCCTTCCAGCGGATCAAGCAATGGCTGTCCTGATCACCTTACCATCGCGCTGAGTCAAACGATGGAGACGCCGACCATTTTCGATCAAGATCAGATCGCGTGTCTCCATCAGCAGCACTGCGTGCTTGAAATGGCGCAGATCCTCCAGCAACGGCTGCAGCTCCGGTCCCTCTGGTTGCAGACCATCTGCCAGGCGCAGCAGCAGCTCAAACAAATCGAGGGAGATCTCCAGGCGAGGTGTTCCCGAGCGATGGCGCAGCACCAGAAACTCAGGCAAGGTCTCGACCACCTCATTATCGCTGGTTCCGACTGGCTCCAGAATGAACTCTTCCAGCGGGAGCTGCTTCAGAATAATCAGCTGCTGCTCCTCAGAAGCGCGAACCACCACGCTCAGATGGCCATCCGGCAAATCGGCGTTGATTCTATCTGAACGCAAGATCCCCCGCGCCAGCTTGCGGCGTGTCTCCTCCAGCTGCTCCTGCTCCCCTTTCAGCAGCTGGAGATACAGCAGTGCATAGCGATAGGGGAGCAGATCGAGCCAACGCACGGCGGGCAGATATGGCTGCCCATCCTCATCCAGGCGTGGGCCATAGAAATAGAGGCGCCGTTTCCAGGCTGCCAGCCAATCACGCTCCTCTCTGAAACGCTGGCGCGGCAAATCTTTCGCATCAGCCATCAACTCGGCGCGCAGCAACGCATCCTGTGGTCCCTGATGGAAATGTAGGAAGCGGTCGAGATGAGGTTGAGGAAAACGTGCGGGATCGAGCACGCGCAGATCGCGCAGCAGCTCATCGTCGATCTCTGCCGGAGCAAAAGCGCTCTGCCAACAGGAACGCTCAATCAAAGACGCCCCGCCATCCTCGTTCTGACGCGCCGCATGCACCTCGTGGCAGCTCAAGTTACCGGTGATCAAGTAGGCCAGGGCGGAGCGCAAATCACGCATGGTGATATGGCGTTGATGGCGTAGATGAGTCAATAGCAACAGGTATTCCAGACGCTGCTGTGTACGGTTCTTACGCAACATCTGAGCATTTTGGTAGATTGGACAGATGGCCTCGGCGCAACAGTTGCGGCAGACAGCCCAATGCTCCTTGGCCACCAGGCTATCCAGTACGCGCCGGAAGAGAGAGCGCTCTTGCTCGCCAGGAAGGCTGACAAAAGCGCGTCGCTTCAAATCAACCAGCCAGACATCCTGCTCGCGCAACGACTGACTGCGGCGCGCCTGCTGCAGCTGCGTTTTCAACCAGGCAAAGCGCTCACCATAGCGCTCGAAGTAGTCGGCCAGGCGCCCGTCATTGATTGCCACCAAGACCGTCAGAGCTGCCTGCGGTCGCTCTGGACCCTCCAGTCCCGCCAGCTTCTGTGTAAGCTGCTCATCGGCACTTAGTCCACGATGGGCCTCAGAAGCATCGTAGCAGCTGCGGAAAACATGGTCATTGTAGATCAGTTCCCAGCCGCTTTGATCGGAGCGCTCCTGAACCAGCCTTGCACCTTGCTTGACAAGCTGCTGACGCACCTGTTCTAGAAAAGCCGTCTTGCCATCGCCAGGGTTGCCCGAAAGGAAAAGCGCCAGCGGACGCTGTTCCAGTACAAGCGGCAGCAACTCACGATCAAGCGCTGTCGGTACATAAGTCCGGCGCACAAAATCGCTATCCAGGCCGCGGTTATCGGCGTTGCCGCTGGCACTTCGGCGATAGAGACCGCGCACTTGCTCCACCCAAGGATTGACCTGCTCCTCTTGCTTCTGGCCGCCTTCCAAGGCTGGTGTTGTCTCTTCCACCGCTACCATTGCAGCCAATCTGGCCTGTTCCAACTCTGCCAAAAACTGGCGAGCGCTGGCCGGGCGCCGTGTCGGATCTGGATCAAGAGCGCGCAGTAAGACACTAGCCAGACGCCGCACCTGCTCATCCGAGATGGGCAGCTCCTCTACGGCACGCAGGATGCGTCGCCCACTCTCATCGTAGGCGAACGGAAGCTGGCCGATCAGGACCTTGAAAAGGACCACCGCCGCTGCGTAGCGGTCACTGTCGGCTGGCGGACTGGCCGCAGTCAGCGCCTCGGGCGGCAGGTAGAGCGGAGTACCGGCCAGGCTACGCTCCTCTCCCTGACGAATCGCAAAGCCGAAATCGATCAGGACCGGATGGTGATCGACCTCGTGCAGAATAATGTTAGCGGGCTTGATATCGCGGTGCAGGATGCCTCGCTCCTCTAAAGTATCTAGCGCCCGTAGCAGGTCCTGAGCAAAGAGCCACCAGCGTTCCAGCGGCCAGGGAAACTCCTCTTCGAGCTGCTGCAGCGTCGGCCCAGGGATATACTCCATAGCGATGTGAGCATCTTCCTCCGGCTTGTAAATCTGCCTGATGGTCGGAAAATACTTGCTCTTTATATTGTCCAAAGCTTTGTACTCTTGAATTGCATGATCATAGACCTCAGCCGGCTGCAGGAACTGCTTCAGCACCAGTGGACCCAGCCCTGGGAAGTCCTGATAGCTCACCAGATAAGTGCGAGCCATCGACCCCTGGCCGAGCAGGCGCTGGACGACAAAGGTACCATTCAAGAGCGTCTGAGGAGACTCATTGACCTGCCTCTGTTGTACCTGGCGCACGATTTCCTCCAGGCAGTGCGCCACCTCCTCAGCGCTGGGAGGCTGCTCCTCCTGAGAGGGTACCAGCACCGAGCGGAAAAGCTCCGTCAGAGCCATCGACTGCTCGGGGGCCAGGAAGGTAGCCCAGCGGGGAGCATCGGGTAGACGCGGCTTTTCGTCGATTGTCGGGCGAATTGATGCGATGGGGGTACCGGAAAGGCGCTCAAGCATCACCAGCGCCAGGCTGAAGGTATCCGTCTGCGGCGTCGCAAACTCGTAGCCGATGAGCACATCCTCGGCAGCGTAAGGATCATCGACCGCAGTCTTATCCAGCTTTGCTGCAATAGACATACCGCCGACACGTGCCGCATAAAAATCGCTGAACAGCACACGAGGAGCTTGACCCTTCGTAAACTGCACGATGAGTGCAGCAGGAGTCAACGCGCGATGGAGAACACCCTGGGCATGAATCTGGGCCAGTCCTCTAAAGGCCTTGGCGGCGATCTGCAGCTCCTGCAAAAATTCCTCGCGCGTCTCTGGCAGGGGAAGGGCGCTTAATGTGCGGCCTTCGGGTGGGACGATTGGCACCACCATAAACCGATCTGCCCAAGGGAAAGGCGTCTCGGCCTGTGAGACCAGGCCCGTGGACTGCAATTTCTCCAACGCCTTATAAGTGCGCGTATAGAATTCCTTGGCCTCCTGTTGCTCCAGTGGATCGTGATCAAGCTCATAGAGCATAACGATACGAGGTCGATTGGTCCCCGAGATCTTTTCCACCGCGCGACAGCGATAGAGCTTCGGGCGTACCTGCTCCGCCTCCTCGATCTGGAGCGTATCGCCGATGTGGCGTGGTATTGGCGGGCGTATGCGCAAGCCTGTCAGCCAGTGTTTCAGCTCCGCATGGAGTTGGCCAACCGAAGGATTACCCTCCTGCTCGTCCCTCTCCAGCAAACGCTCGCACACCTCGTCCAGCCTGAAAAGTCCCTTGGAAGCCCGTGCATCATGGATCATCGCTTGAACGGTGGGAGAAGAGAGCAGCACAATTCCATGAACGAAGTGCTCGCCTCCCTTCAATGCAGCGAACCTCTCCTTCGC
The DNA here is from genome assembly GCF_019683635.1 of Thermogemmatispora sp. Lineage (GTDB taxonomy): Bacteria > Chloroflexota > Ktedonobacteria > Ktedonobacterales > Ktedonobacteraceae > Thermogemmatispora. The sequence goes on along the minus strand of NZ_JADGIA010000011.1, from coordinate 19,409 downwards.
AGAGCCGGCTACAATCTTGGCCACGTAATCGACCTTGGCCAGCGGGCTCCGCTCTGACGAGCCGTCGGCCCGAGTCCAGAACTCCTCATTGCCGCGCAAAGGACCCTGCCAGGACTTCTCATCGATCACAAAGATCCAGCGCTGGCCTATTACTAGAAAATCAATTTCGAAGGATTTCCCATTCTTCGCTGGAAAGACCTTATTACAGATCACCAGCCACGAGGCGGGCAACCCCTCGCGCAAGACCGCAGCTGCCCGCTGCTCTCCCTCGCTAGCGAAGGCGGTAGTTGTACTGATCAACTCGGCCACAGAAGCGCCTCCTTACTACCTGATCAAAGAGAGGCAAGAAACAAGACTGTGGAAACACTCCTCACGAACTCAGCCCCTTGTTGCAGTTGAACATCGTTGGTATATTGATGCAAAACGGATGTTGGATTATATCATGCTCTTCTATTGTTGGGCAAGCCTCCATGCTTGGCATCGACCAGCGCAGGCAGCAGCCAGAGAGGATAGAACGATCCTTCTGGCTGCTGCACAGCAGGAGCGAAGTGGGACAAACTAGTGGCGCGGAGCGATGCCGCAGAATCCACTTGCGCCCCAGCCGACCGCCACCCCATGATCCGCTCCATGAGCCTGTAGATACGCATAGAGAATGTGCGCAGGTTGCGTATCCCTCCAGGCCGGTTCCTGGTGCGCAAAAGGGGTGCGAGCTGTGCGCTCACCGCCTGCACCGTCACCCTCAACTGTGTCCACTACCAGACGACGTGCACCACTCTCAAGGAGCTGTCCTCCAAAGGTCTCGACATCAGTAAAACGCAGGCAAGGACTAATTGTAATCTGCGTCTTTACCCCCAGATGACTGGCCTGGCGTACCACCTGCCAGCGGCCTTCCAGCGCGGGCCCGCCCCCAAGGCGACGCAGGTAGGCCATGTCGTTCGTCTCAATAGTCACTGAGAGCCAGGCGTAGGGGATCTGCAGCAGCAGATCGAGGTCACGCCCCACCAATGGCGAGCGCGTCTGCACCACCAGCAGATCAAGGTCGGGATAGCAGGCAAAGACCTCCAGGCAGCGGCGCGTGACCTGAAAGCGCCGTTCCAAGGGCTGATACGGGTCGGTGGTTGTACTCATAAAAACACGCAGGCGGCGACGTCGCTCGGGAGACATGCGCCGCAGCGTCTGCTCCAGCACAGCAGGGGCGTTCTCCTTTACCTGTACCGCCAGGCCCCAGGAAGCGCCCAGGCCGGCGGTCATCCAGTTGGGTAAGAAGCGGGCGTAGCAGTACTGGCCGCAGGCTGTCTGGCCGTAGGCACAGCCCGTATAAGCCGACAGGGCATGGGTGAATGGATAAGGAGGCGCGACCAAAAATCCCCCGCGCTGCGGCGTGAGAATGCTGCTGGCCTCCGTCGAAGAGACATGCATGGCTTCTCCCTCATCTTGAGTCCAAACTCGCTCTTTCAGCATAGCACACTATCGGAGAACAACTTCTGCTGTCAGCGAAGCAAAGCGGTAAATCCCCTTGACACAAACCCGCGCCATCCACTATACTGCTAATGCACACGTGTGCAAGCAGCGGTACCAGAACGGCTGACATCCGAAAGCAGGAGGAACAGAAGCAGGGTGAGTAGCCCATCTCCCACGAGTCGAATTGCTGGCACGAGACGCTCGCATGAGATTTCCATTGCCGATATCGCGCGCGTGGCCGGCGTCTCCCACACCACCGTTTCGCGTGCCTTGCGCGATAGCCCCCTGATCAGCCAAGAAACGCGGAAGCGCATCCAGCAGTTGGCGCTGGAGATGGGCTATACGCCCAATGCTATCGCCCAGAGCCTGCAAACACGGCGCACCAGCACAATTGGTCTGGCGGTAACCTCGATTGCTGATCCCTTCCTAAGCGAGGTCGTGCGTGGAGTCGAGGAGATCGCGCGCTCAGCCGGCCTGAGCGTCTTTTTGAGCGCCACGCATAACGATCCTGAGCAGGAGATTGCGGTGATCGAGACTTTCCATCGTCGGCGTGTTGACGGCATTCTGGTGGCTTCTTCGCGCATCACGGGGGAGTATAAGCAGCGGCTTGACCAGATTCGGGTACCGACGGTCCTCATTAACAGCCAGGCTGAGTCGCAGTACGAGCTGCTCCACTCGGTAGCGGTGGATGACCTGCTCGGGGCACGGCTAGCAGTTGAGCATCTGCTCGCTCTTGGCCATCGCGCGATTGGCTATGTGGGCACGAGTAGCCGCCCACGCTCCTGTCGCCAGCGACTGGAGGGTTATCAGGCCGCTCTGGCTAGCGCCGGCCTGGCCCCCCGCGAGGAATGGGTGACAATCATGGCTGCGGAGGAGGCTTCTCCCCAGGAAGACGTACTTTGTGGGCGCCGCGCTCTCCTGTCTCAGTTGAGTGCTGGGGTAACTGCCATCTTCTGCCAGAATGATATGATGGCCATCGGCATCCTGATGGCCTGCCACCGTCGTGGTATTGCTGTGCCTCATGAGCTAAGCGTGGTAGGCTTTGATGATATTGAGATGGCCAGCTGCATTATTCCTCCACTAACCACGGTACGTCAACCGCGTATCGAGCTTGGACGCCTGGCGATGCAGGTTTTGCTCGATCTGCTACATGAACAGGAAGGGCGCAATCATGTCCTTGCCCCGATGCTGGTGGTGCGCGAAAGCACCGCTCCACCGCCGGCCTTGTAGCCTGCGGTGAGCGAGAGGATGAAAGGCCGGCGGACAGACAGACAAACAAACAGACAAACAGACAAACAGGCAGGACGACCGTCTGGCGGACCCGCATCCATCCCCAGCCAGGGCCAGATCAGATGGACAGAGGGAATGCTGAGAGAATAGTCGATCACCTGGCCTTACAAGCGCTTGTCCGCAGGACAGATCAAGCAAGCGCCTTGTGATCAGAGGTGGTGGCGGTGGGTATGGAGTGGAGGCAAGCCAAAATGCAATCGTGTGCTGTGGGGTTCAGTCAGGCTCTCCTTGTTGGGGATCAATCAATAAGTGTGAGCATGTCTGTTCGGTCAGAGAAGGTCAGATCACACAGGAGGCTCGTCGATGGAGCTAGAACGGCGGCAGAGAGCCTATGACCTCGTTGCCATAGGGCGCTCCTCTCTTGACCTGTACTCCAATGATATCGGAGCGCCGTTTGAGGAAATTAAAAGTTTCGCTGCCTACGTTGGGGGGTGCCCTACTAACATCTGTGTCGGGGCCCGACGGTTGGGGTTGCGCTCGGCACTGCTGACCGCCGTTGGCGATGATCAGGTAGGAAATTTTATTCTCCGTTTCCTGGCTCGCGAGGGGGTAGAGACGCGTTACGTGGCGCGCAAGCCAGGCTATCGGAGCAGCGCCGTGGTGCTGGGAATCCAACCACCAGATCGTTTCCCGCTCACCTACTACCGCGACCACTGTGCTGACATTGAACTGACGATCGACGACGTCCTGGCAACGCCGCTGGGGGAAGGCCGTGTTTTGCTGATCACTGGCACCGGTCTGAGCAGGGAGCCAAGTCGCAGCGCCACCCTCTATGCCGCCGAGCTGGCTCGCGAGCAGGGAACGATGGTGGTCCTGGATATCGATTATCGTCCCGACCAGTGGCATGATCAGCGCGCCTTCGGCGTGGCGCTTCGCTCGGCGCTGCCGCTGGTCGATCTGGTAATCGGAACCGAGGATGAGATCAAAGCAGCGATGCTGCGCGATGCCGGGCAGGTGCAGGTAGCGCACTCTCAGATCTCAGATGCCCGCGTGAGTGGTGACGTCGAAGAGGCGATCCGCGAGATGTTGCGTCGGGGTCCGCGGACCCTGGTGGAAAAGCGGGGCGCCCGTGGCTCGCGAATCCACCAGGTATCATCCGAGAACGCGAACGGTGCTCCATCCTGCCTGGAGGTGCCTGGCTTCCCGGTGACTGTCCACAATATTCTGGGCGCCGGCGACGCCTTTGCCGCTGGTCTGCTCTATGGCTTGTTACAGGGCTGGGATTGGTATCGGGCTGCGCGCCTGGGAAACGCCTGCGGGGCGATCCTGGTGACGCGGCATGGCTGCGCCGATTTTATGCCGACCTACGCTGAGGTGATGGCCTTCATCGAGGAACACGGTGGCCTCTAGGTGAGATAGCTGAACTGTAATGAATTGGAGAGAGGCGGATGGGCAGAGCTGAGAGAGGACGGAAGTGGAACCAGGGGCGGAAAGAGGAGGACGATGGTTCCTGCCTGATCCTGCTGCCCTGTTCGCTCTCCCGTGAGCGCGTTCGTTGACTGTGAGCGAGCCAACTGCCCGGAGGAGAACGATGAGTGAGCATACTGGCCGACGCATGACAATGGCGCAAGCGCTGGTTGCTTTTCTGCGCAATCAGTATGTAGAGCGTGATGGCGTAGAGCAGCCTTTTTTCGCGGGCTGCTTTGGGATCTTTGGTCATGGCAATGTGGCGGGCATTGGCCAGGCCCTCCAGGAGATGCCTGATTTTCGTTATTATCAGGCCCGCAACGAGCAGGCAATGGTCCATACGGCCATCGCCTATGCAAAAGTCAAGAACCGTCTGCAAACCTTTGCCTGCACCTCCTCGATTGGACCGGGAGCTACGAATATGGTCACAGGCGCGGCTACGGCTACCATTAACCGGCTTCCAGTTCTGTTGTTGCCCGGCGATTTCTTTGCTCGGCGCAATGTGGCTCCGGTGCTGCAGCAGTTGGAGTCAGAGCATACTCAGGATATCTCAGTCAATGATTGCTTTAAGCCAGTGAGCCGCTACTGGGACCGTATTACGCGCCCGGAGCAGCTCCTGACGGCTCTGCCAGAGGCGATGCGCGTGCTGACAAGTCCGACGGAGACGGGAGCGGTAACCTTAGCTTTGCCCCAGGATGTGCAGACGGAAGCCTATACTTACCCGGAGGCTTTTTTCCGTAAGCGGATCTGGCATATACCTCGTCCGCGGCCAGACCGGCGGCAGGTGGAGGAGGCCGCTGCCTGGATACGGGCCAGCCAGCGCCCCCTGATTATCGCGGGTGGCGGCGTGATCTACGCTGAAGCCTGGCCCCTGCTAGAGCGTCTGGTAGCTGAGACGGGCATTCCTGTAGCCGAGACGATGGCCGGGAAGGGCAGCCTGCGCTTTGATCATCCTCTCAATCTGGGGGCGATCGGCGCAACAGGTACGTTCGCAGCGAATCGCCTGGCCCGCGAGGCCGACCTGATTATCGGGATTGGGACGCGCTATAGCGACTTTACGACTGCTTCGAAGACTGCCTTCCGTCATCCAGCGGTGCGTTTTGTCAATATCAATGTATCGGAGTTTGATGCGGCGAAGCACTCGGCCCTCTCGCTGGTGGGCGATGCCCGGGCGACGCTGGAGGAGCTGCTGCCGCTGCTGGCAGGCTATCAAGTGGCGCCCGAGTATCGACAGTGTGCCGAAGACCTGCATCGCGAGTGGGAGGCTGAGGTTTCGCGCCTCTATGGCATGCGTCATGGGCCGCTTCCCTCGCAGGGCGAGCTGATTGGGGCTGTCAATGAGTGTGGCTCTCCCGATGGAATCGTGGTCTGCGCCGCCGGAAGCTTGCCGGGCGATTTGCATAAGCTCTGGCGCTCACGCCATCCAAAACAGTTCCACCTGGAATATGGCTATAGCTGCATGGGCTACGAGATCGCGGGTGGCCTGGGGGCAAAGATGGCCGCCCCTGAACGGGAGGTCTATGTCCTGGTCGGCGATGGCTCCTATCTGATGATGAATGGTGAGATCGTGACCTCGGTCCAGGAAGGCTATAAGCTGGTGATCGTGCTCTTCGATAACCAGGGCTTCAAGAGTATTGGCTCGCTAAGCCGCTCACTCGGCCAGGGAGGCTTTGGGACGCGCTATGCCTATCCTCGCAATGGAAGCCTGCCCGGCGATGAGGCCCGCTCCGAGGTGGTGCCACTGCCTGTTGATCTGGCGGAGAACGCTCGCAGCCTGGGCGCTTATGTGATCCGCTGCCGCGATACCGCCGATGTGGTGACCGCCCTGGAAACTGCTCGCACACTGGATCGCACAACGGTGATTTATGTACCGTGCGATCGCTATGAGTGTGTACCTTCTTATGAAAGCTGGTGGGATGTGGCCGTGGCTGAGGTAAGCTCTAGTCCCCAGGTTCAGGCTGCTCGCCGTGAGTGGGAGATGATGCGCGCTGAAGAGCGATACTTCTTATAGTCATAGGATACGGGATACCCGGCTGATCTGCTGATTCCGCACCTTCTGCACTGGGAAGGCAAGGCGCCGAAGGAGGCGCGGTGCGACATCGAGGCGTGGGCTGTGAGGCAGATATCTGATCTATGGCTGATCCTTAGCTACAAGGTGGGTAGAAATGACGATGGACAAGATTGGCGTAGCCAATGCTCCCTGCTCCTGGGGGACGCTGGAATTCGATGGGACACAGGCGCAAGGACTGGCTATCCCTTGGGGGCAGATGCTGGATGAGCTGCGAGCCGCTGGCTATGAGGGGACAGAGTTAGGAGACTGGGGCTACCTGCCCACGGCGGCAGATCAGCTGGCCGCGGAACTGCATAAACGCGAGTTGACACTCGTGGCGGCCTTTGTCCCCGTGATGCTCAAGGAGACGAATGCGCTGCGGGCTGGCCTGAGTCAGGCCCTGCGCATTGCCAACTTGCTCGCCGCAGTCTCCCAGATCATTGGAGCTACATGGAGTCCTCTGCTGCTCCTGGCCGATGAGAATGGGCGTGATCCCCTCCGGACGTCCTGCGCTGGGCGCATCTCTCCCAGCCAGGGATTAGGCGCTCGCGAGTGGCGCATCTTCGCACGCAACAGCGAGACCATCGCGCGCATGGTCTACGAGACCACGGGACTACGCACAGCCTTCCATCATCATTGCGCCGGTTACGTGGAAACACCAGAAGAGATTGCTCGCTTCCTGGAGTTGACTGATCCGAATATCATCGGCCTGGCTTTTGATACTGGCCACTACCTCTACGGCAGCGGCAGCAACGAGCCGGGACTAATCGAGGAGGCCCTCCGTCGCTTTGATTCACGGATCTGGCATGTCCATTTTAAAGACTGCTCGCCAGCAGTGGCCCAGGAGGCTCGTGCCCAGAGGTGGGACTACTTCACGGCACTGCGCCACGGCGTCTTTTGTGAGTTAGGACAGGGGGCGGTTCCGTTCCCTGCGGTGGTAACCTGGCTTCAGCTGCATGGCTATCATGGATGGATCGTCGTCGAGCAGGATGTGCTGCCCGGTATGGGCTGCCCCTACCTCAGTGCTTTGCGCAATCGCCAGTACTTGCGCGAGCTTGGTCTCTAGCCCGGCTGGTACCATCCTCCAAGGTAGAGAAGCAGCAAAATGCCAATGTTCAGAAACGCCTGCTGGCTTGCTAGCCGAAACCAGCCATGAGCAGCCAGACAATAGGAGAGGATACCGGGATGACTGGTAAACAGCTAACCGTTGGCTTGATCGGCGCGGGACGGATCGGACGTCTCCATGCTCATCACCTGACAACACGACTTCCACGCGCCCGCTTGTTGGCCGTGGCCGACGCCTGCGCCGAGGCCGCCGAGTCCTGCGCCCGCGAGTGCTGCATACCTCGCTTCTGCTCAGATTATCGAGAGATCCTGGCAGACCCGCAGATCGAAGCTGTCCTGATTTGCTCGCCGACAAGTACCCATGCTCAGCTCATCGAGGAAGCTGCTCGCTCCGGGAAGCATATCTTCTGCGAGAAACCGCTGGCCCTTGACCTGGAAACGATCGATCGGGCACTGGCTACCGTCGAGCAAGCAGGGGTCAAGCTACAGACAGGTTTTAATCGCCGCTTTGATGTTCATTTCCGCCGCGTCAGGCAGGCTGTTGAGCAAGGTGAGATCGGTTTGCCGTTGATGCTCCACATTACAAGCCGTGATCCCGCTCCGCCTCCAGCGGCCTATCTCCGAGTCTCCGGAGGGCTATTCCTCGATATGACAATCCACGATTTCGATATGGCCCGCTTCCTGCTTGCTAGTGAAGTCGAAGAAGTCTTTGCCCTGGCTCATGACCTGAACGAGCCAGACATCGCCCTGGCCGGGGACGTGGCCCACGCCGCTGTGATGCTGCGCTTCGCCAATGAAGCAATTGCTACGATCAGCAATAGCCGCCGCGCTAGCTACGGTTATGATCAGCGTGTCGAGCTGTTCGGCAGTGAGGGCAGCATCGCCGTCGATAATGCCTATCCCAATACAGCGGTGATCAGCGACCGCCACGGCGTGCGGCGCGATCTTCCCCTGCATTTCTTCATGGAGCGCTACGCTGAAAGCTTTGCTGCCGAGCTGCAAGCCTTTGTCGAGGCCGTCCTTGACGACAGGCCCGTGCCTGTCAGTGGCCATGATGGCCGTGCCCCGGTAGCCATTGCTCTGGCAGCTCAGCGCTCTTTACGGGAACATCGCCCAGTCTCCCTACATGAAGTAGCCTGAACAACAGACGCCTGCCAATCCAAGGCTGCAAGAGGATGAAGGAGCGGCCTTCGGTAGAAAGAAGAGGAGAGAGCACTGTGTATGGAAGAGAAGAGATGAGCATCAACTCCAGGAAGAATAAGCTGAGCCTGCTCCAGGCCTGTGCCGATGAGCATGGCATCATTACAGCCCTGGCCGTTGATCATCGGACAAATCTGGCTCAGGCTCTGGCCACGGCCCAGGGCCTGCAAGGGCTGGCCAGCGCCTCTGACCTGCGTACCTTCAAGCGCCTGGTCACGCAGATTCTGACTCCCTACGCGAGCGCTGTCCTGCTTGATCCCGAGTATGGTCTGGATGCCCTGGCAGTGCGCCATCCCAGCACGGGCGTGATGCTCGCATACGAGCGCTCTGGCTATAACGCCAATGGCCGCTATGAACCTCCCGAGGTGATCCCCAGCTATAGTGTACGGCGCCTGGTAGAGGCTGGAGCTCAGGCCGTGAAGGTCTTGCTGTACTATAATCCCTTCGATAGCCCACACATCAATCGCGTCAAGCAGGCCTATGTCGAACGCATAGGAGCCGAGTGCCAGGCCCTGGAAGTGCCTTTCTTCCTGGAGCCGCTTGTCTATGCCGGTAAGGAGCTGGCTGGGGAGGACGCCGAGCTGAATTTTGCCTATGCCAAGCCGACCTACGTCGCCCTCACTGTAGCCGAGTTTGGGCAGCCGCGCTACGGCGTCGATATTCTGAAAGTAGAGTGGCCCATCGTACCAACCTACACCGCCGGCCTGCAGAGCTGCGAGGCACCAACGCCAGCCTACTCGCGCGAAGAGGCCATTGAACAGCTACGCGCCGTGGGAATGGCTGCTTCGAAACCCCTTGTCTATCTGAGCGGAGGCTACAGCTCTGCCACTGTTTGCGAGCTGCTGGAGCTGACCGCTGAGGCCGGCGTACCTTTCTGTGGCGTGGTCTGTGGCCGCGCCTTCTGGCAGGGAGGGATCGCTCTCTATGCCAGAGAGGGCGCTGCTGCCCTGGAGCGCTGGCTAGCACAAGAGGGCGTTGCCGCTCTGCAAGCGATCGCCTGTGTTCTGCGTCGCTGCGCTACACCCTGGTGGGAGCTGCTGGCGCCCAGCTAGCGCCATCTCCCTCCCTCCCGAGGCCAACCTCTCGGTTCAATCAGAAACAGACTGAACGCGCATTGAGAATAAGGCAGATTGGACAGGACCAGACGGACGCAAATTATTGCCTGGAGCCTTGAACCCGGGCTAACGAACCTCCAGCACTCTACGCACTTTAGGCAAGACCCTCCTATTAACAGGGTGTTGACGGAAGAAATCAAAAGGGAGAGGTGGCCGTTCCTTGTGTATCTTGCTGGTCAATCCCCATCCTGGCTTCCGCACTGATTCTCTAGATCTCGCCTGAAAAAGCGTTGCACATTCACGCTATTTACTATCAGCGGCAACCGGCTGGCAGAAGCAGCACCACGGCAGACCTTCATGCTATAATGGGAATATCGCCAATCATCTCGCTGGCGCCACCCACTCAGGCGAAAGCGAGCGTTGTTCAAGGAAGGACAGTCTACAATCTGTATTCAGGGAAGAGAGAACTATGTCTTCATCCACATCCAGGAAGCAAGCAAATCCTCCCGCCTCAGAGGCGCGCTCGCAAAGGCACGCGTCCCAATCCTCTACCAACTCCCTCAGCAAGCGTCTGCAAACTGAGAGCAGGCCGAGAGGAGCAGCTCCCAGACAGACGCAGCGGGCAGGCCGACGACGAGGTGTCTCGGCCTGGCGCGCCTACCGCTGGTGGCTGGTAGGTCTCACTCTCGTTGTGATTGGGGCTATCGTTGGCCTCTTCCTCCTCCTCGGCCACCAGAGCGCGGCAAATCCCACCAGCAGCCGCTCTGTGACAGACCCGCAGGTCTTGAGCAATCTGGCTCTCATCAGCGACAGCCAGTTCTCCAAAGTAGGCACTGGTAACCTGTCGAGTCCCCTGCGCGTCATCGCTGATCGCCCAATGCTGCGCGGGCCTACTGGCAAACCTGAGTTCTTCTACTGGGGCGCCGAATTCTGCCCCTACTGCGCCGCGGAGCGCTGGCCGGTTGTTGTGGCCCTCAGCCGCTTTGGCACCTTCAGCAAGTTGCCAGAGACAACCTCCTCTGACACGGATGCCTACCCAAATACCGCAACGTTTACCTTTCATGGCAGCGTCTACCAGAGCAACTACCTCGATTTCGCCCCGGTTGAGCTAGAGGACCGCGAGGGTCACCCTTTGGAAGGACCAACGGTGGAGGAACAGCAGATCATTGGCTCGCTCAATCCCGATGGCAGTATCCCGTTCCTGGACATTGCCAACCTCTACCTTGTGCGCGGCCAGAGCTTTGACCCGGGCATCCTCAGTGGGCTGTCTCAGCGCGACATTGCCTTGCAACTGACTGATCCCGGCACCCCCGTAGCCAAGAATATTCTGGGCGTCGCTAACTATTTGACCGCCGCTATCTGTGTAGCGACAGCGGACCAGCCGGCGAGTGTCTGTAAAACTTCCTATATCCAGTTTATCGAAAAGCAGTTGCCACGCTCACCTTATGCTCCCACCTCCACGCCATCTGCCAGCCTGCCCTCGGCTCTCCCGACAACAGCTCTAGGGCTGATCGCGCTGCTGCCCACGGTCCGCTGGCCCCAGCGCGATGTGAGACGCCGTACAAGTCAATACTAAGCGCAGAAAAAGTACCGAGAAAAGACAAAACCAGCCGTGGCCCGTGAGGGAATAATCCCCCTCCACGGCTGGCTGTCTTTTTCTTCCTCTGCTCTCACCGCTGGCTAGGAGCCTGCTGACGAGGTGCGATTGCGTCCCTCCTGCCAGGCCCGTAGGATGCGCTCCGGGGTCATAGGCAGCTCCGTCAAGCGTACTCCAAGTGCGTCACGCAGGGCGTTGCCAATGGCGGCGGCCACCGGAACAACTGGCGGCTCGCCGGCCCCACGCGCTCCGAAGGGGCCAAGCTCGCACGGTACCTCGACGATCAGCGGCGTAATCGAAGGCACATCCTGGCTATGGGGCAGGGCGTAGTCCAGCAAAGTCCCTGTGAGCAGTTGGCCCTCCTCTCCATAGACCAGCCTTTCCTGCAAGGCCCAGCCAATACCCTGGGCCACGCCCCCATAGATCTGGCCCTCTACCTCTCCGCGATTCAAAGCGCGTCCCACATCCTGAGCAGCAACATAGTCCAGGACCCGTACCTCGCCTGTCTCTGGATCGACTGCCACCTTCGCCAGGTGTACAGCGAACATTGGGCCGGACGTAGCGTTTGCCGATCGACCACGGCCAAAGACAGGGGCATAGCGAGCGCCGAAATTGGTCGAATTGGCAGCCACCTGCTGGAAGGTCACATACTTATCGGGAACGCCACGCACGGTAACCCGCCCATCGCGCAGTTCGAGATCCTCACGGGCCGCCTCCAGCAACTCCGAGGCGATCGCCAAAATTTGCTCGCGGGCATCCTGCGCCGCCGCCAGAACAGCAGAGCCGAGGGCGTAGGTTGTCTTGCTGCCTGCTGTCAGGCCGCTGTAGGGCATTGTGTCGGTACCTTCGTGAACCACCGTGACCGCACGCGCCGGCAGGCCCAGGATCTCCGCTGCAATCAGGGCCAGGGAGCTGTCGGAACCTGACATATCTACACTGCCAACGATCACCGTCACGCTGCCATCCCCCTCCAGGCGGCAGAGAGCCGCCGCTGGCTCGGTAGCTCCCGGCCAGCCACCAGCGGCCAGGCCGATGCCAACGCGCCAGCCGCTTAGCTCCGCTGGTAACTCACCCCGAACCCGCTCGCGCTCGCTCCAGAGTGGATGGCTTCCGACTGCCTCCAGACACTCCACCAGGCCGATACGGGGCCAGCGACCCCCCAGAACACGCGCGTCCCCCTCACGCAGGGCATGGCGCAGACGGAATGCTAGCGGATCAAGCCCGAGACGGCGACATAGCTCGTCGACCGTCGACTCCAGAGCAAAATATGCCTGTGGTCCGGTCGGTGCCCGGTAAGCGGCGCTGCCTGGCTTGTTGGTCTGTACCAAATAGCAATGGATAGCAAGGTGAGGACAACGGTAGAGATTGCTGAAATGGAAACCGCTCAGCCCTGCCAGCGGGTAAGGATAGGCGCCCGAATCGAGGATCAGCCGCACCTGGATGGCCGTCAGGGTTCCATCGCGCCGTGCCCCCAATTGCACCGTGATCGCGGTCTGCGGCGCTGGATTACCGGCCAGCAACTCCTCCTGCCGTGTGTAGACCAGGCGCACCGGTCGATGCAGCTGCAGAGCCGCCGCTGCCACCAGCGGCTCAAGCAGAACCTCCTTTCCCCCAAACCCTCCGCCGACCGGCACTGGTTCTACATGGATCTGCCGCTCGGCTAGACCCAGCGCCAGAGCCACCGCCCGACGGGCATTGAGCAGTCCCTGGGTACTGGAGTAAATGGTCAGCTGCTGGGTGTGTGCATCAGGAACAACCAGGACCGTCTGCGGTTCTAAGTAGGATTGGTGCACGGGCGAGGTCCTGTAGTGTTCCTCCACAATGACCTCCGCCTCTTGCAAACCCTCCTCGATCTTCCCCATACGCAGCGGCGGCAAGGCGGCAGCGTTGGGCGATAGCCCATCCTCCTCCAGCGAAGCACCTGGTGGCAGAAAGAGCGCATGACTCTGCCGCAACGTCTCGCGAAAATCGCGCTGCAGACAGGCTCGTGGGGCATCCGGGCGACAGGCGGCCTCGGGATCAAGCACAGCCGGCAGTGGCTCATAATCGACCTCAACGGCAGCAGCTCCATCCTCGGCCAGGGCCTCCGTCTCTGCCACAACCAGCGCCACAGGGTGACCGCACCAACAAACCTCGGTGCTTGCCAGCGGCTCCAGTGAGCGTACACTACCGTCCGAGGGCCGCAAGCCGAGATTGGCTGCGGTGAAGACAGCAACGACCCCCGGCAAAGCCAGGGCCGCCCCGGAATCGATACGCCGGATGAAGGCATGGGCATACGGACTGGTTACCAGACGAGCATGCAGCACCCCCGCCGGCAAATGATCGCCCGCATAGCGAGCACGCCCGCTGACTTTGGCCTCGCCGTCCTGGCGGGGGAGCGCCGTACCAATCAAGACAGAAGACGCCTGCCTCTGTGCTTCATGCAACATCGATGCAAACCTCCTTTCGCCTCCTGCAGAAAGAGGAGAACCAGGCTTCTCTCACTCCAGCCAGGCGCCAGCTCGCCCGTCGGTAGACCAGGCAGAGCGGCACCGCTTTTCATTGAATGCCAGCGTCGCTGCCCCCGTCAAGTCCTCACTCCCAACGCTGCCAGGGCAGGGAGGCCAAACACAATGGCCAGCATGGCCGCTTGTCCCGCCCCGGCTGTCAAAACAGTGACTGCCAGATGTCCGCTACCTGCTCTGGCCTTACGGCGCAAGCAGCCCTATGCTCTCCCTTAGCAAGGAATGCCAAAGGGGACCTCCCCGCTTAGAAAGGACGCAGTATGTTCAGCAACAGCAGCAAGAAGCCAGCCTACCGCTACCTCTCCTCGCTGCTTGGCTGTGCGACCATCACCGTGATTGCCGCCATCAGCAGCCTCCTGCTCATCGGTAGCCCGCGCCATGCCGCACAGGCAGCTTCCGGCTTTGTCACCCGCTGCGGCATCCACTTCTGCCTCAACGGCCAGCTCTTCTACTACGCCGGAGCCAATAGCTACGACATCTTCACCTTTGGCGATGGCAGCAGCAGCAGTACCCAGGATGACATCGAGAACAAATATATGGACAAGGCTGCCATCGATGCCTACTTTAGCAACGCCCAGAGCGATGGCATTACGGTCGTGCGTACCTGGATGTTTGACCACGAGACCTGGCATGGCTTCGAACCTTCGAAGGGCGTCTACAACGTCGCTGAGTTCGATGAATTTGATTACATCATTCAATCGGCCAAGGCGCACAACATCCGCCTCATCCCGGTCTTTGAAAATTACTGGGAGGCGTACGGCGGCATCGATACGCGCCTGCAATGGGAAGGTCTGCCCACCGGCCAGTCCAACCGCTGGCGCTTCTTCAATCAGCAGCAATGCCCGGGTTGCTTCACCCAATACAAGAACTACGTTTCTTACGCCCTCAACCACGTCAATCACTACTCAGGCGTTGCCTACAAAGATGAGCCGACGATCTTCGCCTGGGAGCTGATGAACGAGCCACGCTACGAGAACGCCACTCCCGATGAGAGCACAACCGGCACCACCCTGCGGGCCTGGGTCGACACGATGGGCGCTTTCATCAAGAGCATCGACCCGAACCATATGCTGGGGACAGGCCTCGAAGGCCAAGGGACAGCCTACGGCTACGGCGGCAACTCCGGCAATCCTTTTGTCTACATCCATCAATCTCCATATATTGATTTCACTTCCGCCCACTTCTACCCGACCGAGAGTTGGGCGAACCTGAGCATGAGCCAGGCCCAGCAGGTCATTAACAAGTGGGTCAGTGACTCGCACAACGTTGTCGGCAAGCCCTTTATCCTTGGCGAGTTCAACAGCCGCTCGGATGTCGGCAACCGGACAGGCTGGTGGACCATGTTCTACAGCACCCTGGAGCAGGACGATGCCGACGGAGACAACTTCTGGATGTACGTTGCGCGTAATCCTGACAGTATCTATGGCGTGACGCACGGCGCACCCGAGCTGGCCATCTTCATGCAGCACTCGCAGCACCAGCAACAGAAGTCCGGCGGCAGCCCGGGCACGGGAACTACCCCGACGCCGGGCGTGACAGTCACACCCACGGCTACCACAGCTGCCAGTCCGACCCCGACACCCAGGCCGACGGTCACCCCAACTCCTACGCCATCACCGACTCCCGGAGTCACTCCGACGCCGACCCCGACACCTTCCAGCGGACTGAGCTGTCGTGTGCAGTATGTCATTACCGCTCAGTGGCCCGGTGGCTTTGGCGCCAGCATCTCCATTACCAACACCGGCAGCACGGCCATCAATGGCTGGACGCTCAAGTTCACCTTCCCGAACGGGCAAACGGTCACCCAGGGTTGGAATGGCAGCTTCAGTCAGCAGGGCAGCACCGTCACCATCACCAATCTGTCCTATAATGCCACCATTCCCGCGGGGACGACACTGGGCAGCGCACCCGGCTTTAATGGCACCTGGAACGGTACCAACTCACCTCCCACGAGCTTCACCCTGAACGGAGTGACCTGCAGCACCCAGTAATACCCCCTGGGCCAGCCCTGCCACCACCAGCCACCAGGCAGGAGCCTGGCCCATCCCCCTCAGCTTCCTGCTGGGAGGGAGCAGGTCCTTGCTGCCGCCGCTCAGTGTGAGTGCAGAGGAAGCAGGCTCGGGAGGTGTCCGTCCATCGTCAGGGACACCTCCTTTTTGCGCCTGGCTTTCCTGGCCTCATCCTCCTCTTGCGAATCTCGAAAATGTTGCGAAAAAAAAGTCCTGGAAGGCTTGACGGAAACCGGTTTCAATGTTATAGTTTCGCCAGAAACCGGTTCCAGAAGCTGGCAGCAGTCGGCGCCAGCCGGCACCACCCGCACAGGAACCAGATGCACCAAGCCTTAGACGTGGGAGAGACGACAATGGATGAGAAGCTCACCATCCAGGATATCGCCCGCCTTGCCGGCGTCTCGAAGTCGAGCGTCTCGCGCGTCCTCAATAATTATCCGGCCATTAGCCAGGAGCTGCGCGAGCGCGTGATGCGGGTGGTGCGCGAATATAACTTTGTGCCGAATGTGACTGCGAGAGGACTGGCCGGCGGCAAAACTCGCCTGGTCGGGGTGTTGACCCCGCCGCTGACCTGGCCGGCGATTCCAGAGATGCTGCGTGGGGTGGCAGAGTATATCGAGCGTACCTCCTACGAGATGGTCCTCTATAGCATCAATTTTGAAAATCCTACCCACACCGACGTCGTCGATCGCATTCTGTCTCTACGCATGGTCTCGGGCCTGCTGGCCATTCTGCCCTGCGATCTGACCCCTCATCTGCTCAAGCACTTTGAGCGTGGGTTGCCGATGGTCATGATCAACGACCAGGAGCCGCCAGAGCATTTCCCTTGCCCGTGGGTGGGAGTGGATAATCGCACTGGTGGCTATCAGGCAACTCGCCACCTGCTCGACCTGGGCTATCGGCGCATTGCCCATGTCATGGGGCCAAAGCGCTACTACTGCGCCCAGGAGCGATTTGAAGGCTATTGTCAGGCACTGCGCGAGGTCGGGTTGGAGCCTGACCCCGAGCTGTTGCTGCAGGGCGAGTTTGATCCCGCCAGTGGTCGCCGCTGTGCCCGCGAGTTGTTTGCCCGCGAGCGAACGCGCTGGCCCGAGGCGATCTTTGTGGCCAATGATCAGATGGCCTACGGCTTTCTGGAGGTGGCCGAGGAGCAGGGCATCCAGATTCCCCAGGATGTCGCTCTGGTCGGCTTCGACGATAACCTGGTCTCGTCCCATGTCCGCCCCCCACTGACGACGGTGCGCCAACCGTTCTCTCAGATGGGGGCGAAGGCGATCGAGCTGCTCTTGAAGATGGTCGATCCCGATCATGTATTGCCGCGCACGCGAGCCGCTGAGGACGGGGCGCATATTGAGGCCGGGGCAAGGATGGCCCCCGCCGCTGGGCCGCTGGCCGCAGCCGCCGCTGGCTCTGACCATCAGCTGCACGTACGCGAAACCTCTGCTCCCTATCGCTTGGACGGGGCCATTCATATACAACTCGATACCAGCCTGGTGGTACGAGCGTCAAGTGTGCCTGCCTGACGCCGGCTCGCTCCTCCGCGTTGGACCGCACGAAGCGAGCGCTTCATCCAGATAACGCTTGCTTGCTTGCTCTGCCAGAGGATAGGATGAGCCTTAGTGTCGCATGGATGCGTCTCTCTATCGGAGAACAGTATGTACTGTCGTATTGTCGTACTGTTGTCCTGCTTTCTAAGCTGGCCAGCTGCCCGGCTCAACCCCGCTGCTGGCCATCCAGCGTACTGCCTGGAAGGATGAAAGGAGGTGGAAGGCTGGCCAGTGCGCTGTGGCTGCTGGTCGCTCTCGCCGGCGCAGTCCTGCTGCCGGCACTGCAGCACTGCTGTTGGCTGCGTCCGCTTGCTGGTCGCCCATCAGAGCGCCTACGGCGGCGCTGGCTCTTCTCTGGCCAATGGGGTGCTGCCAGCTCAGCTGCAAGGCAGCTGATGACTTTTCCGCAGGAGAAAGGAGTATTGGATGCGGATACCTCAGCGTAGAGTTCACAGGGATGTTGATGAGCCTGCCCATTCCGGCACCGCTTTCCGTCGCCTGCCCTTCAGGTGGCTCCTCTTCGCCGTCTGTGCCCTGGTGGTCTGCCTCTCAACCGGGCTGTTTCTGGTGGCCCGCACGGCTCCCCAGGCCCATGCTGCTACCTGGACCCAGGTGTGGGGCGATGAGTTCACCGGCTCGGCAGGCTCTCCGCTGAATACGTCGCAGTGGATCTACGATATTGGCACTGGCTATGGTACCGGGGAGATCGAGACGACGACCAATAGCACGGCCAATGTCTCTCTGGATGGCAATGGCCATCTGGCCATCACGCCCCTGCGCGATGCCAATGGCAATTGGACCTCGGGCCGCATTGAGACGGTCAATGACAGCTTTGCGGCTCCTCCCGGCGGCGAGCTGGAGGTGACGGCCTCCCTGCAGCAACCCAATGTCTCCGGCAATGCTGCCCTGGGCTACTGGCCGGCTTTCTGGATGCTCGGCACTCCCTACCGCACCGACCATAACTGGCCCAACGATGGCGAGGTCGACATTATGGAGGATATCAACGGCCTCAGCTCGGTCTTCGGGACCATGCATTGCGGCACCTATCCCGGCGGCCCCTGCAATGAGCCAAATGGCATCGGCAGCGGTCAGAAGCCGTGCCCCGGCTGTCAAACAGGCTTCCATACCTATACGGTTATCATCGATCGCAGTGTCTCGCCGGAGCAGATCCGCTGGTACCTGGATGGCAATAACTACTTTACGGTGAGCGCCAACCAGGTGGACCCCACAACCTGGGCCAACGCTGTTGATCACGCTTTCTACATCATCTTCGATCTGGCCATCGGCGGAGGCTTCCCCGCGGCCTTTGGTGGCGGCCCAACCTCAGCCACTCAGCCCGGCGTGCCCATGCTGGTCGATTACGTGCGCGTCTATACCGCCAATGGCTCGGCTGCGACGCCGACGGCGACTCCCACCCCTAGCCCAACGCCAACGTCCAGCGGCGGCAGCGGCAGCGGCTTCACGCAGGGGGTCAATGCCATTAGCAGCAATCAGGTGCAGTTCTGGTTCCAGCCGAGCGGCTGGACGGCGGGCTACGTGATCCTGCACTACACGATCCCGGGCCAGGCTCAGCAGAATGTGCAGATGAGCTACAACAGCAGCGCCGGCCAGTGGCAGTATACGGTGAGTGGCGTCAGCTCAGGACAGACCATCACCTATTCGTTTACCTACCAGAAGAATGGCCTGCAGTACGATACGGGCACCTATACCTATACGGTAGGCTCCTCGGCGGCGACCCCCACGCCGACACCGACGCCCTCGGGCGGTAGTGGCTTCAGCCAGGGAGTCAACAGCGTCAGTTCTACTCAGGCTCTCTTCTGGTTCCAGCCGAGCGGCTGGACGGCGGGCTACGTGATCCTGCACTACACGATCCCGGGCCAGGCTCAGCAGAACGTGCAGATGAGCTACAACAGCAGCGCCGGCCAGTGGCAGTATACGGCTGGCGGGATGAGTTCGGGGCAGACGATTACCTACTCGTTTACCTACCAGAAAAACGGGTTGCAGTATGATACGTCAACCTATACCTGGACCCATCCCTGAAGGCTATGGCGCCTTCTGCGCCTTCGCTCTTGATTGAGGTGAGCTGATCCCTCGCCTCTTCCTTCTCGACGCTTCCGCCAGGCTGCCGCCAGCAGACCGACGGACAGCGCCGAGAAGGACTGGCGGCAGCCTCAGATCCGGCTGATCTGGGGACTGGTGCCGGAAGCGATCAGATGAGTTCAGG
>NZ_JADGIA010000118.1 GCF_019683635.1 Thermogemmatispora sp. | reverse complement strand
CCCCCTGCCCGGCGCCCTCTTTCTACCAACACTGCCCCTCCTCCCTCCGAACCGCTGACTCCACCCGCTCCGCTACCAGTTCGCCGCTCTTCTTTCCGCACTCACCGCCTCCCCCTGAGAACACGACGATCTGGCCCAAGGCGCGCAGCGCCCCATTGCCTGCGCCCCTCGCTGGAGTGCGGGCATCCTCTTTACACTATAAATCGATTTCTGATGTTGTTACGGTACCGGTACCGTAACAACGCAGAGAAGAATGGCGGTAAGAAATTCAGGTGACTAATCAACCATTTAGGAATTCCATGACTACTGATATTGTATACTTAGCTCAACATCACTGGCAGCGTTTGACGTCATGACCGCGCGTGGTCCTGCGAGCGAACCCGCAAGCGGCAGAGAGAGGCGCGACGGAGCCGAGCGCAAGAGAGGAGGCCAGGAAGTGCCGAGATGGATCAGTAACACGCCGATTTCCCTACGGCTCTTTGCCACCTTCGCCTGGGCAACCATCATTCCCTTCATTGCGATTGTCTTCCTCAGCAGCATCTACTTTCATGCCCTGGAGTCGGGAAGGCAGGCTGTCCTGATCAGTAACCAGACCATCAAGATTACCACCACCGAGCTAGCGCGCTTGCAGAGCATGCACGCGCTGCTGGTGGCCCTATTGCCAAGTGTCACCACCAATAGCACTAGCGATGCTACCGTGACGCGCTCTGAAGAGGACGTCATCCTGCAGGTGCTCAGCATCGAAGGGAGCTTCGATGTTGACAGCGTGGCCTATCAAGAACAGTACCAGCTCGCCACCGCCCCGGCGATGGACGACATCCGACAGATTCTGCTTGATAATGATCCGCACACCACTATTATTCGTGAGCAACAGCAGCTGCTCGACCTCATTTTGGAGCATCAATGGCCCCAGTACAAGGCCGCCCAGGACGACCTTTTGATCGGCCTCGATACACGCATGCCTCTGGCCCAGGCTGCCCAGCTCCTGCAGAAGGCTGATCAGCTCTATACGCCGCTATTAGCAAGCTGGCAGCGCATTGTAGACATTGCCGAACGAGTCAACACCGAGGTCGTGCGCGTTGGTCCCTCACAGACCGTTCCCATGTTGATTGGGACCGTGACGGCTATCCCCATCTCCATGCTCTTTGTCTTTACCATTGGCTACCTTGTCAACTTGACGATCAGCCGTCCGCTGCGCCAGCTCATCCAGCTCACCCGGCGCATTAGCGCGGGCGATACGATGGCGCGCGCCAGGCTCAGCGGACGTGACGAGATCGCCCGCGTGGCCGCTTCAATGAATACGATGCTCGACACCATCGTCCAGCTGATGGAGAACACCCAGCAGCAGCGCGATCTCCTGCAAACACGCATCGGTAATCTGGCAAGCGAGGTGAAAGGGGTTGGCGAGGGCGATTTGCGCATCCGCGCTGATGTGACTGGCGATGTGCTGGGGGTGCTCGCCTCTTCCTTCAATTACATGATCAGCGAGCTGGAGGGCCTGGTGATCCGTATCAAGCAGGTGGCTCGCGAGGTGGAGACCTCGACCCGACTTACCCTGGAGCAGATGACTCGCCTCAGCCAGCTCGGGGAATTTCAGATTCAGCAGATCAATGAGGCGGCGAGCGGCGTGGAGCAGATGGCTCTGGCGAGCCAGGAGGTGGCGCAGCACGCCCAGATTCTGGAAAGCATCGCGCAAGATACGCAGCGCAGCGCTACCGGCGGGCATCAGGCCACCTGGGACGCGATTAACCGCCTCGGTCACATTCAGGCCCATGTGCAGGTAACGACGCAGCGTGTGCGCAGCCTGGGCGAGCGTTCGCAGGAGATCAATGATATTGTGGAGGCCATCTTTAGCCTGGCCTACCAGACCCATCGCCTGGCGCTCGATTCAGCTATCCAGGCCGCGATGGCCGGCGAGGGACGCAAGGAGTTCGGCGCGGTGGCTGTGCGCATCCGCCGGCTGGCCGAGCAGGCCAAGCTGGAGGCCAATAACATCGCGCGCATCGTGCGCAGCGCCCAGGAGGATATCGCTGAGGCCGCTACCTCTATGGAGCGTACCCAGCGCGAGACCACCGTGGAAAGCAAGGTTTCTCAGGATGTCGAGCGCACCCTGGAGGGCATCTTTGCCACGGTTGAGCGCCAGGCCCGCGACATCGCCGATATTACGAGCCTGGTGACCAGACAGATGGAGCTGGCCACGGCGGCTGTCCAGATTATGCAGTATGTGGCCGATCTGACGCAGACGAACAAGGCCCGACTGGGCGAGGCGACTCATCATATGCAGCGCCTGGCCTCTCTGGTTGAGCATCTGCGGATCTCTGTCGATGCCTTCAGGGTCTCGCGTGAGCAGTCAGTCTCCTCGACGACGGCAGCAGCAAGCGAGCGACGTAGCTTGACAACGACGGGATCGATCTCCCCGCTTGGCTCAGGCACGCGGCCTGTGAGTGCTCCGCTCAGCCAATCTCAGCCCGGCCTGCTGCCCCTCCCGCCACAGTCCCCTTCGCCTCCCACTGGGGCAGTGACACCTCTGCCACCAACGGGGCTATCAGGGTCCAGCCCCAATACCCCTTTGCCCTCTTCACAGCTGTGGGTCTCGCAGCCGCCGCAAGCTGCCGACGGCGAGCCCTATCAGTAGGATCTGATGTTGATGTCAAGGAGGATGCACCATGCCCAGCGCTGTCCCTGATCATACTCGCCCTACCTGTGAGTCTCATGGCCTCAGTCCCGCTTCGTGGTGCGGCTCCTCGCCTGGTTCTGACCCACTCTGGGCGACCCACCACCGTGGCAGGCGCCAGCGCTCACGTGCCCTCCAGCTCTTGGTGCTGGCCACAGCTCTGCTGCTGGTGATGACGGCTTGTGTGCCTGGCAGTATGCCGGCAAGTAGCGCGCAGCCAGGTTCACAGATCAAGTATGGGGGAGCCTTAACCATTGTCCCTGGCCCCTATGGACGCTTCCAGCGTTTCTTCAACCCCTTTGCCGCCGACAACTCGACGCTCAGCGGGACCAAGGGGATGATCTATGAGACCTTGCTCTTCTTTAACCAGGAGACCGGTCAGGTGAAGCCCTGGTTAGCGACCAGCTTCTCCTGGTCCAGCGACCTCAAGACGCTCACCTTCCAGCTGCGCCGCGGGGTCGAGTGGAGCGATGGTCAGCCTTTTACCAGCGACGATGTGGTCTTTACGCTCAACTTGCTCCATCGCTTTCCGGCCCTGGATCTTCATAGCATCTGGACCACCCTCCAGGCGGTGACGAACCCCGATCCGTACCGCGTGGTCGTTACTTTCAAGCAGCCCTCATTTCCAGAGGAGTGGTACATCGGCGGCCAGACCTACATCGTCCCTCGCCATATCTGGGAGCACGTCAAAGATCCCGTGCACGAAACCAATCCGAATCCGGTCGGCACCGGCCCCTTCGTCCTGAAGTCGTTTGATCCCACGCTCTATATCCTGGAGCGCAATCCACACTACTGGCAGCCGGGCAAGCCGTATATCAGCGAGTTGCGTTATCCGGCCTATGTCTCCAACGCCAGCGCTGACCTGCTCCTGGCCCAGGGGTCTATTGACTGGACAGGCCTCTTTAGTTCGAATCTCCAGAGCTTTGTGGCGCGAGATCCGACCCACAACCGTTACTGGCTGCCTCCTATTGCCATCGTCATGCTCTATCTCAATACTGCTCGCTATCCCTTCAATCTGCTCCCTGTGCGTCAGGCCATCAGCCTGGCGATCGATCGTGAGGGCCTCTCAAAGGAGGGCGAGAACGGCTACGAGCCCCCGCCTCATCCGACGGGCATTGTCCTGCCTGCCTACCGCTCCTTCCTGGCTCCGCAGTATCGCTCGCTCTCGTTCCAGATCGATCAAGCGCGCGCCATTCGCTTGCTGGAAGGAGCCGGCTTTACACGGGAAAGCGATGGCATCTTCGCGGATCGCGAGGGCCGGCGGCTGGCTTTCAGCATGGAGGTTGTTTCTGGCTGGACCGACTGGGAAAAGGATTGCGCCTTGATGGCCCAGGATCTGGCTGCCATTGGCATCTCGGTCACGGTCAAGGCGCTCCCGCTCAATACCTATATCTCGGATCTGCAGCTGGGTTCTTTTGAGAGCGCGATCTCCTGGACCAATAGCGGCCCTTCTCCTTACTATCTGTATGATGCCTTGCTCGATAGCGCCAACACGGCGCCTATCGGGAAGTCTGCCCCCTCGAACTGGGAGCGCTGGAGCGACCCCACAACCGATCGGCTGTTGGCTCAATATGCCCACTCAACTGATCCCACTGTGCAGCAGCAGGCTCTCACTGGGCTGCAGCGCATCATGGTAGAGCAGCTGCCTGCGATTCCGTTGCTCTACAGCGTCAACTGGTACGAGTACACAACGGCCCGCTTTGTGGGATGGCCCGATGAGCACAATCCCTACGCTGTGCCGTCCCCCTATAGCTATCCCGATAATGAGCAGGTGGCCCTCTCTCTGCACCATGTCTGAGTGGTCCGAGCGGCCCACTTGTCCGATGCTGTCCTGCGAACAATCAGCTGTAGAGAAGCAAGAAGGGAATGTGAGCACGATGGTCTCAATGAGATGGATCTCGCAGGCGCCCATTGTACGGCGCCTCTTTCTGGCAGCCATGCTAGTGGCTGTCATTCCGGGCATCATCCTCTGGCTGCTCGGACGCGCCTATATCGATACCCTTAATGGCCGCAGCCAGGCGGTCCAGGTCAGTACTGATGCCGTTCATGTGGTCACAACCCAGCTGGCAAACTTGCAGCATATGCATGCCGACCTGATCGCGCTGCAGGCCCAGACCTTCGTGTCAACTACTATTGCTGGGGCCCCCAATACTGATCTGGCTGCTTTGCGCCAGCGCCTGACCACTGAGATCAAGACGCTGGAGTCAAGCTTCGCCCAGGGCCTGACGAGCTACCAGCACAACTATCAGCTGGCCACTTCGCCGCAGATGGCCCCCATCCGCACGCTGCTAGAGAGCGAGAGCAGTACCCGCGGCCTGGCTAGCGACCAACAGCAGACGCTGCAGCGCGTCCTCTCAGGTGAGTGGGAGCGCTACCTGCAGGCACAAGATCGCGAGCTGGCGGCGCTGCAATCTTCCAGCACTACGAGCAAAACCACCCAACTGCTGCAGCAGGCCAATAGCGCCTATACTCCTCTGGAAAATGATTGGAAGCATCTTGTCGATCTCACGGAGACTGTAGGCGACAAGGTGGTTGAGGTAACTGGCCCCCAGGCTACGCAGACGGCGATTGAGATCGCGCTGGCGGCCATCCTGATCATCGCTGTGGTCTTGCTGGTCGGAACCTTTGTCTACTGGACAATCGCCCGCCCTCTGGGTCAGCTGGCTCGCCTGACGCGCCGTATCGCCCGCGGCGATACCAGTGTTCGCGCCCCGGTCTCGGGCCGCGATGAGATCGCCCTGGTGGCGCGCTCGCTTAATAGCATGCTCGACCACATGGTGCGCCTGATCCAGGAGATTCAAGATCAGCGCAATGCCCTGCAGAAGCAGATTGAGGCCCTGGTAGGCGATGTCAGCGGAGTCAGCCAGGGTAATTTGAGCGGACGCGCACGGATGACCGGCGGGACGCTGCAGATTATCGCCAATGCTTTTAACTATATGCTGGCCGAGCTGAGCAGCCTGGTCATGCGCGTCAAAGGGGCAGCACGCGAGGTGGCCATCTCAACAACTGTCGTCGTCGATGCCCTGGCGCGCCTGGTGGAAACAGGCGACCAGCAGCTGCACCAGATCGCCCGCGCGACCCGCGAGATCGAGCATATTGCCTCCTCCAGCCGCCATATCGCTGAGCGCGCCAATATGTTGCAGTCAAGCACTCACGAGTCGCTTCAGCATGTGCGCCAGGGTCGCCAGGCCGTTCAACAAGTGCTCGAAGGTCTCAAACGCATCTATGAGAATGTGCAGGCGACTGCCACCAAGGTTGAGAAGCTCGACGAGCATTCGCGCGCTATTAACAGCACCGTCGAGGTGATCTCAGCCATTGTTGAGCAGACGAACCGTCTGGCTCAGGATGCGGCGACCCTGGTGGCCTACGAGGGGGAGTCGGTGCGCGGTTTCGGGGCGGTAGCGGCTGACATCCAGCGTCTGGCCGAGCGGGCTAATAGCCAGGCCCGCTCGATCGTGCAGATCGTCGATGGGGTACGGCAGGATATCAGTGCAGTGACAAGTTCGATGCGCACTACAGAGCACGAGAGCGCCTTCGGGGCCGACCGTGCTCAGGAGGCCGGGGCAGCTCTGGAGACGATTTCTGAAGCCGTCGAGCTGCAAGCCCGTGAGATTGAGCGCATTACGGATATGGCAGCCCGCCAGCTGCAGGCGTTTACCTCGATTGTTCAAATCATGCAGCGCCTCTCCCAGGCGACTCGCCAGATGAATGTGAATACGCGTCAGGCGTCGCAGCACGTGGAGGCCCTGGCGCAGCGGGTCGAGTACCTGCGTCGCTCGGTCGAGGTCTTCCGTCTGCGCGAGGGCAGCACTGCCTGAACGTTGCTGCAACGACCGGCCTGGTTGGACAGCACCCGCAGGTGGCAAGCCGGGCCAGCTTACTGAGAGCAGGGCCGGGGGCAAGGACAGGACCGGAGGTCAAAGAGTCTGTCCACCTCCGGCCCCGTGGTTTGCAGCGACAACGTCGCCGATTTCAGGAGGTGAAAGACTCGAAGGAGCTGGTAACCAGATAGTAGTCATCGCCAACACGGCAGATGCTCGGGTCGGGTTGGGGTGGAAACCAGGGATGATCGGATTCTGCACCTGCATGGTCTCTATGGTCCTTCCGCAAGCTGTCACTAAACGCCGACCTGACTGACTGAGTGGGCGCTGACCCAGGCCGGGAGGAAGCCGCCTGGGCTGGGCCAGCGCCCACGGTATCGCCGCCTTCCCTGGGCGGGGTTAGCGCCCAACCTGGCTATCGGCCTGAACAGTGAACTCGGCGTGCAAGGAGGCTTGCGATGAGCCGCCTACCCAGACGTCAAAGACGGACTCATCGAGCACATAGGCCCCAGCGGCGGCGCTCCAGTAGCGCCTCGCCTCTGGCCCGATGGTGAAGCGGAGCGTGCGCCTCTCTCCTGGGGCCAGGCTCACGCGTTCAAACGCCTTCAGCTCACGCACCGGACGGGCCGCCCTCCCATAGCGCTGATGCAGGTAGAGCTGCGCCACCTCTTCGAGAGGACGCTGCGAGCGGTTGTGGAGCACCACACTGGCTTCCAGCGTATCGTGCAGGCCGATCAAGGTAGCACTCAGCTGCAAATCGCTATACTCCACCTCACCATAGCTGAGACCAAAGCCGAAAGGATAGAGGGGTGTGCTCTCCTCCTCCCAATAGCGGAGACCGCTCGTCTGTGGCTGGTGCGAGCGCAGATGAGCGTAGATCAGAGGCACCTGTCCCACGCTGCGTGGCCAGCTCACAGGCAACTTGCCTCCAGGAGCCACCTCGCCAAAGAGCAGCCTGGCCACGGCATTGCCTCCTTCACTGCCCGGGTGCCAGGCCACCAGCATGGCTGCCGTCCGTTCAACTACACGGCGCAGATCGAGGGGCCGGCCACAGAGCAGCACCAGGACCAGCGGCGTCCCAGTTTCGGCCACCGCCTCCAACAGCTCCAATTGCCGACCTGGCAGGTCGAGCGTTGAGCGCGAGGCCGCCTCACCGCTCATATCTGCTGCTTCGCCCAGTACCAGCACAGCGACATCAGCGGAGCGGGCCAGGGCAATGGCTCGCTCGAACTCAGCCCGCTCGTCAAATGAAGACTCCCCCGACAGGGAGGCCCCGGGGACGAGCTGGTCGAGGGCTGCAAATGGCGAAGCAATAGGGCGCGTTGGTAGCGGCACCCCAGGAGCATAGTCGACCTGCAGGGCGGAGCCTGCCATCTGACGGAGTCCCTCTAGCACAGTAACCGTACGCTCCAGCTCCGGCACGAAGACCCACGGGCCGAGGGTCGCCCGCTTATCCGCCGCCAGTGGCCCGATCACAGCGAGCCGGCGCAGCGCCGCACGGTCGAGAGGTAAGACGCCCGTATTGCGCAACAGCACCGCTGAGCGCTCAGCGGCCACACGCGCCAGTTCACGATGCGCGGGAGAGCTGAGTACCGTGCTGGCGCGTGCCTCATCGACATAGGGGTGCTCAAAGAGGCCCAGACGAAACTTGAGCGCCAGCACCCGCCCCACTGCTTCGTCGAGCAGCCGCTCATCGATCTGACCAGCACGCACCGCCTCTGGCAGCGTGGCGAACGCCGCCGGACGCGCTGCTGGGCCAGTCTCACCCACAAACTGTACACCCAGGGACATCTCCATATCCAGGCCAGCCTGCAGCGCCCGCAGGGCCGCATCGCGGTCGTCGCGAGTCAGACCGTGGGTAGTCAGGTCAATCACAGCGTTGGCGTCGCTCACCACGAACCCCTGGAAGCCTAGTTCGTTCCGCAGCACTTCGGTGAGCAGCCGACGATCTGCCGCCGCTGGCACACCATTGATCCCCACATAGGAGCTCATGATGTTTTCAGCGCCCGCCTCAACCGCTGCCGCAAACGGCGGAAGATAGACGTTGCGCAGCTCACTCTCGGAAAGGTTGACCTCATCGTAGTCGCGTCCGCCGAGCGCTGCTCCATAGCCAACAAAGTGCTTCGGCCCTGCGGCTATGCGCTCGGCGGCGCCAATCCCCTCGCCCTGAAAGCCGCGCACATGCGCAGCGGCCAGACGCGCGCCCAGGTACGGATCTTCGCCGGCCCCCTCGACGATACGGCCCCAGCGAGGATCACGGGCAATATCCACCATCGGAGCAAAAGCCCAGTGAATACCGACAGCGCGCGCCTCCCGCGCCGCTACCGTTTGCACCTGCTCGACCAGCTGTGGGTCCCAGGAGGCCGCCAGCCCAAGCGGCACGGGAAAGATGGTTCGCAGTCCATGAATGACATCGAAGCCAAAGAGCAGCGGGATACCAAGGCGGCTCTCCTCAACCGCAAGGCGTTGGAGTCGATTGGTCTGCACCGGGTCGGCGACGAAGAGAAGGCTCCCCACTCTCCCGGCACGGATCTCTTCCTCCACAAAGGAGGTCTGGAGGGTGAAACCCGGGAAGTAGAAATACTGCGTGAGTTGCCCGGCTTTTTCTTCAAGGGTCATCGAGGCCAACAACGCTGCGATCCGTTGTTGGACCTGCCCAGCATATCCATCTCGGCTCATGGTCAGCTTTCTTCTCCTCCGTCATCAGCCTTGATATGACACAGTATAGCTGAATTGCCTCACCAAAATCTCGTGGTCGGCAGCAGTCGATCGCTTCCCTCTTGCTTCCTGGCGGTCAAGCTGGGGGAGAGGAACAGCAAGACAGCCAATGCTGGTATTTTTCGCCCTATCTTCTAGGCAACGCGCGGCACGTCGTCTAGAATAGATTCACTCAAAGTAGAGAGCTGAAAGGTGATCCTCTCCTGCCCAGGGGCAGAGATCTCGTCTCTGTTCTCTTCTGCAAGGAAAGAGAATGATGGCCTCCTTATCAACCTTGCGCATACAGTTGCGGCGAGCGGGCGAGTCGATTGCCGCGCCAACTCTCATCGTCGCCATGCTGGCGATACGCCTGGGCTTCAGCCTTGCTGGCTGGCCCGGCACCGACAGCGAGGAAGGAACGATGGGATTGATGGCTCTCCATATCGCCCGCGGCCAGGACTGGCCTATCTTCTATTATGGGCAAAACTATATGGGGGCCGGCGAGGCCTACGTGGCTGCCGTCTTCTTTCACCTCTTCGGCCCCTCCTTGCTTTCGCTGCGCCTGGCTATGCTGGCCTTTCTCCTCCTTTTTGCGCTCGCTCTCTACCAGCTAGCCCGCCTGCTTTATGGGCGCACAGTGGCCATCTTCTCGCTGGTGCTGCTCAGTCTGGCGCCACGCTATGTCTTGACCCCTGAAATGCGCGCCGTTGGGGGAGCTGTTGAGACCCTGGCCTTTGGCTCGCTGGCCATGCTCCTGGCAGCCTGGCTGGCACAGACTCAGCCGGAAGAGTCAGGAAAGTCGTGGCCTAAACGTCGCCTGCTGGCTTCTTTCACCTGGGGACTTGTGGCCGGCCTGGGCCTGTGGAGTCACTGGCTTGTGATCCCCTTCCTCGGCTGCGCGGCGCTTCTCCTGGTCCTCTTTAGCGGGCGTGAGTGGCTGAGGCACCCAGTTCTGCCGCTCCTCCTCCTGGCTGGTCTGGTCCTCGGCGCCTTCCCGCTGATTCTCTACAATCTCCATGCTCCTTCCGGCCAGGACTCGCTCAGCGTTTTCCTGGCTCTCTATAGTCAGAATCGCTACCCCGGCATCCCTCCTACGGGTCTGCAGCTCTGGCTCAAGAAACTGGCTGGTACCTTTCTTTACAGTCTGCCCCTGGCCACTGGCATGACGCCGACCTGTCCTCTGGAAGCCCTGCCCTTCTACGGCTGGCGGCATGGCCAGAGCCTTAGCTGCGCCGCGCTCTACGGCGGCTGGAGCCTGGGTTTTCTCCTCCTGCTCGCCAGCTCTCTCTTCCTGTCTTTGCGTCCCCTCTGGAAGCTCTGGCAGCACTCAAAGGGGGGTCTGAGGGGAGAGAAGCGGCGGGCCCAGGCTGTGCATGCCAGTCGCCTGTTCCTGCTGCTCGCAGGTCTCATCACGCTGCTGAGCTACACTGTGAGCCTGACAGCGGCGCAGCGTCCTCAGAGCATGCGCTATCTGGTGGGCCTGCTGATCCTGACTCCTGCCCTCATCTGGCCCCCGGTCTACCTCTTCCAACAGAGCTTGCGCCCTGGCGTCGGTAACGCCCTCCAGGGCCAGCCCTCACTATTACCCTACGCTGTTGCCCCCGCTGAGCGCCTCCGCATCTGCACTCAGCGCCTGCTCGCCGGGACGGCCCTGGCTCTGCTCTTCCTGGCCTTCCTGGAAGGTACCCTGGCCAACCTTCCTGAGATTTCCACCGCCGCTGAGCGTCAGCAGCAATACGTTGCCCTGGCAGCCACTCTGGAGCACTGGGGGGTCCGCCATGTCTATTCCGGTTACTGGATCTGCGACCGCCTGACCTTCGTGAGTCAGGAGCAGGTGATCTGCGCGACCATTAATCCGTGGCTCACGCGCAATGACCTGGTGCGCTATCCCCCCTATTACCAGGAGGTCAGTGCCGACCCTCGGGCCGCTTATCTCTTCAGCGACGCCCAGAACGGCGAATTCCCTTTGCTCAGTAGTCAGGCCCATATCCTTGCCAGCCGCCACTACCGACGCGTGAACCTTCCTGGCTTTGTGCTCTATCTACGCTAGGAAGAAAACCTGACCAGCCCTGCTCGTCAACCGCGCTCGACCTTCCCCCACCTTTCTTACAGGGGGGCTGCCTTTTCTGAGTGAAATGAGGTATCATTAGGGGAAGAGAGGCCATAACGAAAGGCAGACGCATGCAGCGGATCAGCAAAATTCTCACCGTTAGCCTTTTGCTTCTCCTCTTTAGCTTTGCCTCCTTTGCCTCGGAGAGCGCAACGTTGCGCGCCGCGCCGCAGCCGGCTAGTGCCTACGTCCTCGCGGGGCCACCTTCCGTCAGTCCCGCCCTGATCGACCTCGTGCTCACCAGCTATCATTCACCAGCTGCCGGCAAAGGCCAGGCACTCTACGACGACGGAATCGAGTACGGGATCGACCCCGTCTACGCCCTGGCCTTCTTCTTCCACGAAAGCACCTTTGGGACAGCAGGCATTGCCCGGACGACGCTATCGCTGGGCAACCTGCGCTGCATTCCTGATGCTGCCTGCATCGATGGATTTGCAGCTTTTCCCAGTTGGGAGGCCGGCTTTGTCGCCTGGTACCGGCTCATTCGCACCGTCTACATCGATAGCTGGGGGCTGACCACCGTTGAGGAGATCATTCCACGCTATGCACCGGCGTCTGACCACAACGACGTGGCGGGCTACATCCAGGCAGTCAAGACAGCGGTCGATACCTGGCGTAGCGAGCAACTGCGGCTCTTTGGCCCGGTCAGCGGAACGACCCCCACGACGAACGCGAGTAGCACAGGCCAACAGCCGACACCGATGCCTACGCCAACAGCTATCGTGTCCCCATCCGGTAACCGGGCCACTGCCGTGCCCTATCCTGCCGATGGCTACCCACTCCAGGGGCGCCCGACGGTCACGGTCGATTTCATCGCCAGCCTGCTGACCCAATACCAGTCACCACTGGTCGGCGACGCCCAACTGATCTACGAGAGTGGAGAGCAGATGGGGATCGACCCCGTCTATGCCCTGGCTTTCTTCCTGCACGATAGCACCTTCGGCACCGTGGGCCTGGCCCGTGTCACCCACTCGCCTGGCCTGTTGCACGCCCCAGTCACAGCCAGCTGCCACTGCCGCTCCTTGAGTGGCTACCGGAGCTACCAGAGCTGGGAGGACGGCATCCGCGACTGGTTCCATTATGTGCGCGACTACTACCTGGACCAGCAGGGCCTCGGCACCGTTGGGGAGCTCGTCCCAGCTTATGCCCAGAGTCGAGACCCCCTGGTCGTGAAAACCTTTATCCAGATGGTTGAGCGCCAGGTAACCCTCTGGCGCCAGCAGAGTAAGCTGGCCGAGCAGGATCAGCAAGCGCAGGCCGCCAGCCCGCAACAGTAGGCCGGCAAGCCACCTGCGCTTGTTCCTGCTCCGGCCCCGAACCTCGCCTGGCTTAGTCCTCTCCTCAGACCGAGCAGCCGGGTTATTCTTCCTCCCATCCTTGACCTCAACTAGCCACTCGTACTAGTCGAGGCCGGCCTCTAGCCTTCTGCTGTTGACGTCCCCGGGCAGGCAACATATACTGAGACCAGCGGATAGCTGGAGGCAGTTGCTTTCATGTTCGAGGAACACATGCAGGAAGACTCGCCTGCAAGGACAGAAGAAGCTGTGGAGCAGGAACACCTCGTCGACGAGCTGGCCAACCCCGAAGATCGCTGGTTAACCGTTAGCCAGGCTGCCCGTACGAGCGGGCAGAGCGAGGCGACAATCGAACGCTGGATCAGTCAAGGCCTCTTGCCAGTACGTCGTCAGTCGCTAGAGAGCAGGAGCCAGCTACGCCTGATCCGCGCCAGTGATCTGGCCTTGCTCAACGCTAGCGTTGCCGCCTCGGCGAGCACGGTACAGACTCCTGCTCCCGCCAGGAACGAGGGTGGTCAGCTAGCGCAGCGCTCGCCGTCCGAGCGGCCAGCCGCGGAAGCCCCTCGGGAAGCCCACCCGATCGTCTCCCCTGAGTTTGTCTCGCAGGAGATGGCCGCCCTGCGCAGGCTAGTCCGAGAGCAGTCCCTGCGCCAGCATGAGGCCCTGGAACGCTTGCGCAACCGACTGGAGGCACGTTTTCAGCAACAGCAAGAGGCCTACGGACAACAGCGGCTTGCAGTCGATGAGGCCCTGACCCGGCTGCAAACCTCCTTTGAGGATGAAATCGCCGCCCTCCAGATCCAGAACAGCACCCGCCAGACTGAGCTGGAGCAGCAACTAGAAGAGCTGACGGAGCGATTACAGCAGACCAGTGAGCAGTGGCACCAGACGCTTATCCTGCTTCGTCAGCAGATCGAGGCCCTGACGACCCATGTTCAACAGGAGGTTGAGGTCCACGAACAGCTCACGCGAGAGATGCTTCACCTGACTACCCAGCTGGCAGAGCAGCGTATCCAGCAGGAGCAGATGGCGCATACTCTGGGACAACTTACCCAACAGGTGACGTTCCTGACGGCTCAGGTAGCTGAGCAGCGCCAGCGCGTGGAACAGCAGCATGATCGGCAAGATCAGCAGGGACTTCAGCTCAGCTATCTTGAACGGGAGCTGGAGGAGCGTCGGCGGGATCAACAAGAGAACCAGCAGGAGCTGCTGGGAGTGCTGGCCGGGCAACAGGAGCAACTGGGCACACTGCTGCTGCGCCTCAATGAGCAGACCCAGCGCTATGAGTTGCTCTCGCAGCTCTATTTGAATGTCGAACAGCAACAAGGAGAACACGAGCGCCAACTACGACGCCTCTACCGATTCCTGGAGCACTTCTCTCCCAGTCCCCCCTCCGTCGGCTTCGATAGTCACGATGGCTCTCTCTGAGCGGAGTTAGCTGGGAAGGAAGGAGGGAGGGAGCTGAGACAGCACCTGTCTCCCTTCTCCCCATCCGGCTCCTGGCCCGGCGTCTGCCCACCTGTGTGGGCGACAGCCTCGCCCCTTTGCCGGATGCCCACCTCGTTCTCTCTCGGCACCCCGGGCCGTGCTCTTGGGGCCTTTATCCCCCGCCCGGGGCGACGAGGAGCATAAGCCAAGCCGTACAGAAGTGGTTCTTGTCTTTGTCTACTGCCTGGCTGCTTCAACTCTCCGCCTATCCATCCATCATAGCAAACAGACAGTAGTACTTTGAGCCAGCAAACGGCGCGCCTTTTGGGAGGCGAACGTATTACTGTACGGCAGAGTTCCCTTCTGGCTGGCTAGCGAGGTTGCTAGCTAGGGTTGGGTCACCGCCCTCGCCTCTGAAGCAGAATGGCGGTGCCCGGTGGAGTGGCTCACTCTCTTAGCGGTCGGGAGCGGAGCCGATAGCGGCTCGGTCCGTACCTTTCCGTGCTCTTGCCGGCCTCGATGAGATGAAAGCCCTCCTCCGTGCGTCTTTTCTCTACAGATGGTCGAATCTTTCCGGTCGCGACAGACGCAACTCCTCTCGATTAGAAAGGAAAAGCAAGCGATATGCTCATTGACACCATCCGATTTGCCCATCTTCTCGAAGAGCACAACCTCCACGATCTTTCCCATTTCCTGGCCCACACCGCCTTCATCATCTCCCACAAGTCCGAAAGCCTGGAGACGCTGGCCGGAGTACTTTGGTATCTGCCAGTGAACAGTCCGATCATTGTCGTGACCAACTGCCCCCCAGAGGAGTATGAGATGCTCAGGTTGGGCCTGCGGGCCCGACTGGCCTCCCACCGTCAGCTGTTTGTGGTGCACCAGAAGGACGACGTCCTGGCAACACTGCTGCGCGCCCACGGCGTTGCCCATATTCTGGATAGCAGCGGCCATGTGCGCGATGGGAAGGGAGAGGGAATGTATCTCGGAACGCTGCTGGCCCACCTGCTGCGTTTTCCTCGCTGGCTCGTTTTCTACGACGCCGATAACCTGGTTCCCTGTGCCTTGCTGGAGTATACGCTGGCTATGGGCCGCCTGTTCATGGCTGCGCATACAACTTACGCCTACCACGCCAGTGGAACCTTGCATAATATCCGCATCTGCTGGGCTGCCAAGCCCGGCCTGCGCAATGGTACCCTGGTCGAGGCCAGCGCTGGCCGCTGCACGAGCGTGGTCTCGCCAATTGTCTCCCTACTCTGTCAGTCCTGGTCTGGTCTCTCAGAGACGATTACCTCCTCCAACGCCGGCGAGCAGGGGATGACCTTGACGACGGCACAAACCTTGCGTTTCGCCTCCGGTTTCGCTGTGGAAACCTTCCTGCTCCTCGACTTGCTCTTCAAGGCCAGCCCTCTTTATCCGGCCCCCGCAGCGGCGCTGCTGCAGCAGTATCACTCACATAGCCCTCACTTTCATACCAAGCGGGATGAGGACCATATCCGTGAGATGATCGCGGTGAGTCTCGGCTCTCTCCTGCTCTTTCAAGAGCACCTCCCGCTCCAGGTGGAGAACGCACTGCTGCGTCTCAGTGAGGAGCTAGAGCTGACACTGGTCCCTCCGCTGGTCTATCCCGCTCTGCAGGAGCTGGACCTCAGCGGAGAAGAGGACCTCCCCGATCGCTACCGCCTGCTGGAGCCTGTTGATAGCCCTGGCCGCGGTAGCGGTAGCCTGCTGGAGACCTCGCTGAGCTAGCCTGCGCTGTCCACTGGCCTGGCCGAGGTGAGATCTCGTCGGCGACCCGGCGTCCGACGTTCGCTACACTTGCCTGTCGGGGTGGACCATAGGCCCCCGCCCGCCCCTTGACAG
>NZ_JADGIA010000349.1 GCF_019683635.1 Thermogemmatispora sp. | reverse complement strand
CTGGCGAGTCGCTGCACATGAGCCATCTCTTGCGCGCCGCCGCCGTTGAGTATGCCAAGCTGGAGAAGCCGCTGACCGAGGCGGAGATCGGAGGCTGGCTATGAGGAAGCTTTCCAGTCGCGATGCTGACCGTCGACCGATGCAGGAGCTGACTGAGCAGGCAGTTCAGACTGCCACCAGCGCCGGGGAGAGCCTGGACGCGACCACGCGGGCCTTCATGGAGCCGCGTTTCGGGCACGACTTCAGTCAGGTGCGTATTCACGCCGATGCAGAGGCGGCCCAGGCGGCGCGCGCCCTGAATGCGCGGGCCTACACTGTCGGGCAAGATATCGTCTTCGCAAGCGGACACTATGCGCCCGCCAGCCTGCAGGGCCGCTGGCTGCTAGCCCACGAGCTGACACACGTGGTGCAGCAGAGCGGAACCCAGACGGATCAGCCGCCTGTCAGGCTGGCTCAGCGACTACCCGTGAGCGGACCGGAGGAGCCGCAGGAGCAGGAGGCCAACGCTGTGGCTGATCAGGTACTCGGCGGGCAGGGAACGCGCGTCAACGTCAGCCAGCGCGCGACAGGGGGCCGCCTCTGGCGCTATCAGGCCGGCGAGGCCGGTCACGGCGGTATCGAGGAAGAGGCGCTGACCTCCGTCGGCTTCAGCCATGAGGAGGCGCGCAGCGTCTACTTCGGCAACTGGCTGCGCGACCTCTCGCAGCTCCCTCCGAAGGCCCTGCCGCTGATCAACATCCTGGCGCTCGGCGAATTTGGGCGCGAGGTGCGGCAGGAGGACCTGGGTACCTACGTGCCCTCGGAGCACCTGGATAATCCCGAAGGCGGCGGCACCGTCGAAGATCCCCGCCTGACGCCCGCCGAGCGCGCCGAGGCCGAGAAAAAGCTCTCGCCCGCGCAGAAGGCGGCCTACGACGAAGAGCAGGCCCACCTGGCCGACATCAAGCATGCCGCGGCTGCCAGTGGCCTGCCGGAATACATCGAGCGTGGGAAGTTTCATGCGAAGCGTAAGCTGGAGGAGGCGATTGGGGAAGGACGCACGCCGGAGGGCATGGAGGCCATGGGCAACGCGCTGCATGCCATCGAGGACTACTACTCGCACTCCAACTTTGTCGAGGTGGCTCTCTGGGTTCTGAAGAACGATGGAACGATCACCGCGACACAGTACAACGCACTGGTGAAGTCGGAGCTGGGCAATGACGTGGCCCTCATCGGTGGTCACGATCCCCTCAATCCGGCCCTGCCGGGTATCATCACCGGCACCTACGCGCCCGGCGCCAACGACTGGGTCAGCCGTCTGGAGCTGATCTGCACGGAGACCGAGAACGGCGAGCTGACGCGCTCCTTCATCAAGGGCTACTTCCGCAAGATGGGGCTGACCGAGAGAGATGTCCTCGCGCGCCTGGCGGAGGTCGGCTGGCATGGGGGACAGGCTGTTGGGAGCGCGATTGGCAGCGTGACCGGTGGCGTCATCGGCGGCACGCTTGGCGGCCTCGGCGGCATGGCCACGGGTGCGGTCGAGGGGGCGGCGGAGGGCTGGCGCACGCACTCCGGGCTGAGCGCCGTCTGGCATGGCATCACTGGCTTCTTCGGCGGAGCCGCCTCTGGAGTGGCGTCTGGTGCAGCCAGCGGCTATCATACCGGTGCCGGCATCGGAAGCACAGCGCTGGGCGCCGTCGGTGGGGCCATCGGAGGTGGCCTTGGCGCACTGGCGGGCCTCTCTCTGGATGCGCTCATTGGCCTGGTCGGCACAGCCTTCTTCCTCGGCGTACTCTTCCCTGCCATCCTGGTGGTGAGAACAGCCGCCCTGGCCGCTGCACGCACGGGCATCCTGGAGCAGCAGGCGAAGAACCAGATCGCCAGGGCGGCGGCTGATGCCCGCGCGAAAGGGCTGGGGCCGACGCACTCCGAGATCGCCAAGGACTCGCCCGAACACTCGCTTTTTGGCGTCTCGCGCACCCTGGCGGTGGAGGCCGATAAAGAGATCGGTACGGCCATGCAGACGGCCTGGACCGCCATGAGCGCCTCTGGCGGGACAACGCCGGCCCCTGCCACCATCACCGATCCCGTCACCGGGCTGGTTGACAAATTTGTCAGTCATCCCTCCCGCGATCCCTGGTGGCGCCCCACGCTGATCGCCGCGCTCAAAAGCCTGAAGATATAGACCAATGCAGGTGCTCTCAGTGCAGAAAAAGGAGGCTCTCATGGACCGGGCTATACAAAAGAGGAGATACGTGCGAGAGCATCAGCGATCTCCGCAGGAGCAGTCGGTCGCGATCCCCGGCCCGCTCCTGCCAGGAGGGAGTAGCTCGGGGGAGGCCCTATCTGAGGAGGTGCGGGCCTTCATGGAGCCGCGTTTCGGGCACGACTTCAGTCAGGTGCGCATTCATGCCAATGCGGAGGCGGCCCAGGCGGCGCGCGCCCTGAATGCGCGGGCCTACACCGTCGGGCAGGACATCTTTTTCGGCCAGGGGGAGTACGCGCCGCAGAGCGAGGCG
>NZ_JADGIA010000117.1 GCF_019683635.1 Thermogemmatispora sp. | reverse complement strand
GTATTAGTATAGTACACAGGCCGGGATTGTCGCTTATATAGCCCGCCTGGTCTCCTTGCCTCGCTTCTTCGTCGCCAGCTGGCCGCCGGAAGCCACAGGTCACCCGGTCGCTTTCCTTGACGCGCGCGCTGCCGGATGATATCATCCTTCCATCAGCCTATACGGATATATATAAGATCTGTCGGGTAGCAACAAACAAAGAAGAGGCAAAAATATATATGAAGAGTGAGGGAGAGAGAAACAGTGACAGCGCCACGTCGCCGGCGGTGACAATCGCCAGCCTGACGGACAGGCAGCGCGACGAGGTGCGGGACCGGCCCGCGAGCGGGGACGCCCTGACGCCAGAAGCTGCTGAGCTTTACGCGCGCTTCTTCAAGGTGCTCAGCGACCCGACACGGCTGCGTCTGCTCGCCTTGCTGTTGGAGGCTCCGGCCCAGGGGCGCACGGTCAGCGAGCTGGTAGCGGCTCTGGGAGTGCCCCAGGGGCGGGTCTCGACTCATCTGGGCTGCCTGCGCTGGTGTGGCCTGGTGCAAGGGGTGCGCGAGGGGAAATATGTCTATTACCGCATCAGCGACGAGCGCGTGCGGCTGCTCCTGACCATCGCGGGGACCCTGTTGCAGGAACACGCTGCCAGCATCGCCTCCTGTGGTGTCATTCGCTAGCGACCAGGCTTGCGAGAGGTGCAAGTCGACTAAAGTGAGGAAGGGAGAGAGGCCGACGTTCCCTGCTGGCTGGAGGCGACAAAGGGGGAAGAGGAAGCGCTTGCGCTCTCCGTCTTGTCTGGGCCGCACATGGGAAGGGAGGCAAGCGGCCCAATCTCCCGAACCGGCAGACTGGGCCACCTGTGTGGGCGCTTCACATTGCGACTGTGTCGGCTTTGATAGATAGCGCTTGAACACTCGGTCGTTAGAGAGGAGAAGGGAAGATATCTGCTCGTCCGCCTCCGCCTGTCCGCTACTCGTAGCAGCGAATCGAAGGCAAGGCTCGACCTTGACGATCAAAGAGTGTCATGTTATCCCAGGCGTCGCCGGCTCCTGGCTCCCAACCCACCCCGGGTATCCAGGCTGATTCCCAATAGACCAGTCCACGCCCCCGGCCCTGTGGCACCTCTTCCACGATAGCCCGCACGGCCCGAATATAGGCGAGCTGGCCATCGGGCGTGGGAGGGTAGCCCGGCAGCAATGTTGTCTGCGCGTTGACAATATTCGGCTCGCTGTCCCCATCGGTTAAGGTCCAGGGATAAGCCGTCTCCACAACCACCAGATCTTTGCCATAGCGCGGCGCCAGATCGTTGAGATTCGCCTGCAGCGCCGAGAGCGGCCCATGCCACCACGGATAGTATGACAGGCCAATCACATCGAAATCCACGCCCTGGGCCAGTATATGATCGAAAAAGTAGCGACTGCCAGCATTATCGCCTCCGCGATCGATATGCACCATCACCTCGATCGCCCGGCTCGTATCACGCACGGCGGCGATGGCCGCCTTCAGCAAGGTTGCGAACTGGGGCCAGCGCTCCGTCCCATTGACATAGATCTGGCCCTGGGGCCAGAGCATTCCTGCTGTCACCTCGTTGCCCGTCTGCACCATCTCAGGCAGTGTTCCCTGGCGGGCCAAGGCTCCCAGCACCGAGCGCGTATAATCGTAGACCGTCTGCGCCAGCGTCGCCAGATCCTGGCCCTGCCAGCTCTGTGGCGTCGTCTGGTGGCTGGGATCGGCCCAAAAGTCAGAGTAATGGAAATCGAGCAAGAAGTGCAGGCCCGCGGCCTTAATCCGGCGCGCCATTGTCAAAATGTGCGGCAGGTCGTTGTACGGGATCGGCGGCTGAACCCACAGTCGTTCACGGATAAATGTCGCGCCGTGGTGAGCCACGATCTGCTCGGCGGGCAGCACGCGCCCTTGATCAGAAAAGTGCTTGCCGACGTCCTCCAGCTGCTGCAGCGTAGAAAGATCGTGGCCCAGCACTCGCGGGCGAGGCCCACCGCTCCGGCGAGGAGCCGGGTGCGGGGCGGCCAGCGCCGCCGGTAGGCCGCCACCGAGAGTCAGACCCCCGGCCAGAGCCGTTGCTGAGGCCATCTGGCCAAGGAAGCGCCGCCGGCTGACATGCTCTCTCCAGAGGGCGGGGGCAGACCACGCACCCCTGGCAACGGAGAGGAGATAGTGCTGTTCTTTGCGATCCATCGATTCTGCCTACCTTCCTCAGTCAAATCGAGAAGTCTGAGGGCATCCTGCCCTACCTGCCGGCCAGAGCTGGCGTACAGCCTGGAGGCGGCTTTGCTAGCGCCCCGCTCGGGCCGGCAACCTCGATAGCAACAGAACAGAACCTACCAGATTGGCTGCGCCTGACAGAGGGGTGGACGGGCAAAAGAGCGCTAAGAGCGCAGGCTGCCGAAGGTCAAACCGCCCTGCCAGTAGCGCTGCAGGAAGAGAAAGCCGATCATCAGCGGGATCACCGAGATCAGCGAGCCAGTAATCACCAGCGTATAGAGAATGCGTGACCCACTGAAGGCCTGGGACAGCTGATTCCAATTGGCCAGGCCGACTGTCAGCGGGTAGTACGCCGGGTTATTGGTCACCACCAGGGGCAGGAAAAAGTTATTCCACGTTCCCACGAAAGTCAGCAGCAGCACCGTCACAAAGCCGGGGGCCAGCAAGCGCAGGGCGATGCTCCAGAAAATGCGCCACTCACTGGCTCCATCGACGCGTGCTGCATCGAGCAAATCGTCAGGGAGCGCCTGCTCAGCGTAGACGCGCATCAAATAGACCCCAAAGGGGGTTACCAGCGACGGCAAGATGATGGCCAGTGGCGTATTCACCAGACCGACCTTGCTCAGTACCAGGTAGGTGGGGATAGCCAGGGCTGTATTAGGTACCATGATGCTCCCCAGGATAATAGCGAAGACCAGCTCGCGCCCTGGGAAAGAGAGCTTGGCGAACGTGTAACCGGCCAGCGTCGCGATCAGTGACGCCCCCAGGGCACTCACCACCGCGTAGTAGGCCGAGTTCGTCAGCCAGGTGACGAAGATGCCATCATCGTAGGTAAAGACATCGTGCAGGTTCTCCAGCAGATGGAAATCCGGCGCGAACCACAGTCCGAAGGTCGAAAACAGCTCATCGTTGGTCTTCGTCGCCGAAACCACCAGCCAGAAGAGGGGAATCACAAAGTAGACCAGCATCAGCACCAGGAAAAGCAGGACCAGCCCGCGCAGTGTCCAGCCGCCGCGTCGACCCACTGCCCGGGTCGAGGTCTGCCGTGTGGCGGCGATAGAGCCGCCAGCCGGAAGCGATCCAATACGAGCCATCAACGTTGCCCCCTGCGATAGGTCACCAGCATGAAGACGTAGGAGAACACGAAGACCACGGCGCCGAGCACGAAGGAGACCGCAGCGGCGTAGTTATACTGCTGGTTCGTGAAAGCCAGATTATAGGCGTAGAGGTTCGGCGTATAGTGGTCCTGAATCAGGTTGGGGACGATGGCCGTCATGATCTGCGGCTCATTGAAGAGCTGCAATGTCCCAATGATCGAGAAGACCACCGTCAACACAATGGCCGGGGCGATCAGCGGGATCTTAATGCGCCGGGCGATCTCCCAGCCGCTGGCCCCGTCGACGCGCGCCGCATCGTACAGCTCCGGCGGGATAGCCTGCAGGGCGGCATAAAGGATCACCATATTGTAACCGGTCCACTGCCAGGTCAAAATGTTGGCGATCGACGGCAGGAGACCGGCGGCGGTCAAGAAAGGTGGCGGTGGCCAGTGCAACAACTCCGCCAGTTGGGCGAAAGGCCCGATATGGGCGCTATACAGATAGCCCCAGAGCAGAGCGCCGATGACACTGGGGATCGCATAGGGAAGAAAGTAGCCCAGGCGGAAGATTGTCTTGAGGCGTACGATCTGGCTATCGAGCAGCAGGGCCAGCCCCAGGGCGAGGCCGAGCATCAGGGGTACCTGCGTAAACAGGAGCAGGAGGACGTTGCGCACCCCCTCCCAGAAATTGCCATCGTGCAGGACCTCCTGATAATTTTGCAGTCCTACGAAGGTAGTGCCTCCGATCAGACGCTCGACGAAGAAGCTGGTCCAAAGCGCGTACAGTAGCGGCACCAGGATAAAGAACGAGAAGAGCAGCAAGAACGGAAGCAAGAAGAGGTAAGGAATCACCGCTTGCTGACGCCAGCGTCGCCAGAGCCGCAGAGCGCTGGGAAGGCCGCTGGCGGGCGGTGCCAGCTCCTGGACCTCGATCGCTTGCTGTATTGCTTCAGTCTGACTGTGCTTTGCCATATGCCGTGACGGTATCATAGTACAGGCCTCTCATTCAAGCGAGGAAGGCAAAAGAGAGGAAGGAAAACCAACCCAGCGCAGGGCCTGGGAACAGAATGGCATCGCGGCGCGGGCCAGGGACGGTGCCGGGAGAGATCGAGCGGCTGGCTCCGGTTGCTGACCGGCCATCGCCCGGTCCTGGCTCCCGGCACCTCCCTGATGTGCCTGCTCATGAGATGACCGTAAAGCCCTGTGAGCGGGCGTAGGTCACCACCGCATTCTGCGTATTATGCATCGCCTGCTCGAACGAGATCTTGCCGTTCACCGCCGTCGCCAGCTGATTCTGCAGCTGGGAGAAGACATAGTCCTGGAAAGGACTCCACTGGAAGGAAGTATTGACCTGCTGGGCGGACTCCACAAAGATGCGGTTAACCTGCTGACCGCCGTAGAATGAGTTGGCCGTATCGAAGCTGGGGTCCTGCAAAGCGCTCTTCTGGGATGGGAAGAGGTAGAGCTTCTGAGTCAAGATCTTGACCGACTCAGGATTCGTATTCAGCCACTTCACAAACTCGGCGGCCTCAGCGGGATGCTGGCACTGCGTCGTCACAGCATCGGTTGAGCCACCCCAGTTGGCTGAGACCTGCTCACCAGCGCTCCACTGCGGGAGGGGTGCCGCGCGCCATAGGCCGACGGACTTTGGGGCAAAGCCCTCCAGATCGGACGGCGCCCAGGCGGCGGTGATCCAGGTGGCCAGCGTCCCATTCTGGAGCGCGGCATACCAGTCGTTGTTCCAATCGGCGGCGGTGCTCACAGCACCGCTCTTGACCAGGTTGCCCCAGTAGTTCGCCACCTTAAGCGCGGCGGCATCGTCCAGGTGGATCTTGATCGTCGTCCCATTAACCACGAAGGGCTGAGAACCGGCCTGCCAGAGCAGCGAGAAGAACCAGGGGCCATCACTAGCGGAGAAGTCGGTGATATAGATCTTGGGATTGGCTTTGTGCAGCTGGATGGCTTCCTGGGCGTACTGGTCCCAGGTAGTGGGGACGGGGAGGTTGTATTTCTTAAAGATGTCTTCGCGGTAGAGCAGGCCCATCGGGCCGGTATCCTGGGGGATGGCGTAGACCTTGCCGCCGCTGGAGACCTGGGCCCAGGTCCAGGGCACGAACTGATCCTTCACATCGTTGGCCCCGTACTGCGAAAGATCGACCAGTTTCCCGCTGAGGATGTACTGGGGGAGATAAGCGTACTCGATTTGCACCACGTCGGGAGCGCCTGAGCCGGCCTTGAGGGCTGTCGTCAGCTTGGTGTACTCCGTGCCGCCCGAACCGACGTTCTGCCATTTGATCTTGATGTTGGGATGGCTCTTCTCGAAGAGATCAATCGCTTGCTGGAGGTTGGGCACCCAGGACCAGAAGGTGAGCGTTACCGGCCCAGAGCTGGCGGACGTCCCACCACAGGCCACAAGATAGCTGCTGATGCTGAGCGCCAGGAGCAGCAGCAGGCCGGCCTTGACCATCCCCCTGGCAC
Organism: Thermogemmatispora sp.; assembly: GCF_019683635.1. Lineage (GTDB taxonomy): Bacteria > Chloroflexota > Ktedonobacteria > Ktedonobacterales > Ktedonobacteraceae > Thermogemmatispora. The sequence continues at coordinate 10,229 of NZ_JADGIA010000117.1, read as the reverse complement.
GGCAAAATAGGAGACCGCGGTTCATCTCTCGTTTCCTCCTTGACTGCACTGTAGGAGCTGACGCCTGCTGAAGACACTGCAGACGCAATCAACTGAGTGACCGACCGATTGACCCGGCGACGCTGATTCGTTGGTTCGTCCTCTCGGCGCTGACTCAGTCATCCTTCTCTCCTCCCATCCAGCCCCTCCGTCGTCTCTTCATCCGCCTGCCCCATCTGCCTATGAGTTCGTCCGTCCGTCCGCCCGTCCGTTCATCCCTGCACACCTAGATCGCTCTCTTGCAGCCGCTGGCTGGTCTGGGGCGCCGGCTTCCTGCCAGGCCGACCAACCCGACCGCTTTCCTTGCCTGCTCTGGCAAGGGGAGGTGGAACGGTCCACACGCGAAAAGTATAGAAGATGGACCGGTCCATGTCAAGGGTGAATGGCCTGTTACTTGACATGGACCGGTCCATCTTCTATACTCTAAACGAAGAGTTGAGGATGCGCTTTCGATGAAGGAATCTCGCTTTCAGCAGCAGCCGCATGAACGGCCTGGGGCAGCCAGGAAGGGGCACATGGTTACGATTTACGACATTGCGCGGGCGGCGGGAGTTGCCAAAAGCACAGTTGCCAATGTGCTGAGTGGCAAAGGCAAAGTCAGCGAGGCCACGCGTCAGCGTGTGCTCTACTATGCCCGAGAGCTGGGGTATCGGCCCAATCTGCTGGCGCGCAATCTCTCGCAGCACCGGACCTTTACCGTGGCCCTGATTCTGCCCACCATTGCCAACCCCTTCTATCCTGAGATCATGGAGGCCATTGAGCATATTCTTCGCCAGCGAGATTACCAGACCCTCTTCTGCAACACGCACGGTGACTTTGCCCTGGGGCGGCAGCAGATGGAGCGGCTGATGAGTCGCTGGGTTGATGGCTACATCATCATGGGGTCGAGCATGGACATAGCCGACATTGCGCACTATTTCCGTCAAGGCGTGCCCATTGTGCTCTGCGACTGGCAAGAGAATGAGTCGCCGTCGGACATTCCGCAGGTCACGGTCGATTTCTTCCGTGCGGGGCAACTGGCTGCTGAGCACCTGCTGGCGCTGGGGCACCGGCGCATTGCCGTCATTGTCGATGAGCCTCAGCAGCATCTGCGGTTAGAGGGTTTCCGCACGACATTGCGGCAGGCTGGCCTGGAGCTACCCCCGGACCGTATTGCTCTGGGTGACTCCTCGCTGGAGAGCGGCTATGCAGCGGCGCGTCAGTTGTTGAGCGTTGGGCAGGAGCTGGCGCCGCCAACGGCGATCTTTGCGACGAACGATTGGATGGCCCTCGGGGCGATGGAGCTGGTCCTTGACCGCGGGCTGCGCGTGCCCGAGGATATCTCGATCGTTGGCCTTGACGACATCGTGGTCTCTGCCCATCTACGTCCGCCGCTGACGACCATCGCTATTCCCAAGACACGCCTGGCTCAGGAGGCGACGGAACTGCTGCTGGCCCAAATTGAGGCGGCGAGCCAGGAGCAGGGGCGCGAGTTGCCGCCAGCTGGCGAAGGCACCGATGGCGCGGCTCAGCGCCAGGGAGTGACCGCCCCGCTGCGTCTGGTCCCGCCTTCTCTGGTGGTACGCCAGTCCACTGCGGTCCCTGCTTCGCCCTGATCGGGTATCCTAGCTGCGTCCGACCTGTCACGCCGCTGGCACTCTCTACCCGCCTGGCGCCTTCTTCTATGCCTGTAGTTGCCATTCAGGCTCTGGCCGGCTGTCTCCTATACAACTATAGTTCCTGACAACAGCTCAACCTGACAAATAGGTGGTGCCTGGCAGCCAGACTGCTGGCGGCCTCAGCCTGTGAGCGATCGAGCAAGTGATCCAGAGAGAGAAGAGCAGGAGGGAGAAGCCCATTGTCCGCCACATCGTTGCAGCCACATCTATCCGCTGATGATCGTTCCTACTATCGACTTGACCTGCGCGCTGCGGAGACAGCGACGGGGGGGCTGCCAGAGCTGCGCCTCCTGGCGCGCTCGCCGCAAGGGGAAACTCTGGCCCTGACGCGCCATTATCTACTCCGCAACGGGCAGCCCTGGATTCCCGTCATGGGCGAATTCCATCCCTCGCGCTATCCGCGCCGCTACTGGCGCGAAGCGCTGCAGAAGATGCGCGCCGGCGGTCTGACGCTGGTCTCCATCTATGTGTTCTGGATTCACGTCGAGGAAGAGGAGGGGCGCTTTGACTGGTCGGACAATCGAGATCTGCGCGCCTTTGTGCAGCTCTGCAGCGAGATGGGGCTGGAGATTCTGCTACGTGTAGGGCCGTTTGTGCATGGCGAGTGTCGCAACGGCGGGCTGCCCGACTGGCTTTACGGGCGGGCGGTGGCTGTGCGCTCGAATGACGAGCGCTATCTATTCTATGTGCGCCGCTACTTTGCTGAGATCGCGCGTCAGGTGCGGGGCTTCTTTTTTCAGGAGGGGGGGCCTATTCTTGGCGTGCAGCTAGAGAACGAGTATATGCATGCTGGGGCACCCTGGGAGCTAACCTTTCGGCCCGGCAGCGAGTGGGTGCCGCGGGGCAGCGATGGAACAGCCCATCTGGAGCGCCTGCTTGCCCTGGCCCGCGAGGTAGGTCTAGCGGCTCCCCTCTACACCTGCACGGCCTGGGGAGGGGCTGCTGTACCCGCAGAGGACTTCTTGCCAATGCATGCCGCTTATCCTTTTACGCCCTGGGAGCCTGATCCCGCTTTTGAGCCATCGCCCAGCCGCGAGTTCCTCTTTCGCTCCCCGCAGCAGCCCGAAAGCGACTGGTGGCGGGCCGGGGCCTTCCGCTATCCAATAGAGCGCTATCCGTACGCCTACTGCGAACTGGGGGCCGGCATCCAGATGACCTATCTCCACCGCCCCCAGGTGCCGCCCGAATGCACGCAGGCGCTGGCCCTGGTGGCTCTGGGCAGCGGCTGCAACTGGCTGGGTTATTACATGTATCATGGTGGCTCGAATCCGGTCGGTCATCACAGCTTCTTCAACGAGTTTACTGTGCCGCGTCTCTCCTATGATTTCCAGGCGCCCCTGGGGGAGTATGGTCAGATCCATTCCTCTTATCATCATCTGCGTCTATTGCACCTCTTCTTAGAGGAGTTCGGCAGCCGGCTGGCTCCACTGCCTGTGGTGCTACCGCCGGGGGCCGCTGTTGTGAAGCCACAGATGACTGGGGTGCTGCGCTATGCGGCGCGTGCTCAGCAGGGTCAGGGCTTTCTCTTTGTCAATACCTATCAGGATCATGCCGAGGGCCGGGATCTGGAGGGAATCACGCTGGAGGTCCTGCTGCCAGAGGGACGGCTGCGCCTGCCGCGCGAGGGTGATCTGAGGTTGCGGTGGGGAGTGAGCGCTATCTTCCCCATTGGGTTGGAGCTGGCCAATGGCCTGCACCTGCGCTACGCCACGGCCCAGCCGCTGACGGTTCTGCGCGCCGGCGGACGAACGACTCTGGCCTTTTTTGCTCCCGAGGGACTTCAGGCCGAATTTGCCTTTGCTCGTGAGGGCTGTCAGGCGCTGGCGCTGTCGGAGGGAAGGATGCTGGAAGAGAGGGAAACGCTCTATGCCTGGCCGCAGCCTGGTCTGGGGACGCGCCTGGAAGCGACCAGCCTTTCGGGCGAGGCCGTTGAACTGCTCGTCTTGTCTCAGGATCAGGCCCTGCGCTGCTGGAAGGTAAAGCTAGCAGGTGGCGAGTACCTGCTGCTTGCTGAGAGCGAGGGGGCGGCCTGGGTAGATGCCGATGAGGAGAGGCTAACGCTCTGCTGGCAGGGCCAGCCTCAGCTTGATCTGCTGTGCTATCCGCGCTTGCCTGCGACTCTGGAAGGGCCGGGCCTGCTGGAGGAGTGCGGCCAACAAGGCTTGTTCTGGCGCTATCGTCTGCAGTGTACTCCCTGGCAGGCTCGCTGGTCGCTGGAGCAGCCCGAGCCGCAAGTAGTGCGCCTGCGGCTGGCGGCGGAGGCTCTGGAGGGAGTGCAGGACCTCTTTCTGCATGTGGATTGTGTGGCCGATGTGGGTCAGGCCTTTCTCGATGGGCGACTGGTGGCCGATTACTTCGGCTCTGAGCGACCGTGGGTGATCGGTCTGAAGCGCTTCCTGCAACCCGGGCAGGAGCTGGAGCTGATCTTGCGCTTTACTCCCTTACGGGCTGATGCGCCGGTGCTGCGCTATTTCTCCAGGGAGCGCCTGCCAGCGCCTGCCAGCGATGGTACCCTGCCAGTGACGCTGCGGTCCGTTCGTCTGGTGCCCGAGTACGAGATCGTGCTGCCCTGGCAGAGCTGATGGCCGGCTGATCTGACTGGATGGCTTCAAGCTGCGGCGTTGGGGAGGATCGGCAGCAGCGTGCGCCAGAGCGTGCCCGGCTCCCAGGTGGCCCGGTACCAGACGGCGATCTGCAAATATGCCTGAGCGTTGCTGAACTGCGGCGTCTGCTTCAGCAGGTCACGAAATTCGCGGATGATGCGCAGCAGGTTCTCGGCGGTGTGGTACCAGACGGCATGCCTGATCCCGCTGCTGTCCGTGTAGACCAGGTGGGCGGCGTAGGGATCGTTCAGGTTGCTGGCCTCCTGGTCGATCTGGGCGGCGGGAATAGTCTTGACCAGGGCCACCGCGTCGGCGTAGTTGATCCCGCCGTCAAAGATCCAGTGCCCATCGGCGGCCTGGTGCCAGCGCGCTCCATACAGGGGAAACTCCCAGACGATGCGCGGCAACATCTGGGGCATGGTCTTGAGGGCATAGGCCAGGATCTGTTTGAGCCAGGGCACGCTCACTGTCGGCCCTGGTGTGAAATAGGACTGGTCCAGCGACATGATGACGATAAAATCGGCGCAGTGCCCGAGCAGCGACCAGTCCTCAAAGCCGTTCAGATTGTAGTAGTCGTCCTGGTCGGCCACCTTATGAATGAGGGCGATGCCGTAGGGCTTGTTGAGGGCCTGCATGGCCTTCCAGACCAGGCGGTTGTAATCCGCGAAAAGCTGCTGGATCTGCGGATAGGTGCGATCGGCTCCCTCCAGGTCCATAATAACCCCATCGTAGCCGCCCTGCTTGACGACGTTGACGATCGCCTGAATATAGGCCGGCTGCTGGGTAGCTGCTTTGATATAGTCCGACTGCTGCTGGGCCGTCCAGCCGTTGGCGTCGGTCTCCATTGTGACTGTCAGGTAGGCTTTCCCCCCTTTGCTATGGATCAGACGAACCACGTTATCCATGCTGAGGGTCCCCGGCTGGCAATTATTGCTCTCGCCGTTCATCAGCTGCCCCGTCAGGGGATTGACCCAGCCGCTGCCGACCAGGGCCGCATCGGGATTGATGTCGGCGGTCTGCAGATAGGCCTGGATGCCACGCTGGCAGTCGCGCCCGACAATCCAGCCGAGTGAGGCCAGTCTGCCATTGAGCAGGTGGAGCGTCTGCGGTGTCTCCTGTCCCTGTTGCTGCAGGCCCACGTCGCTGCCTGCCCACAGAAAGCTAAGAGGGGCATGCGCCCGCGCCACCCCCATCAACAGGACTAGCACAATGGCCACGACGATAAGCAAGAGTCCGCTCAGGACGCCACGCCTCTGCTGGTGCATGGAGTGTCCTCGCTGTTACCGCTGCTGGAGAGCTGAACCACTTTGTTCCAGAGCGTACCATATTTCTCCTCCCAAAGGGAAGGGCCTGGCCAGAACGAGTGGATTGCCTACGACTGGCGTCAGCACTATACTTGGACGAAAATGGCTCCTGCCGATCCGCGTTTCCCGCTGGCGGGTCTGGCTCAGCGGCTCTATTGGCTCGTGATCCTTACCTCAGATAGAGCAGGAGGTTGCTGGTGAAATCACATACGGCCTATCTCACCTTTCATACCAGGAAGCGGAAGGATATTATCCCCATTACGGACCAGGTTGAGCGCATCATTGGCGAGAGTGGCATCCAGGAGGGCCTGGCGCTGGTCTCTTCGATGCACCTGACGGCCAGTGTCATCATCCAGGACGAGGAGTCTGGCCTCTGGCGCGATATCATGGAGTGGGCCGAGCAGGTGGCCCCCGAACGGCCCAACTATCACCACCATCGCACCGGCGAGGATAACGGCGATGCTCACCTCAAGAATCTCTTAATGCATTTGCAGGTGGTCATTCCTATCACGCGCGGGCGCTTCGACGCCGGTCCCTGGCAGCGCCTCTTTTACGTTGAGTTCGATGGCCAGCGCGATAAACGCGTCATTGTGAAAGTGATCGGCGAGTAACTTGACCGCACAAACTCACTCGCGCAGGCGCTAAGGGGCTGGGCCTGGACAACAAGCGCGCTCTTGCCCTCCGGGCAGCGCTTCCCCGGCCCCTTGTTTTCCTGATAGATCGCTGGTATACTTGTTAGCAATACGGTTGGTGTACTTGATACACCTTTTTCTTTTTTGAGGCCAGTTAGTGTAAAATTTACACTTAATGGCTGTGGACCGAGACAAGAAGGGACCATCATGGCGAGCTGCCAGAGATTTGATGTAGCCATTGTTGGCGCTGGCATCGCCGGCCTGACTGTGGCTCTCAGCCTGCCGCCTGACTGGCGAGTGGCTCTCTTTACCAAAGGGCGGCTGGGGGAGAGCAACACGCGCTATGCGCAGGGAGGGCTGGCGGCGGCATTGGGGCCGGACGACAGTCCCGAACTCCATTATGCGGACACCCTGGCGGCGGGGGCTGGCCTTTGCGACCCAGAGGCCGTACGTGTCCTCGTTGAAGAAGCGCCGACAGCTGTGCGCTGGCTGATCGAGCTGGGTGTTCGTTTTGATCGCGCGGGGCCTGGGGAGAGTGCGGAGGCCGCTACCGCTGATGGCCTGCTCTTAGGTCAGGAAGCGGCTCATTGCCGGCGGCGCATTCTCCACGCGGGTGGCGATGCCACCGGGGCTGAAATCGAGCGCGCCCTGCTGGCCGCCCTCAAGGCGCGTTCCCGGATCACCATCTACGCCGACACTCCTGTCTGTGCCCTGCTCGTCGACGAGGCTGGCTGCAGTGGTCTGCAGGCCCTTGATCAGCAGGGACAGCCCTTTGTCGTCGAAGCGCGCCACACAGTTCTAGCCTGCGGTGGCACAGGCAGCCTTTGGGCTTACACCTCCAATCCCGCTGGAGCTACCGCTGACGGCCTGGCCCTGGCCTGGCGTGCCGGGGCCGCTTTAGCCGACCTTGAATTCGTCCAGTTCCACCCGACTGTTCTCAAGGTCAACGGCGCCACTCATCTCATCTCGGAGGCCGTCCGGGGCGAAGGGGCCTATCTGCGCAACCATGCTGGCGAGCGCTTCATGCCGCGTTACCATCCCCTGGCCGAGCTGGCCCCGCGCGATGTGGTGGCGCGGGCCATCCTCAGCGAGATGTTGACCGAGGGGGTAGATTGCCAATACCTCGACCTGACCCATCTTCCTGATGAGCGGATGTATGCGCGCTTTCCGACCATCGCCGCCCTCTGCCGTCATCACGGCCTGGATCTGGCCCATGATCTGCTGCCAGTCGCCCCGGCAGCCCATTACTGCATGGGCGGAATTCAGGTCGACCTGCAGGGTCGCAGCAGTATTCCGCATCTTTATGCTGTCGGTGAAGTTGCCTGTACCGGCGTCCACGGCGCCAATCGCCTTGCCAGTAACTCCTTGCTTGAAGGACTGGTCTTTGGGCGTCGCCTCGCCGCGCTCCTGCGTGGGGAGGCCCATGAGCAGGCTTCCTGCGCTGCCGGGCGGCGGCAGCGCGAGCTGAGACTGTCGCTCTTCGCTGCTCAGGACCAGGCTCGTCCCTGGCCGCTGCCGCCGGCCTGGGTCGGGCCAGAGGAGCTGGCGCGCGCTATCCAGCGCGAGCTACGAGAGCTGATGTGGCGCTCAGTCTCGCTCTGCCGCGACGAGGATGGGCTGCGCATCGCCTGGCGCCAGTTGCTCCAGCTGCGGGCCTGCTTCGCTGGAGCAGCCCGAGCACGCGCTCCTCATGAGGCAGTTGGACGCGCCTGGCTAGAGACCGCCAACATGCTCGATAGTGCCGCTCTCGTTGTGCAGGCTGCTCTGGCGCGGCGCGAAAGTCGCGGCAGCCACTGGCGTAGCGACTATCCCCAGCCTGATCCGTCGCTCTCCGGTGTCAGTCTTGTCCTGCGGCCCGCTCTTCAGAGCGTCGAGGCCGCCAGCAGCGCAGCTCTCCAGCACAAAGGAAGACCGTATGTCTGAACTCCCGCTTGACCTGATCAGGCAGGCCCTGATTGAAGACGGAGCCTATCGCGATCTCACCACCCTGTGTACAGTGCCTGCTGAGGCCCAGGCGCGGGCCATCCTGCTGGCACGACGCGAAGGGGTCGTTGCTGGCCTGGCCGTGGCCCTGGCGACCTTTCGCCTGCTCGACGAGCACGTCTACTGCGAGGCGCATGTCAGCGATGGAGAGGCTGTCATCGCCAACCAGACACTGGCCGTGCTCAGCGGGCCGGCGCGTGCGCTTTTAAGTGCCGAGCGTGTGGCCCTCAACTTCCTCGGCCACCTCTCCGGCATCGCCACCCTGACCGCGCGCTGCGTTCGCGCTGTGGCCGGCACCGGCGTGCGCATTCTCGACACGCGCAAGACCACTCCTGGGCTGCGGGCTCTCGAAAAAGAGGCTGTGCGCCTGGGAGGGGGCCACAACCACCGCTTCGGTCTCAGCGATGGCATTCTTATCAAAGACAACCACATCAAGGCTGCCGGTGGCCTGGCCGCCGCCATCGCGGCGGTGCGCCACCAGGTGCCGCATCTCCTCAAAATCGAAGTCGAGTGCGAGACCCTTGAGGAGGTGCGAGCCGCCGTACAGGCCGGGGCCGACGCCATCTTGCTCGACAACATGGATGTAGAGCAATTGCGTCAGGCCGTCGCCCTTGTGCGGGCCAAAACGCCTGGAATCCTTCTCGAAGCCTCGGGCGGTATCGGCCCAGATCCAGAGCGCCTGGCGGCAGTGGCGGCCACTGGCGTCGATTTCATCTCTCTTGGGGCACTGACGCACTCGGCTCCCAATCTGGATGTCGCCCTGGAATTTCTCTCGTAGCCCTTGCCTGCGGGAGCGTTACAAGCCAAGCAGTCACGAAAGGAGGCGCGAAGTCTCATGGCTCTGCAAACAGCCTGTGAAGCCAGCCAGGAGAGCCGTATTCTGCCCTTGCTCCATCCGGCCACGCGCGACCAGTATGCGCACGGAGGGCGCGCTGATCACATCCCGCGGCGCTATGCCGAGATGGACGGAGCCGAACTGGATCGGCGCATCAGCCAGGCCAAAGCTACTCTTGGCCGGCGCCTGCTGATCCTGGGCCACCACTACCAGCGTGACGAGATCATCAAATATGCCGACCTGCGCGGCGACTCCTTTAAGCTCGCTCAGCAGGCAGCAGCGCGGCCCGAGGCCGACTATATTGTCTTCTGCGGCGTCCACTTTATGGCCGAGAGCGCCGACATTCTCAGCGCTCCTCATCAGCAAGTCATCCTGCCCAACCCGACCGCTGGCTGCTCAATGGCCGATATGGCCAGCATCGCTGAGGTTGAAGAGTGCTGGGAGACCCTCAACGAGGTCCTGGGTGAGGAGGCCGGCCTCGTGCCGGTCACATACATCAACTCGGCGGCCAGCCTCAAAGCCTTCTGCGGCGAGCACGGGGGCATCGTCTGCACCTCCAGCAATGCCTTCAAGGTCATGGAGTGGGCCTTCAGTCGCGGGCGACGCCTGCTCTTCTTCCCCGACGAGCACCTCGGGCGCAATACTGGCCACGCCTACGGCATCCCCGAGGATGAGATGATCGTCTGGAATCCCAAGAATCCCCAGGAGACCCTCGACGACGAGGAGCGGCTGCAACGCGCGCGCCTCATCCTTTGGAAAGGCTACTGCTCAACCCACATGCGCTTTACCGTGCAGCAGATCGCCAAGGCCCGCGCCGACTACCCTGGCATCACGGTGATCGTCCATCCTGAGTGCCGGCGGGAGGTGGTCGAGGCCGCCGATCTCTACGGATCAACCGAGTATATCATCCAGCAGATCGAGCAGGCGCCGGCGGGCAGCCAGTGGGCGGTAGGGACCGAAATCAACCTGGTCCATCGCCTGGCTCAGGCGCATCCTGATAAGCTCATCTTCTGCCTTGACCCGATCGTCTGCCCTTGCTCGACCATGTATCGCATCCATCCGGCGTACCTGGCCTGGGTCCTGGAGGCCCTCGTTGACGGCCAGGTGATCAATCAGGTCAAGGTGAACTCTGAGGTGGCCCATTGGGCCCGTGTCGCCCTCGACCGCATGCTGGC
>NZ_JADGIA010000348.1 GCF_019683635.1 Thermogemmatispora sp. | reverse complement strand
AAGGAAAAAGGGCATGTCTTCGAAGCGCCGGCGCGCCGATCGGAAGCCGAGCGGCGCGTGTGCCACCACCAGGGCATCCCTCACCTCCTCTGAGAAGCCCGTGTCTCCCCTGGCCTCGGGGCCGGGAGAGCGATGGGAACAGAAAGGGAGCGGACGTCAGCGCTGGAGGCCTCAGCCCTTGCAGCGCTGGTGAGGGCCGCAGGCCGTTGCCTCTCAACAGGCGACAGAGGTTGGATAGCAGTTGCCATGAGATACTGCTCCCCCTTCCTCTTGCTCTCGCTCCTGGTCGATCGCTGAACCCCTGGGGGGCAGCTTCCTTGCGAGCTGGCGCTGTTTCCAGTGGAGATCGTTGCTCCCCGTTCTACAAAGGAAGATCGGAGGGAGAGGAACATGACCTTTCTGTAAAGCTTCTGGTATAAGTTTCTGCCCTTTCTGTGCTCCGCCTGTCCTGGCTGCCTGGTGACTCCATCGCTTGCACCCAGCTGCTGGTGATCTGCTCTTCCCACTCCGCCCGAGCGACCTCAAGGGAGCAGCAGAGCGTGATCCTCCTTTCGGAACAGAGTGGAAGAACACCTTCCGCTGCTGCACTTGCAGGGTTACAGATCTTCTTCTATACTGGAGAAGGCGGCGTGGGCCTCTATCGAGCTGGGAGACGATGAGATGGGGACGGCTCTAGCGCTGGATCTGGTCGAGCCGCTGCGTCAGATCGAGAGTCAGGTGAATCTGGCGAGATTGCAGCAGCTCACGGAGCGGCTGAGCGCTTCCCCAAATGGGGAAGCGCCCGAGGTGGCGCGGCTGCGTGCGCTGTTGGAGGGCCCCAGACGGGGCAAGCCCGGCCCCAAAGCCCGGTGAGGTGAGCGGAGGCAAGGAGTGCAGATGGGCTGGGAATGCCCTCTTCTCTCTCCGCGCACACGTGTTCCGTGACCGGTACCAGAACGGGGCTGGGAAAGACCTGACGGTAGACCGCTGCCCGGCGCCCAGGCGATGACCGTCTGTCTTGCTGGTCGTGAGCCTGAGAGAGCAAAGGGGACAGGTCGACCAGGCGTCGGTGGCCCGTGGCATCGCGCTCAGCGCGAGCAGGCTCACCTGCTTCACTCTCCTGCCTGTCTTGACACGGGCGCCGTCTGTTGGTAGGATCACCATACACAGTGGTGTCTCCTTCTTCTCATTGGAAACCGAGGAGGTCGTCATGCACGAGCCATCTGCTGCTCTCGCTCTCCAACCCTTTGGTCTGTTCTTTCGCCGCTGGCCGATCCAGGCAGGCAAGCGCGTCCAAAGTACCTGGGAGCCAGAAATTACGACTGGAGATGGCAGTGATCCGGACAAGCTCGACAGCGACTGGCTCCCAGACGAAGACGAGCAGGACGAGGATGAGGAGTGAGCAGGGCCAGGGAGAAGGATGGGTGCTATGGCTTCCCCACTCATTGGGATCTACTCGCAAGCCAGCGATGCCCATGTGGAACGGGTCGTGACGGCCCTGCGCCGCCAGGGCTGTCGCTGGATCCAGTTTGATGATGCCGACCTGCCGTTTGCCCTTCAGCTCAGCGCTGAACTGGCCAGCCCGGAAGCCAGAGCGGGCTGGTGTGGGCGCCTGAGGCTGTCTCCCTCCGCTGAGCCGCTCCCCCTGACGGACCTGCGCAGCCTGTGGTACCGCCGCCCCAGCCGTCGGTATGGGTTCCCAGAGGGGCTGACCACAGAGGGGGCCGCCTTTGCGGCAGCAGAGGCCCGACACGGCCTGGGAGGCCTCCTGCGCAGTCTGCCCTGTCTGTGGGTCAGCTCTCCCGATGCCATCCGGGCCGCCTCCTGGAAGCCGCTGCAACTGGCGGTGGCGCAACGACTGGGCTGGCGCATCCCGCGCACGCTGCTGACCAATGATCCCCAGGCCGTCCTGGACTTCTTTGAGCGCTGTGAGGAGCGTGTTGTCTACAAGCCCCTCAGCCAGGGTCTTCCCCGTCCTGCGCCGGGGCAGTGGCAGGGAGGGATCTACACCACGCGGCTGAGCCGCCAGGACGTGCAAGCGCATCTGCCCACGCTTTCCCTGACGTTCCAGCTCTTCCAGGAGGCCATTCCCAAACGGGCGGATGTGCGCGTGACCGTCATCGGCGCCCGCCTGTTTGCCGTGGCCATGACTGCTCCCGAGGATTCCCCAGCCCAGATAGATTTCCGTCTCGACTACGGAGCCTTGCGATATGAAGGACACCAGCTGCCTGCGGAGCAAGAGGCAGCCTGTCTGGCCCTCGTTGGCACGTTCCGGCTCCAGTTTGCCGCCATTGATCTGGTGCTGACCCCCGAGGGGGAGTATGTCTTCCTGGAGCTGAACCCTAATGGCCAGTGGGGCTGGCTGGAAGAGGCCACGGGCCTGCCCCTGGCCGCCTCGCTGGCCGCCTTGCTGGCAGGCCAGGCCGAGCCGTGCCCCTGGCCAGCCCAGGCCCAGCCGCACGCCCGGCTGCCCCTGCCGGTGCCGCCGCCTGGGCCGGCTCAGGACCAGGAGGGAACCCGATGACCGAAGCGACAGGAGCCGCCGACTGGCGCTGCTGGGCCGAG
>NZ_JADGIA010000347.1 GCF_019683635.1 Thermogemmatispora sp. | reverse complement strand
CTCCTGGCGCACTGGCCAGCGCTTGGTGAGCTCCTTGATCTCCTCGCAGATCTGCGCTAACTCCCTATCAAGCTGAGACCTACCCATTTGGACCAACGCCTTCCCAGAGCGCGGCAAGAGCTGGCGACCTTTGAACAGCGGCTTGTCTTCAAGAGAAACGTTGCTGGTCCGAATGGGGATAAATGCCCAGTCGTTCGGCGGCAGGCGCTCCTGGATCAGCTGCTGTTCAAGCTGATGATGTTCTAGAAAGTCGGGACCGACCAAGACAATGACGACGTTCGCCTCCCTGATGCGCCGCCGCAACCAGTCTTCTCGGTCTTGGCCAGGCCGCACATCTTTAGTGAGATCGCTCACGCTGACCCCGATCGCAGAGGAGAGGTACGTGCTCAACTGGCTGGCTAACGTGCGATCTGCCTGAGCATAGCAGAGGACAGGGCGAATTGCAAAGGCAGAGGTAGACGACCCAGATGATAAGCTTCCCTGATCTCCCATAGTAGGACCTCCGCAGCCTCGCAGCGGCAGGCTGGCCCAGCAGTGGGTCAGCGCGGACGAGACATCCTTGATTCCAATATCTTTCATTGTACAAGAATATCGCCTTATTTTCCATAGAGTCATGGTGAAGTTTACGCTGCCCCATCAGCCAGCTCGCGCCTGGATTGAGCAGCGAGCCAGCCAGCTTAGCCACAGGGCAAGTTGCCCAGAAGGGGGGAATCGTCTCACGAGCGGCAAGAGTTACGCCTCCCATGCCGAGAGGTGACTCACCATCAATCTTGACAAGACACCTGGGACAGGTGTACAATAAGTCCTGGTCCGCGAAGGCAGATCCTGTCAGAGAGAACGAGCGGAACAGACCGGTTTTCTCCCCGCCCTGTCGCTCGGCGCAATTGGGTCCTGCGCGGCAGATGTCTGTGAACCCCGCCAGGTCCGTGAGGAAGCAACGGTAAATGGACCTCTCTGGGCGTCGCAGGGTTGCCTGATTGCGCTGAGCGGCAGGGCCGGGCGAAAGCCGGTTTTCTGTCTGTCTCGCGTTTCCGTCTGCCTCACACGCGCATCCGTTCTGCTCTTCGCCTGACGGCACAGCATCTACCGCTCCGCGGCCCGCTGCCCCTGTCGGTGCGACGCGGCACGGCACGCAGGCCCACCCGGCTGGTTCTTTGCTTCGATCTGGACCAGCGCCAGCACCACCAGGCCCAAGTAGCCAGGTCAAACCCGTTCTTGATGGAATTTGTGAAAAGTATGCCCAGGGCGGCAGATTAAGCAGGCAGGCGATTGCAGAGGGGACGATCCGCGCGAGGATACTGTATATGAGTTCACAGGCGCTTTATCGCAAGTGGCGTTCGCAGACCTTTGAGCAGATGGTCGGCCAGGAGGCCGTTGTCGAGACGCTCAAGCACGCGCTCAGCAGCGGCAAGCTGGCCCATGCCTATCTGTTTACCGGCCCGCGCGGCACTGGCAAAACGACAACCGCCCGCCTGCTCGCGAAAACGATCAATTGCCAGCAGCCCCGCAACGGCGAGCCTTGCAATGAGTGCCAGCAGTGCCGCGAGATTACCGCCGGTACCTCCTTCGACGTGATTGAGATCGATGCCGCCTCAAACCGCGGCATTGATAATATCCGCGAGCTGCGCGAGAAGGTCATGGTGCGCCCCACCTCCGGCAGGTACAAGGTCTATGTCCTCGATGAGGCCCATATGCTGACGACCGAGGCCTTCAATGCCCTGCTGAAGACGCTGGAGGAGCCACCAGAGCATGCGATCTTTGTGCTGGCAACCACCGATATGCATAAGATGCCGGCCACGGTGATCTCGCGCTGCCAGTGCTTCTATTTCAAGCGCTTTACGACCCGACAAATTGTAGACCACCTGCACTATATCGCCAGCCAGGAAGGGGTAACGCTGGAAAAAGGAGCCGCTGAGCTGATCGCCCGCGCCGCTTCCGGCGGTATGCGCGATGCCCTGAGCCTGCTGGATCAGGCGATCGCTTACTCAGGGGAACGGGTAACCCTGGCCCAGGTTCAGGCAATGCTAGGCGTGGCCGACCCGCAGGCTATCGAGAAGCTGGTGCAGGCGGTGGCGGCAGGGGAGAGCGCGACGGGCCTGCACCTGATCCATCAGCTGGCTGAGGATGGGGCCGATCTGCGTCAGGTTAACGTCCAGCTGGTGGAGTATTGGCGTGCTCTTATGCTGGCTCGCGCTGGTGCCTCATTAGCTGAGATTCTGGATCGCAGCGATGAGGAGATCCGCCAGATCCAGGAGCTGGCGCGCCATTTCTCGCTGGAGGAATTGACGGGGTTTGCCCGGATTTGTGCCCAGAATGAGCTGCTTCAGAAGGGCCTGGGAACACCTCAGTTGGCTCTGGAACTGGCCTTTCTGGACTGTCTGGAGCTGCGCCGCCGCGCCCAGGCAGGCGAGGCTCTGCTACCAGCCACCGGTCCCGCCTGGCAAAGCGCGACCCCGCCTGTTGCTTCCCCCGCTGCGCGCCCTGCACCGCCGCCCCCCTCTTCAGGACGAGGCGGAGAGGAGCGCGATGAGGCCGGTCCCTTGCGG
>NZ_JADGIA010000346.1 GCF_019683635.1 Thermogemmatispora sp. | reverse complement strand
CGTCTCATCATGGCCGGAACCAGGATTGTGAAGCTGTGGCAGGTCAGCCTCTGATCCCCCCACTCATGCGCATACGCGAGGGACGCCCGCCGGACAGACGCGGAAAGCTCCCACGCGCGATCTGCTTCCTCTTGCGCTCAGCCGTCTGAAAGATGCTTTCAGTATCCTCTAGCGGATCGACTCCTCTACCACGCTGTAGCTCAAACTGGCGTCGCACCAGGTTGACGAACTTTCAGTATCCTCTAGCGGATCGACTCCTCTGCCACCAAGATTCCTGTTGAAGATCTCCGGCTTCTCGATGAACTTTCAGTATCCTCTAGCGGATCGACTCCTCTGCCACGAACAACGAGGGAAGTCCCAAACGTGGTTATCCCGTCTTTCAGTATCCTCTAGCGGATCGACTCCTCTGCCACTCGGCAAGCGCCACTGCGGTGGCCACCACCGCGCGCGCCTTTCAGTATCCTCTAGCGGATCGACTCCTCTGCCACTCTGGCGGGCTTGATAGCAGACCCTGCGGACAGCGGCACTTTCAGTATCCTCTAGCGGATCGACTCCTCTGCCACTCTCCTATGGCACTTTACATACTGAGGGGGAGAGTCTTTCAGTATCCTCTAGCGGATCGACTCCTCTGCCACTCAACCACTGCCTTGCTGACCAGAGCCGGTCAGCGACTTTCAGTATCCTCTAGCGGATCGACTCCTCTGCCACGAACATGAGCAATCGTTATCCACTCGGCTTTGGGTCTTTCAGTATCCTCTAGCGGATCGACTCCTCTGCCACCGCAGCCAGCGAAACAGGGTCGGGGATACTTCTTACATATCTTATAACGATCGAGGCCCCGTTTTTGGCAGCTCAGCGCCGCGTTTTCTTCTGCCCCCACCCCCCAAAATCTATCGCATCACGACCTTTCTCGAAACTCGTTTTTTGCAAGCCACAAGGGGCGAGTTTCGAGAAAGCAAAAGCATATTTTCAATAGCAAAAGGAGCAAAAGATGTGCGCTCCCAGGGAAATGCGGTCAGATTCTGACCGCATTTCCGAGGTGTGCCCGGAGAGTTTCCAATCAGCCCCTCAAAAGGGCCTTTCTACACCACCCCTGATCTTCCCCCACTCCGCTCCCCCAGTCACAACGAAGGCGGGAACAGCAGAGAGCCAGGCCATCCGCTCTCATCTGTCCCCGCCCAGCCAGTCCGGTCCGATCCAGTCCAGTCCAGCCATCAATGGCAAACAGCATCAGAGGTGCATCCACCGTATCCCCCTTGACTTGACACCGGGCCTCTCGTCTCAGCTACAGCGGCGGCTCCCCATCGTAAATCAGCGCATCCTGCATACGCCGCGCCTGCACTATAAAGGAATGGGCATCCAGCTCCACATCATCGTAGGTCAGCGTCTGACCGCGCGCCACCGGACGGCGCACCCGCGCCCGCGCCGTCAGCCCCAATGGCAGCAGGCGCTGCGCCCGCGCCACCTCGACCCGCTCAATATTGCCATAGAGAGACGTTCCACCCAACCCCTCCAACACCTCACCCTCCTGCAGATCGCGCTTCGCCACCGCCGTCGTCTCCGCCACAGGCGGCCCCGCTGGCGCCAGCGTCGCCTGTCGATACAACACCGCCTGAGCAATCGAACGCGGCGTCTCCAGATTGGCCAGATGATATGGACGATAGAGCGCCCAGTATGGTCCCTCCCCCAGGCGCAAATAGCGCAAATCCTCAATCACCTTCGGCTGCTGAGTCGTAATCACCAGAAAGACCCCCGGCGCCACACTTCCCAGCGCATAATCAACCACTCCCCGCCGTCCCAGAATACCCCCATCCTCGCGCGGACAAAAAACCTGCGCCAGCGTCTCCGGCGTCGCCTGCGGCCCATGCATCCCACTGACATCCGGCACCAACCCCGTCGCATTGGCCACCGCCGTCATCTCCACCATCGTCTTCGTCCCATCGACAAACGACGTCAGCATATGCGGACTCATATGCCGGCTCCGCGCCTGCTCAGCCAACTGCTCCGGCGTCGCACTGCGGTCCAGCGGATTATTTTTCCCCTTACCAGCCGCTACAATTTCAAAGCCGAGCGAGCGCGCAAAATCATACAACTCCAGGATCGCCCCCGGCTCATCGCCCGCCGAGGTCGTATAGACCACGCCTGCCGCATCGGCCATACGCTTCAGCAAATAACCGATCGTAGCATCGGTCTCCACATTGAGCATGATGATGTGACGGCGCGCCAGAATCGTCCGATAGGCCACCAGCGCGCCCACCGCAGGCACGCCCGTGGCCTCCACCACGGCATCCAACGAGGCAATATCGGGGACCAACGTCGCCCGCGCCGTCACCACCCGCTTGCCAGCCCGCACCGCCTCATCGGCCTCACGGCTGCTGGCCCCCGGCGGCAAGAGCAGCACCTCCTCCTCACTATAGCCACAGGCGCGGAAGGCAGCCACAGCTCGCTCCGTCTCAATATCGGCAGCCGCCACTACCTCCATGCCCTGCATCTGACTGACCTGGGCAATCAGACCCGCCCCCATCTGACCCAGTCTCATATACACAT
>NZ_JADGIA010000116.1 GCF_019683635.1 Thermogemmatispora sp. | reverse complement strand
CGAAGAGCTTCCTGACGAAGATGAAGACACTCGCTAACCCAACCTGGCCCGCTCACTCGCCCACACAGCATGGCCAACGGCGCCACATCCCTCTTGACAACACACCAACTGTGCTCTACAATGACAGCAGAACCCTAACGTGATACGCCAGTACTCGTGCACGTGGGTGCACCGGTCTCCATCCGCCTCCAAAGCGGGCCGAGACGCCAAGGTAGCTCAGTTGGTAGAGCACAGCACTGAAAATGCTGGTGTCGACGGTTCGATTCCGTCCCTTGGCACCTCCCTTTAACCACGAGACGAAGACCAGTATGGGAAGCCTCTCCCTTCTCATACTGGTCTTCATCTTTTCTCCCCGCAGCTTGTGCGCCCCTTGGAGTTCTGCCAGATCGAGATCGCTGTGCTGCTTGTTGACAGGCTGATCAGCACATGGCAGAATGGGACTGCTCTCCTGGCCAGCAGCGATTGCAAGGCCATCGCTCCTCTCACTGCGCAATGGAACAGCAGCGAGAAAGAGGTCTTCTTAAGACGCAGGGAGAGCCAGGGTCTCGGTCGGAGCAGGATTATGCATCAAAAATCTTCTCAGAGCAGCCTTGAAGTGGCTATAGAGAAGAGTGTATCCAGAGGCATCTTTTTGTCGAGCGCCAGCCTGCTAGAGCAGGCAACGATCTCTCTGCAAGAGGGCTGGCGCACATCCGCAGGTCACCTCGACTTGAAAAGAAGAGAGCGCACCAGTCTCTTTCCGTGGCGCGGCCAGTTCTCTCCACAACTTGTTGAGCTGCTTCTGCAGCGCTATGCAGAAAGGAGCGCTGTCGTCCTGGACCCCTTTGTGGGGAGCGGCACAACCCTTTTTGAGGCGGCGCGCCAGGGCTTGAGTTGCTACGCTGCAGACATCAATCCAGCGGCGGTGGCGCTGGCCCGGACAGCCTACTTTGTCCGCCTGCCGCCATCTGAACGCCAGCATCTTATTGTGAAGGCGGAGTCCCTCCTCAAGAAGGCAATGCGGCCCGCCTTTACAGATCTCTTCTCCTTTCTGGAGCATCTCGAATGCGAGATAGACAACTATACCCTTTCCGAAGAAGAAGCCATACTACCCTTAATAAGGGACACTGAAGATCAACTAATCAGGATAATACTCATTAATACACTGATCAGAATCTTTGATAACAATTACAGAAGAAAAAGAAACTGGTATAGATCTTTCTACGAGCAGGCAGCGATTATCAGCAATCTACCCTATAGTGCTGCCCAGTATCATGTCTTCCACAACGATGCCCGCTCTTTGCCCCTGGCCAACAGAAGCATTCAGCTGATTGTGACCTCCCCTCCCTATATTAATGTTTTCAATTATCATCAGAACAATAGAGCGGTGATGGAACAGCTGGGGTGGAACCTCCTCGCCATCGCCCAATCCGAGATTGGAGCCAACCGTAAACATCGCCAAAATAGATTTCTAACAGTGATTCAGTACGCTTTAGATATGTTGGCTGCCCTACGAGAGATGCGACGCTTACTTGCCGAGAATGGGCACCTCATTATCGTCATAGGCCGCGAGTCAACCATCCGCGGCGTGCGGCTCGGCAACAGCAGGCTCATCACCGCTCTCGCCTTAGGAGGAGCTGGCTTTCATTTGGCCTCAGTTGAGGAGCGAAAGTTTCTGAACAAGTTCGGAGAGATCATCTACGAGGATGTTCTCCACTTAGCACCGAATTCTACGCTTCCTCCATCCAATGAAGAATTTGCCCGTTCTCTAGCTCTCTGTGTTCTCAGTGACGCATTTCAGCAAATAGATGCAGAGGCGCCTGCCGGCCAGGAGATCCTGGAAGCCATCAGCAAAGCCCACCGTGTTCAACCTTCTCCTTTCTTTGATCCCGAGCACACCATCGGAGGACTCCTATGAAATTCCCTACTCCTCATCTGGATAAGCTGACGGCGACACTTCTTAATGAGAAGCTGCCTCACGACGATAGGCCGCTGGTTGAGAAAACTCTGCAGAATTATCATATTTGGATATCTAGTTTAGAATCAATTGAGCTTCAGTACAGAGATCAGCCGCAAAAACTTCTGCATTAATATGGTAAGCGAATTGAACGAATACAGGCTACATCTCGACATAAACCTGATCTTTGACAGCCCTCATGACTGGCTTTATCGCCAGAAGGGCCAAACCAAGCTAGATAACTCAATCATTGAGGAGTTCCTTCCTCGCTTGGTACAGGCATTGCTCGGTCACAAGCTACCGCCAGGCATTCACCTCGGACCCGTTGAAAGCTTTTCCGCCATCTGGTTCGACTCAAGCCTGATCAGAAGGGAGCCAGCAGGAGGTCTCTCCCTTCGCCAGAAAGCCCAAGACTTCGCTCTGAGCTTGCCTCTCTATATCCGCGCCTCCCATTTACCCACCTTTGAGGGATCACTCCAACTGAAGACCAATTTAGCTTACATAGCAACCGAATGCAAAACTAATCTGGATAAGACTATGTTCCAGGAGGCATGCGCTACAGCCCGGGACCTGAAGTCAGCCCTGCCATTGGCCAAATATCTTCTCCTTTGCGAGTGGCTGGATATGAAGCCCATCAACACGGGCACAACGCCTATCGATAGGGTCCTGATCTTGCGCAAAGCAAAAAGAATCAGCGCGGCAACACGCGAGAAATTCAGCACTTACCAGGGGCGGCAAAGTCTAAAAGGAACCTATCTTACTTTTCTGCGCAGCCATCCCTACCGCGAGGAGGTCTTTCAGCTATTCATTAGCTATATTGATCAGTTCCTCTCTCAAGAGACGCTGGATGAGGAAACGGTGCTCGACCAGGGCTACTTCTGATCCCTCTCTGTCGAGCGCAGATCACCCACCGCCTTCCTCCACAGCCGGCCAGGTGCTTGCACCCAGGGACCGCCTTTCGCTAGAATGATCACAAAGTAAAAGAGCAGGATGAAGCGAGTCCGATGTCACGCATCCCCCCGGTTGAAGACAGTAATTTCTGGCCCGTGGACGCGGAAGGCGAGTCCAATCAGACTCAGGCTTTCGCCACCATGCAGGAGCTGTTTCGCGTCATGGCCCACCGTCCCGAAGTGGCGCGCCAGACGATGCAGCTGCTGCAAACAGTTATGCGCAGCGGCAGCGTCGAGCCGCGCCTGAAAGAGCTGCTGGCGATCCGCGTCTCCCAGGTCAACTACTGCCACTATTGAATGGCTGCCCATACTGCCCTGGCAGGGCAGCTAGGCGTCAGTGAGGAGCTGCTGGATGCGCTCTATCACATCGATACTCACCGCCATCTCTTTACGGCGCGTGAGCTGGTGGCTTTGCGCTTCGCCGAGATCATGACAACCTCGGCCCGTGACATCGATGAGGAGCTGTGGGACGAGCTGCAGAGCCATTTTGATGACGGCGAGATCGTTGAGCTGGCAATGGTGATCGGCCTCTTCAACTGCTTCAACCGCTTCGCGGATGCACTCCATATTGAGCCACCCCTCCGCTCTCGGGACAAGGAGGAGGCTCAACAGGGCAGCGGCAGCGGAGAGAGGAAGGATACGGAAGCCTATGGCCACGAGCGAGGAGCAACTGAAGGCCCTGATCAAGGACCTGTATGAGCTGTCACGCTACTTACACAGCCGCGGCGAGCGGTCTTTGAAGCTCGCTCGCCAGTTTGAGGAGCACGCCCAGAGCGATCCTGGCAACCGCGAGTTCGACCTGAGCCAGGCGCGGATGCTCGACTATCAGCACCATATCTGGCATGAGATTGGGAATCTGGTGGATCGCCTGCTACGCCAGTACGATCGCCCAGGCGCTTCTTGAAGCGGGTAGGAGATGAGACACTGAGACGAAGAAGGCAGGCCCGCGCAAGCCTCTGTGATCAGCCTGCCAGCGGCGCCTGCCTTCTCGCTACCAATCCATCCAATCTACGCGTGAGCGGGCCAGAGGGCGCCCGCGGGCTGCCTCGCGTCCTCACAGGCGAAGCGCGAGCACCCAGGACCAGGAAACCCTTTCAGCTTAACAAGACTAGAGCTGGCCGCTCTTGGCCTTGCTATAACGCTCGCTGAGTTCCTCCTTGGTGCGCTCGTAGATCTCCCGTCCCTGAGACAGGGCCTCGTTCGCGCGCTGACGCAGCTCCTGACTCAGTCCCAGTGAGCGATCGCGCAGTAGCAGCCCCTGCTCCGTGAGCTGCGCCCGCGTCGTCTCGCCCGACTGCGGCGCGAACAGCAGACCGGCGGCAAAACCTAGCCCAAAACCTAGGAGTAAGCCGGCAACAAATTTCATGGGTATCGTCCGTCCTCTCTTTCTTTAGAAAGCTCTCTCACTTATTGCTTGCTTTGCTTGTCTTAGTACACCACTGGTGGGCAAAGGAATGGCGCTGGAGAGGCAAAAGTGGTACTAAACAGACGAAAGACTAACTGGAGGCAGAACACGATCCGCATAGCCCTCTCCTGACGCCAGCTTGCCGCTGTAGCGGAGCGTTTCGACTCCTGAATATAGTACGCGCGGATCTGCCTGCCAGACTCTGGTGTGGACAACCAGTACCACGACAGGAGGAGAAAAGGCCAGGCATCGAGCGTCAGTCAGCAGGCGGTTCTCCTGCAAAAGAGAGTCAGCACGCTCAACGCGCCGGCTCATTGAGGACCTGCTGGACAAGCGCCAGCAGGTTGGTTAGCTCAAACGGCTTCTGCACCACATGCACCCCCTGGTAGTAGCCTGGTTGCTCTGCCACCAGCTTGCTCACCTGCTCCGCCTCTAGCACGGCAGCAGTATAGACAATAACCGGGACCTCTCGGGTGAGAGGATCAGCACGCAGCTGCTTGAGGATCTCCTGACCGGAGACATCGCCCAGTCGCAGATCGAGAATGAGCAGGTCAGGCAGATCACGCTTGACACGCGCCAGCGCCTCGCGCCCGTGCTGTAAAATAGAGACCTGGTACTCTTCGTCTTCCAGGACTCGCCGCATCAGATGCAGCAGCTCGTTTTTGTCATCAACAACGAGTATATGCTTGGTCACGTTCTTTCGGCGTAGCACCCTGTTCTGCCGCCTGGTCCCGCCCCCGTCAGGAGACAGGCCGGATCGCGAACAGGGGATAGACGCCGCCTCCTGTTAATAGCCGCCTAGCTGTCCTTCCGGTACGTTTCCCTATTCTTCAACTGAGGAAAAGGCAGGCCCTTCCTCACGGCTGCGTTTCCGCCAGGCCTTCCGCTGGTCCTCGCGACTGGCCAGAGAGGAGAGCGGCACCAGCACGGCCCTGACCGCCTCGACCTCGTGCTACCCTATCCCATCTGCCATGCTCTCTCTCTGGCACGGCACGCCTGGCGCTGCGGCCAGTGCATCCGCGCCGCTCAACGCCGTGACTGCCTGCACGGCATCAGATAGCAGGTATGCGACTCATGTAGAGTCCCCGGCCCTACCGTTGAGCTGGGTCGGGGCAGCTAGAGACCTGTCCCAGGGGATAACAGCCCCTAAGACCGACATGAGGATATACGCAAACTTGGCCCTTGTCAAGAGAGCGCCTTTGATCCCTTCGAGTGCTATCGAGACCTTGCCTTCCCCATTGGCGCTTATCGGTAAGTGTACCATGCCCCCTCTGCCAAGACAAGGTTGCCAGCCAGCGCCCTCTGACAGCGGATGAGCGAGCGTGGCCGCGGGGGGCTGCCTCCTGTCCTTCTACCCTTGTCCACCTCCCCTTCATTATACACGCTGGTCTTAAGCCATCGGCGTCACCCTGGCGGCGAACTAGGCGCGCGGGCCGTGGCTCAAGTCTGTCCAGGGATCGCGCACCCCCGTTAGTGACGCTCCTCTTCTTGACAGGCATGGTATCATTAGCCATGAGCCAGGGAGGAATGTCTCTTCCTTCCCCTTTCGGCGGTGACCCTCCCTGCACCGACCGCGTAGCTCAGCGGTAGAGCAGGCGCCTTTTAAGCGTAAGGTCGTGGGTTCGAGTCCCACCGCGGTCATTGTTTTCTTCTGGCGTCTCCCCTGCGGTATCCTGATGTGATGCAGTACCCATCCGGACCGGATGCGGCAGCACTGCGGTGCTGGTTTTTTCTGGCCCGCATCCGGTCCGGCTTCGCTTTTCTGCCGCCTCTCGTCGCCACCAACTCGTTCCTGCGAGCAGGCCTCGGCGGCAGTGAGCGATGAGGCCAGCACAAGCATCCATCATCGCCAACCCAGTCAAGGCGTCACCTTACCTTACCTTCATTCAGCCAAGTCACGCGGGGGCTGTCTCCCTAGCGCGGAGCGCGCCAGTCCGGTATCTCGCGCTTAGGCGAACAGCCTGCTCAGCAGGAGAAAAGGATCGGACCTATGGTGATTCAAGCGCAGGTCAGGCGACGTACCTACGTTGATTCGATCACCCTGATGCAGATCGCTACGGCCCTCAAGGGGCTGCCAGGCGTCGAGAACGCCGCCGCAGTGATGGCCACCGAGGCGAATCTCCAGCTACTCGCCGAGGCCGGTCTTCATCCCAGCGGGGTAACAGCGGGAGCAGACGACCTGCTGCTGGTGGTCAAAGCCACTATCCCGGAGGCCGCCGAGCAGGCGCTGCGGGCTGCTGAGGAGTTGCTGACCGCCCGCCAGCCGAAGAAGACCCCCCTCCCCGACGGCGAGTTCTCGCTCGCTGCTTCCACAGAGCCGCCACACTCTCTAGAGGAGGCCCTCAGACGCCAGCCCGAGGCTCGCCTGGCCATGATCTCGGTTCCTGGTCCCTATGCGGCCCTGGAGGCCGAGCTGGCCTTGCGCGCCGGCTTGCATGTCTTTTTGTTCAGCGATAATGTGCCGCTCCAGGAAGAAATCGCCTTGAAGCAGCTGGCTCAGCAGCGTGGCCTGTTGCTGATGGGACCGGACTGCGGCACGGCCTTGCTTCATGGTGTTGGCCTGGGCTTTGTGAATGTCGTGCCACGCGGCCCCATCGGCATCGTCGGCGCTTCGGGTACCGGCATTCAGCAGGTGATGTCGCTGATTGCTCAGCAGGGTAGTGGCATCTCCCAGATCATCGGCAGCGGCGGACGCGACCTGAGCCGCGAGGTGGGAGCCATAACTACCCTGGCGGGCATCCGTCTGCTCCTGGAGGACGAGGAAACGCGCGTGATCGTCCTGGTCTCCAAGCCGCCTGCGCCGGAGGTGGCGGCCCGTGTGATAGAGGAGGCGGCAAGCGGTTCGAAGGCAGTGGTGACCTGCTTTCTGGGCGCCGACCACGAGGCCCTGGAGCAGCGCTACGGCAGCCGGGTCGTGGTGGCTCGCACACTGACCGATGCCGCTACCCTGGCCGTTCAACTTGCCGCCACACCCGCCTCCTACCATGCGGCAACCACGCCAGCCAGCGCCATTGCCGCGCGCCTTGAGCGACTCAGGCAAATCAGCGCCGTCTCCTCGGCCAGCGGGCACCTGGTCGGCCTTTTCGCTGGCGGTACCCTCTGCGACGAGGCGATGCAGCTCTGGAGCGCCCTGCTGGGGCCTATTTACTCAAATATTCCGTTAGAGCCGGCCTGGCGTTTGCACGAAAGCAGTCTGACTGCTCTCCCCGGCCACTGCGCCATCGACTTCGGGGCCGACGAATATACCCGCGGACGCCCCCACCCTATGATCGATCCCTCGCTGCGCCTGCAGGCCCTTGAGACCGTGGCTGACCATCCGCGTGTTGCCGTGGTTCTGCTCGACCTGGTGCTCGGCTATTGCGCCCATCCCGATCCGGCTGCCATCTACGCGCCCGTCATCGCGAAGCTTCGCCGCCGCGGCCCTCGTCCAGCAATCGTGGTTTCGCTCTGCGGAACCGAAGGCGATCCGCAGCGTCTCTCAGCCCAGGCTGCGCGCCTGCAGGAAGCCGGGGCCACCGTCCTTATGAGCAACGCCGAGGCAGCCCTGCACTGTGTCCAGTTACTCTATGAGCAGGAGGAAAGCGGCAGTGTCGCCTAGCACGCCAGAGCAACTCAGCCCTTCACCATTCACCGTCATCAACGTGGGCGCCGAGCTTTTCGCCGAGGCCCTGCGCACCCAGGGCGTCACTGTGACCAGTGTGGCCTGGCGACCGCCCGCCGGTGATCCCGCACTCTTAGCTCGCCTGTTGGCCGATCCCGCCATCGATCGCGCCAACGAGATCGCCGTAGGGCGCATGTTGGCCGCCGAGCCTGTGCTGGTCGACGTACAGCCAGCCCGGACTCTCATTCCCCTCTTCCGCGAGGCCGCAGGAGGCTATGCCCTGCTCCACGCCGGTCCGCCGATTAGCTGGGAGCGTATGTGCGGACCCATGCGAGGCGCCATTATTGGTGCCTGCCTTTACGAAGGTTGGGCAAGCAACGAGGAGGAGGCCACGCGCCTGGCGGAGACAGGAAGCATTACCTTTGCTCCGTGTCACCACTATCATGCTGTAGGGCCAATGGCCGGTATTGTCTCGCCCTCTATGCCTCTGCTCATCGTTGAGGATAGAGTGCATGGCAACCGTACTTTTGCTCCCTTGAATGAGGGACTGGGCAAGGTTCTGCGTTATGGAGCCTACGCACCAGAGGTCATCGAGCGTCTGCGCTGGATGCAGGAGGTGCTCGGGCCGGCATTGAGCCGGGCCTTGCGCCATGTCGGCGGCCTTGATCTGCGCTCGCTGCTGGCCCAGGCCCTGCAGATGGGCGATGAGGGCCACAACCGCAATAAAGCGGCTACCTCCCTCTTTCTGCGCCAGTTGGCCCCGGCGCTGGTCGAAACAGGGACCTCCAGTGCGGAAACCGCCAGTGTGCTGCGCTTCATCGCCTCCAACGACCATTTTCATCTGAATCCTTCAATGGCCGCGGCCAAGGCCATGACGCTGGCGGGGTCGAATGTGCCTAACAGCAGCGTGGTAGTCACGATGGCGCGCAATGGGGTCGACTTTGGCATCCGCGTGAGCGGGCTGGGAGAGCGCTGGTTTGTGGGACCAGCCCAGTCGATTCAAGGTCTCTATTTCGCCGGCTTCGGCCCCGAGGATGCCAACCCAGATATTGGGGATAGCGCTATTACGGAGACCGCCGGGCTGGGAGCCTTCGCAATGGCTGGGGCCCCGGCCATCGTCCAGTTTATCGGAGGCACGCCCGCTGACGCTTTGCGCTATACCCGTGAGATGTACGCCTTGACCGTGACCACAAACCCACAGTTCAGTCTGCCTCCTCTCAATTTCCAGGGGACTCCGACCGGCATTGATATCCGCCAGGTCTGTCGCCTCAATCTGCCGCCGGTGATCAATACGGGCATTGCGCACCGCCTGCCCGGCATTGGTCAGGTCGGAGCCGGTATCGTTCACCCGCCGATGGAATGCTTTACCTCCGCCTTGCAGGCCCTGGCCGACAGCCGTCAGACCACCTGACACGACTCGCAGCAGGCCAGATCGCTTGCCGCGAAGTCGTCCGCAAACGAAAGGAGGAGCCTGCGCACGTCGGTTAACGGCACAGGCTCCTCGCTACCCGGCATTCACAGCCAATGACACAGGAAGGGAAGCGCTGACAGCAAGCCACCCAGGCAGGGCAGGCGCGCAATGACCGCTCCCCCTGCTTAGCGCGGCGTGCCGCTCTCGGGATCGAGGAAGAGACGCGCTGCACGCGGGCCGGAGAAGTCGAACATCTGTGTCAAGGGGCCAGCCAGCTCGTCAAAAGACTGATCGCCGATGCGCCCCAGCTGCCAGTTATCTTCGATAAAGCGCAGGATCGAGGTCTGATCGGTCACCGTATGGTCGACGAAGTTGACGCGCGCGAAGGGCGAGATCACCAGCAAAGGCAGACGAGGCCCATAGCCGCAGCGTCCCGAGTAGGCGCCAGGCTGGGGCGTTCCGCACTGTCCTGGCCCCGTGAGCGCATCGTAGGTCGAGTCAGCAGAACGGTTCACGATCGGCCCCATCACATGATCGTACCAGCCATCTGAATCGTCGTAAGCGATAATGATGGCCATGCTCTCCCAGTACGCTGAGCGCTCCAGGCGATTGATCGTGTTGACCAGGAACTGCTGTTCATCGAGCGGGTCAGAGTAGCCAGCGTGACCATCCTGATAGGCGGGAGGCTTCAGGAAGCTGACCGCCGGCAGATTGCCAGCCTGCAGCGCCGCCCAGAAATCGCTGAGATCGTACTGATGGTTGGCCTGGTCGGTGCGCCCGATCATCTGCACCGAGGAAGGCGGCAGATGATGGGGATTGGCTGTCGACTGATAGTACTGGAAAGGCTCATGGTGAGGGATATAGTCGGTGACGGTGACTCCACCAATGTTCTTGTGCGCTGCGCCACAGACCGCCTTGCCATTAGTGACCGCCGTGGGGCGGAAACCACCCTGGAACCAGCCCCAGGTAATGCCCTTGGCATTAAGCAGATCTCCTATGTTTTTGCCACTTAGCGAAGCCGTCGTCCCCACCGAGCAGTCATCGAAGGCGGGACGCACATCGCCGATCACCGTCCCGTTGCTGATTAAACCGGGAACATTGGTCGGCGTAGCGCCATGCGTCTGGCCAGAGGCCAGATTGAGCGCACCCGGCGTCGAGGGGCCAAACGTCGTGCCGAACGAGTTATCGCTCATAGCGAAGTGCTGGGCGTAGTTCCAGAGCGCCGTGACGGTGTTGCCATCGTAGTAGTCCAGCACGATCGACTTATCGGTGCAGCTTGAGCCAGCCACCGACTGCACAAAGCTATCCATCAGGCCGTGATCAAAGGCCTTCTGCTCATCGGTATAGCCGTGATCCTGATCGCAGGTCAGGGCCTGAGAGCGATCGAGCCGCTTGGGATTGGCAAGATTGGGGTTGTGATTCAACAGGCTCGGAGTCAGTCCGTTAACAGTGGGCGTGCCAGGTCTGGCATGGAAAGCCGGCTCGCCCGGAGGATTCAGCGCGACGGGGTAGGTGGCGAAATAGTGATCGAAAGAGACGTTCTCATCAAAGATGACCACGAGATGCTGAATAGGAGTGGTTGTCGAGCGCCGCGCTGCCGTTGCTCCTGTCCGAAGCTGGGCCGGTGCGCTTGCCGCGGCCACCGTTCCCAGTAGAATGACCATCAGCAACACAGCCAGTCCGACATTAAAGACGCGCTTCATCGTTTGCTCCAACCTTTCCGCAAGCTCACGAGACCAGAAACTGGTCTTGCCTGGAATCGGTAAGCCCTTGATCATCCCGTATCGCGTCCGACAGCCGCCAAGCGTCGTCTGCCCGGCAATGACTGTCTTCTTTGCAGCTCCATGAGGGATTGTATCACGCCTTGATTAAGCGGGCACAAAGGTCAGGTTAAAGAATAGCGACTATGTTGAGTATAGCGGAGGCCGAAAAATTCACGTTCTCACACACATCAACAAAAAACGAGCGAGAGCAGAAATAAAGATTTTTTAGCCCCTCAGCGCTCTGGCCAGGTGCTCATTGAGGCGAGAAGGGGTACAATCGAGACCTGGGCTGGTTAGAGATAGGTGATGTCAGTCAGGGGGTAGCCAGTGAAATAGCGCCAGAGGGGCGGGCGCGTCAGGAAGGCGGGCAGGCCATTCCTGAGTGCTCACCCCTCTTCTCAGACAGAGCGCAGTTGAGGGTATCAACGAAAGGATAACAGGCTCGCCTGCTTTGCAAAGAAGCTTACTCGGTGCGCAAGGCGACAATCGGATCAAGGCGTGCCGCCCGCTGTGCTGGATAGAAGCCGAAGATGATGCCGACCAGGGCTGAGACCCCGAAAGCCAGCAACACCGAGAGCGGATCGAGCACAAAGGGCGTATTGGTAAAATGCATCAGCACCAAAGCCCCGAGAGGACCCAGCACGATGCCGATCAGTCCGCCCAGGATGCTCAGCACCAGAGCCTCGATCAAGAACTGCGTCATCACATCGCGGGGACGTGCCCCGATAGCGATGCGAATACCGATCTCGCGCGTCCGCTCGGTCACCGAGACCAGCATGATGTTCATGATACCAATACCGCCGACCACCAGCGAGACCGAGGCCACACTGACCAGCAGGATCGTCAGGGCCTGATTGGTCCCCTGCACCGACTGCAGGACCTGGAGCTGATTAGAGATCTGGAAGTCATCGAGCTGTGGATTAGAAATGTTGTGCCGCTGCTCCAGCAACTGCTCGACCTCATTTTGCACCAGGCCAACATCGGAGGTGCTATCGGCAGTCAGCACGATCTGGCCCAGGGAGCGCCCACCGCTCAGGCGCTGACGCGCGGTGGTATAGGGCACATAGACCACGTCATCGGCGTTGCGCCCACCGGTGGTTCCCTTGGGAGCCAGGACCCCGATCACCGTAAAGGGGACGCCATTGATCCGCACACTCTGCCCTACTGGATCGGCGCCCGGGCCAAAAAGGTTATCGACCACCGTCTGCCCGAGCACAGCTACGGTATGGCCACTATCCTCATCGTCCTGCGAGATGAAGCTGCCATCCTGAAGCTGCCAGCCGCCGATCTGTTGATACGGGGGAGCCACGCCGACAACCGAGGTTGACCAGTTCTGGTCACCGGCCACCAGCTGCCCCTGGGCATTAATCAAAGGACTGACAGCGGTCACATGGGGGAGCTGAGCGATGGCATTGGCATCGTCCAGCGTCAGCGACTGGGCGGACCCCAGGCCGGAGCTGACCCCCCCGGTGCCGCGGGCGCTACCGGGGAAGACCGTGAGCTGGGTTGGATTGAGAGCGGAGAGCCGCTGATTAATGGTAGCGGCGTTTCCCTCGCTGATCGAGATCATCATAATCACAGCGCCGACGCCGATAATGATCCCCAGCGAAGTCAGCAGGGAGCGCAGCGCGTTAGCCCGTAAGGCTCGCAGCGCGCTGCGAGTCCCCTGATAGACAGCAGAGAAGCCGCGGGCCCGCCGATATTTGTGAACGGGAGGCAGGAAAGCGCTGCGGTCCAGCGGCGCCGGCTGCGGCACCGTGGCATGCTGTGCACCAGTCTCGGGCCTCAGAAAGCTCATGAGGTCACCTTCCTTCCCTCCTGTTCCTGATTATGATCATGGGTGAGCTGCAAGCGTGCCTCCAGCGGTTGGGGATTGAGCGTGTCGCCCACGACGCGCCCATCGCGGAAACGCACCTGGCGACGGCAATAGGCAGCGATATCGGCCTCGTGCGTCACCAGAATAATGGTCAGGCCACGGCGATTCAGCTCCTGGAGGATGCCCATGATCTGAACACTGGTCTGGCTATCCAGGTTCCCCGTTGGCTCGTCGGCCAGGAGCAGAGTCGGCGACGTTACCAGGGCACGCGCAATGGCCACACGCTGCTGCTGACCACCGGACATCTCTGTCGGACGATGGAGAGCGCGCGTGCGCAAGCCCACCAGCGTCAGAGCAATCTCCGCTCGTCTCCTACGCTCCTCGGCGGGCATCTGCATATAGGTCAGCGGCAGCTCGACATTCTCCAGGGCAGACATCCAGGGCAAGAGGTTGAAATTCTGGAAGACGAAGCCGATCGAGCGATTGCGCACATCGGCCAGCTCATTGGGGCTTAGCTCATCGACTGGCACCCCATTGAGCAGGTAACGGCCAGCCGTCGGCTGGTCCAGGCAGCCGAGCAGATTCATGAAGGTTGATTTGCCCGAGCCGGAGGGACCCATGAGGGCCACCAACTCGCCCGGCCAGACATCGAGATCAACCCCCCGCAGAGCTGGCACGACTGTGTGACCCAGGTAATAGTTCTTGACAAGCTGACGGACTCGCACCAGTGGATAGGCGCGATGTCCATCAGCCTGCCACTGCTCACGCTGCTCCATTTAGCGGCCACCTCCTCCTCCGCCGAAGAAGCGCGCGCCACCGCCACCGAAGCCACTTCCACTCAGGCTACTGCCCCCAGTGGTCGTGGTAGTCGTGGAGAGGTTAGAGAAGACGCCACCAGTTGCACTGACTACCACCTGGTCGCCGTCCTGCAGGCCCGAGAGTACCTCGGTATAGGTGCCATTGGTCAGGCCCGTCTGAATCACCACCGGGGTCAATTGACCATTGCGCAGCGTCAGCACCACTCGCGTGCTTCCACTGCTACTGGTGCTAGAGCCGCTCTGGCTGGAGCTACTGGCCCCGCTAGTATTGGCATTACCCTGACCGAAGGAGGCACCGGCATTGCGATAGACTTGCGCCAGCGCCTGCCGGCTGATGGCCCCAACCTGCACCGCCTCGTTGGTGAAGGTCAGCGCCTGGTTCGGCACCAGCAGCACGCCGATGCGCTGCTGGGTTGTGATATTGACCGTGGCAGTCATGCCTGGATAAATGTGAGCCCCGTTGAGGCTGTTCTGATCGACCGTCAGATCAACGGTATAGCTCACCACATTGGAAGAGTTCTGGCCAAGAATATCGATCGAGGAAACGGTCGCATGGAAGGTCTGGTTAGGATAGGCAGCAACCGTGAAGGAGGCCGGCTGACCCACCCGAACATTGGCAATGTCGGCCTCATTGACAGCCGCGGCGATCGTCAGCGAGCTGGTATCAACAAGCACCATAAAGGCGCTACTCCCACCGCTACCAGAGGAACTGGAGCTGGAACCTGTTGTACCGGGCGTCTGGCCGACCGTCCCATTAATGGCGACGATCGTTCCATTTGAGGGAGCTGTCAGCACAGTCTGGGCCAAATTGTGCTGGGCCGCCGTCAGCTGATCCTCAGCGCTCTGGAGCTGGCCCTGGAGCTGATCAAGCTGCGATTGCGAAGCCCCGCTGTTGACCGCATCGTTGTAGGCCGTTTGCGCGTTGTTCACCGCTTGCTGGGCCTGCGTCACGGCGTCCTGCAGCGAGGGGGAGTCGACTTTCGCCAGCACCTGGCCTTTGGTCACCTGCTGACCCACCTGCACATCGATCTCGCTGATCTGACCACCCACCGAGCTGGGGAAGTTCAGATTGTATTGGGCCCGCGGCATGATGGGGCCGGTGCCCGAGACGGTTACTGAGAGGTTGCCGGTGGTCACCGTTGCCTCCGTATACTGAGGCTTCTGCTGTGCCGTCAGATGCATGTAGGACAGTCCGCCCCCTGCGGCCAACAGCAGAACGACCACCAGCACTGTGGCAATCACCCAGCCGCGGCGGCGCCGGCGGCGCGGCGGCAAAGTGAGCTTGGTATCGAAACGCGCCGCTTCCTCTGTAGCGATCTCACTCCCTTCGTCCTCCAGTAACGGCTGGAGATTCGTCTCGACATCGGACATGCTTACATCTCCTTTCAGAAGAAGGCTCCTTGTTCGCTTCTGCTATCAACCTGCCTTCATTCCTTACCTCCCCTGCATCTGGGGGTTGATGGTGACACTGGAGGCGGTCAGCTGACCCTGGCTGCCGTTGGAGCCAACGACCAGAACCGTCACCCCGCTCTTGAGATCGCTCGCACTGGCAGCCTCGGTCTCAACGATGCGCGTGGTGCTGGTCAAGGTCAGCACGAAGTTGCTGCCGCTGCTATCGGTCACTGTCAGCTGATTGCCAGCAATCTGGGTGATGCTGCCGCGCACCGCGCGCGAGTTTTGCGTGTTCGTGCCGTTAGCGCCGGAAGCACCCTGACCCTGGCGCCGGAAACAGGCTGCGTTGAAGTTGCCGCGATTGCCACTGAAGCCCTGGCCATTTCGACCAGTGCCGTTGCCATTATTCGCAAAGCCCGCCTGACCGCTCCCAGCGGCAATAGAGACAGCGGAGTAGGTACCGTCCGAGTTCTGGCTTACAAAGACCGTGACCTGTTCCCCATCCTTGAGGTCGCTAACCTTCTCCTGCACCTGCTTGGTAAAGCGCGTACTGCTGGTGTAGACGACCTGCTTGCTCTGGCCCTGCCGATCCAGCACTGTGAAGGAGCCAGTACTCACGCTCTGCACCGTCCCGCTCACGCTCTGAAAGCGTGGGGTAGGGGGACAGGTGGGAGTCGCGGAAGCAGAGGCGCTGACGCCTCCGGCAGCACTGTTGCTGTTGGTGCCACAGGCCACCAATAACAGGAGAGCTGTCAGCGAGAGCAAGCCAGCGGTACAGCGCAGCAGCCGACGCACTGCTTGCCTGACAATGATCATGGTGCGGTGACTCCCTTCGCTTTTATGGGTCTCGTCACATGAAGGAATCTAGCTGATGGATGATAAAATCTCTGTTAAGATAGCCCGCCTGGCAGATCCTGGTCAGCTTCTCCTGGTACTGATGCGGCTTTGCTGGCCATCGAGCAGCTGAGCCTGCTCTCAAAGGGTCGAGGCTTGACAGTGCTAGAAAAGAGGTGAGCAGAGGGTGGGTACAGAGGG
>NZ_JADGIA010000010.1 GCF_019683635.1 Thermogemmatispora sp. | reverse complement strand
CGTGTCATGACAAAGGCCAGCCAGGTTTCGTAGTGGGGTTTGTGCAGGTCCAGCGCGGGCTGACTGAACTTCCCCGAAGTGGCGTTCTCGGGGAAGAGATCTCCTTGCTGGCACGCTGGCAGAATCAACTGCAGGTTCATGGGCTGAGGAGGGGTCTCGCGCTGTACCAGGGCTAAGGCTCGCCGTACCGCCTCTAAGGCTCCTGGCGCCAGCCTGCTCGCACCATATTCGTGGGCCCCTGTGGTATGATGACGGGCAATGGCATAGCAGGTGGCCCGCGCCACGGGCGCAGTGGGGCTGGCCGGCGTTGTCGCGCCCAGGCAGTCCACAATGAAGCGGCGCGCCAAAGCCACGCTCTCACAGGCGTGGTTAGGACGGCGTTCGGCTAGCTCTTGCTCCCACTGTCGCTCTTCGCGGGCTCGCACATTATAGGTCGTCTTGGCAAAGAGATAATCGGCTGCCGGTTCCTGATAGTGCAGACCCTTCTTTTCGTGATAGAGGCGCTCCCAGGCGCGGGCCCAACGCTGCCAGCCCTCAGCCAGTTTCCCCAGGTCGTGCAGGGCCAGGGCCAACTGAATGGCCTGATCAATCGTGCCCGCTGCCACTCCCATGCGCTCCTCCAGGCGGCGCAGAGCATAGGCCAGCTCATGGTAGAGGCCGTAGTGGTAGGCGTCGGCCAGTCCCCCAATGTGCTCCTCGTAGCGCTGGCGCGAGACCGTCTGACTGGCCGCACCTGAACGCCGCCGCTCCTGCGGACGGCTCTGGTAGCGCGTGCCCTCAAGGCGCTGCCGCCAGCGCGCGGACAGCGGCAGACGTCCGTCGCGGAAGACCAGGCCCAGATCGCGATCGTAGGTCACCAGGGCCTGCGGCAGAGCCAAGACCAGCGCACTGCTGATCTGGGCCGGGTTGGTCACCGGCTCCCACGTATAGAGTGGCTCGCGCCGGCTATCGTCCTCGCCCTGGGCCGCTGTCCCGCTCCCGCTATCCACGAGCACCGCTTGTTTGCACACCCAATCGAGGCCCAGTGCGGCGGCCCGCTCCTGTAGGGCCCGCCAGTGCCGGCCCTGCAGCAGACTGGGACGCAGCGTGAAAAGCTGCCAGTGCCAGGGCGCTGTGACGATCTCCTCTTCGGGCGCATCGTGCACCAGCAGCGCCACTTGCAGATCGTCACGGATCAGCGTAGAGCGCACACTTGGATCGGGTTTCCTCAAGCTGGTCACCATCTTCTCCAGCAGAAGGGGCCGTTGCTCCTCGTAGCGCGCCAGCAACTGGAGGTCGCTCTCACAGTGGACCGTGTCAAGCAGGCGGCGCTCCTCCTGAAAGCGCACTACCTGGCCATCGTACTCGGCCAGGGCCTCCCAGGTACGTTGACAGGGTTCCGGCTCGTAGGGCAGTGTCTGCGGCTGACCCTGATCATCGACGGGGAGCGAGTAGACAAAGACCTGCCCCTGCTGGCGAGGGAAGCGCGCGCAGCGTCCGGCGCGCTGGATCAGGCTATTGGCTGGCGACAGCTCGCTGTGCAGCGTCTCAACCGAGATATCAAGCCCCACCTCGACCACCTGCGTCGCCACCACAATCACATTCTCGCCCTGATAGCGCCCGCTCTCCTCGTCCCAGGCGGCGGGACCAAGCAAACGCTGCAGTTCCTCGCCCTGGCGGCGCCGATCCTCATCACTAAAGCGGCTGTGCAGCAGTTGCAGACGGATGTCAAGCCCGCGCTCTTGAATCAGCTCATCAAGCTGCAGATATAGCTCCTGGGCTCGCTCGACACGGTTACAGACCGCCAGAGAGCAGCGCTGGTGACGCGCAAGCACCTGCTCGGCGCTCAGCGGCTCCGCCACGCGCCGAAAGACGCGCTGACGTCCCTTGGCCAGGGCGGTCAGCTCCTCATCGCTTGCCTCAATCACCTCAGCATCGATCATCTGCGCCAGTTGCTCCACCAGTGGCCTGGAGAGGGTCGCGCTCATGAAGATAAAGCGGGTCAGATCCTTGAGCTGGCGCAGCAGCTCGATCGTTGTTGTCAGGGCGCCAAAGCAGCTCTGGCCTTGCCGATTGAGCGGATAGAGATGCGGCTCATCCAGAATCAGGTAGGTGCTGGCGAGCAGACCAACATTGATATTGGCGCGCGCCCCGTCGACGCTATAGGGCACGCCGAGAGCGCTGGCCAGCAGCTGATCGATCGTGCAGGCGATGATCAATGACTCGAACTGGGGATCGTCCGGCGACTCGCCTGTTTGCAAACTGAGCAGCGAACGACCGAACTGGGCATAGCGTTGGCGCAGCGGCTCGATCAAGAGCGGGTTCAGCTCCTCCTCCAGTAACTGGCGGCAGGTTCTGATGAACTGCGTGGCCAGCACCCGCATGGGCGAGACGTAGAGCGCCTTCCCGGGCAGCGTCCCATCGTTAAACGCGCAGCTCTGCAGGAAGGGTAGCAGGGCTGCCAGCGTCTTTCCGCCGCCCGTCGGAATGACCAGAATCACATTGCGGCCCTGGGCCAGCACCTGGAGCACACGCTCCTGATAGGGATAGAGAGTCTTCATGAGGGAAACCGCTCACTCCTTTCTTTCCTTCACTTCAGCCTCTTCTGGCCGGGCGGGACGGCGGAACAGATCCGCGTTGAGCCTGCCTGGCTCGTGGGTGGAGAGGGCGGGGCGCTGCAATCCATAGTTCTGGCTGGCTCGTTGGACGTGGCTAATGACTCGCAGGCGTAGCTCTTCCGGCTCCAACACCACACAGTCGGCGCCCCAACCGCGAACCCAGGGTTCGATCTCGACCAGGTCACCGATCAGGGCCGTCCACTCGCAGCCGTCGCGCGTCAGACGAATCTCCTGCGACGGATGCCAGCGCGTCTCACGCACGCGCTTCACCACCTGGCTGCTGAAGTGCAAGCGTACCCTGACCGGTTCCTCATCGCCGTACATCACGCCCCAGGCCCGTTGCAGCAATTCCTCAGCCTTAAAGGAGGGATCGGGGACAAACGTCTCACTGGTTAGCTCTGCATGTCGGATGCGCTCCAGCTTCAAAGTACGCAAGGCCCGCACGGTATGACTGTAGCCGAGCACGTAGATGGTCCGTCCGATAGCTGATGGTTCCAGCAGGTAAGGATCGAAAAGCGTCTCGAAACGGCTCTTGCGCGGCGGCTCGTAGACCAGGCGTAGGCGGCGGTGTTGGACCCAGCCGCACGCCAGTGCCAGAAAAATGGCCGAAACATCTTCCCTGTCGCTATCCTCCGTGAGCAGCAGCGCGGCAATAGTCTCCTGCTGCTCGCGCACGGGAGCGGGCAGGGCCTCTACCAACTTATGCAGGGCCATTGTCAAATGCCAGTTCCGCTCATCGCGCGTCTGAGCCAGGAGGCGGCCAGCCAGATAGAGGCCCACCGCCTCGGGATAGCTCAGGGAGAGCTGTAGCCTGGGGATGACCGCCCCTTCCGGCAAAAACCAGTAGAGGCCCTCTTTCGTGAGAGGCAGCAGGCCGGTTAGCTGCAGCTCATTCAGGTACTTGTTCGCCGTATCCTCATTGATGCCCAGCCGCTCAGCGATTTCGCGGGTGCGCCACCGCCGCTTCATATGACTCTCGAAAAGGTGAATGATAGTCTGCAGGCGATGGACCCGTTTCATGGTCTCGGTATTCAAGGCGGCGTCTCCTTTCCCTTCGTGCTCTTGTCTTGACCTGGCCGAGGAGCTGAGCCAGGCGGCCCGCTGCTCTGGGAAGCAGTATAGCCTAACGATTCCGCTAAATCG
Source organism: Thermogemmatispora sp. (assembly GCF_019683635.1). Classification (GTDB taxonomy): domain Bacteria; phylum Chloroflexota; class Ktedonobacteria; order Ktedonobacterales; family Ktedonobacteraceae; genus Thermogemmatispora. Next base: position 44,838 of record NZ_JADGIA010000010.1, on the reverse strand, counting down.
TCGGAATCCCGGTCTTAGAGAAAAGACCGGTACGCCTTGCGTTCGCTCTCTGCTCTCCTGTTCTCCTGACTCACACCACGTCGTTGCAGAAGCGGCGAAACTCGCACAGTGGGCAGCGGCGCTGCTGAGCTGTGGGCCCTGGCAGACCCTCTGTCTGCAGGCTCTGACGGATGGCCGCCACTGTTGTCTCAACACGGCGGCTGTTCAACTTGAGCATAAAGCACGCCGTAGCCGTAGTTGAGGAGGGCATTGAAAAGATCGGTGGCTCCCCGTGTCTGCCATCCGGGCCAAGCGATCTGCTCAGGCAGAACATACCTGACGCCCGCTCCGTAGTGCTGAGCGGCCCGGCCTTCCAATCTCCAGGAAATGGAGCGCAATCCCTTCCTCGCTGCAGAGCTTCACCACATCGCTGGAGATCCCAACGCCTGTATCGATAACAAGAATTTGCTTGAGATGGATCAGAGGTATTTCCTCCACGACCTGCGATCCCTGGACCAGACGAATTCTTCCTTGATGTTTACTAATAAAGATGCCTTTCCCTTCCACAATCAGATTCATTGTTTCCCTATCCGTCAGACGATAGCCATTGACATTTTTATCGGAACAGTCTGGTAATTATACTGCAGCTACCAGGCTGAAGCAGCCTTAGCAGCAGCGCGCTCATGCCCACAAGAGTAGCGAGAAGATTCCGCTAAAGTATCGGAATCCTCGGAAGTATTCAAAAAAAAAGAGGAGAGAAACAAAAAGAAGAGTGCTGGCACCTCTTGCCAGCACTCTTCCTCTCTCTAGCTCTGGCAGCACAAAGATCTTGAAGACAGATCTAACGAGTGAGCCCAGGTGAAAAAACGAAGCAGGCCGCGCGGCGGCCTGAATGCCTGGTGAGTGACCAGGGCGAGCAGCGGGAAGGTCAACAGCTTGCCTACAGCTCAAAGCCGATCAGCAGGCTCCTCGTCCGTCTCCTCCAGCCAGGCGCCAGATCCTCCCTCGGTGGCTGTTGCCGCCAGGCGGATGCTCAGCTCCTGCGCCTCAACCTGCTCCCGCAACGTCACCAGCAGGCGGCCCTGCTCCTGGTCATAGGACCACTCGACCGGACCGGCAGAGTCACCGTCTCCGGTGCGTTGCTCGACACTCCGGGGAGCGCGCTCAAGGGCACGCAGCTCCAACACGATGCGCTGGCGCTGCGGCACAAAGCTGCCCTCGCGGGCGCTGAGGAACACGCGAATCTCATCGCCCTCGACCTCGCAAATGATGCGCCGGCGAGCGTATTCCCCCTGCAAGTAGCCATAGCCATCGCCGGCGTCCTCGTAGAGACTGCTCTCGCCGCTCCCTTCGGCTGGGTAAAGCAGCAGTGTCAGCGGATCTGGTGCTCGCTCTCCCACGTAGTTCATCTCGGGCCAGAGTGGCACCGCCGTATTCGCCCGCACGTAGAGCGCTGGCTGCCCGAGCGGGGCATAGGCTACCACATGGGCCGGACCGCTCAAGCGCTGGCCGCTCCAGAAGTGGAACCAGGTGCCGGCGGGCAGATAGACATGACGGTGACTGACACCCGGGCGCGAGACAGGAGCTACGAGCAGCGCAGGGCCGCAGAGCGCTTCGTCATCGTAAGCCCAGGCGACGGGGTCTGCCGGCGCCATCCAGAAGAGCGGGCGCAGCACTGGCGCACCAGTGCGATGGCACTCCTCGAACAGCGTATACAGGTAGGGGAGCAGACGCTGCCGTAGCTTGAGCATGGCGCGACAGACCGACTCGTACGGCTCGCCAAAGACCCACGGCTCTTGACGGCGCGTCTGCTTCTCCGAGTGGTTGCGGCAGAAAGCCTGAAAGATCCCGAACTCTGTCCAGCGAGCCAGCAGCTCGCCGCTACAATCGCCATAGAAGCCACCGATGTCGCTGCCACACCAGCTCACACCGGAGAGACCCAGATTGAGCAACTGCGACACACTCTGCGCCAGATCCTCCCACGTTGACGCATTATCGCCGGTCCAGATCAAAGCATGGCGCTGGATACCAGCGTAGCCGGCGCGCGAAATCACAAACGGGCGCTGGTCCGGGCGCAGGCGCTCCAGACCCTCGCGCGTCGCCTGGACCAATAACGAGCCATAGGCATTGTGAATCTCAACATGCAGACGTGGAGTCCCGCCGCCGGGGTGGATCGTCTCAGGGGGCAGCGTCCCATGTACCGGAATAAAAACAGCCGGCTCGTTCATATCGGTCCAAATGCCGGCTACCCCAGCATCGAGCAGTGAGCGATGCTGCTCGCCCCACCAGGCGCGCGCCGCCGGGTTGGTCACATCGGGAAAGACGCAAAGGCCCGGCCAGACCGCATTTTGATAATCCTGATAGTCGGGGGTCTTGCAATAAAGATCGCGCCGCTTGCCATCTACATAGACCGCGTAGTGCTCATCGACCTTGATGCCCGCATCAACAATGCTCACCACATGGAAGCCTTGCGCGCGCAGCTCGGAGAAGAGGCCGGCGGGATCGGGAAAGCGCTCCTGATCCCACGTAAAGACGCGGTAGCCATCGAGCGCATCGATATCCAGATAGAGCGTGTCGCACGGAATATCGCGCGCGCGGAAGGTGGTCGCCACCTCGCGCAGCTCCTCGGCGGAAGCATAGCTGAAGCGGCTCTGTCCGTTGCCGAGCGACCAGAGTGGTGGCAGAGGAGTGCGCCCAGTCAACTCGGTGTAGCGCTCCAGCACGGCCTGTGGGGTCGGGCCACAGAAGACATAATAGATCAGGTCGCCGGTACTGGTGCCGAACCAGGAGCGAGCTGGATGCTCATGAGCCAGATCGAAAGCCACCCGCCCGGGATTATCCAGAAACAGCCCCCAGGCCAGACCATCGGCCAGCACCAGCGTAAAAGGGATAGAGACATACAAGTTATTGTGGAAAACGCTGTGCCCGGGTTGCGGATCGGTGTTCCAAAAGATCTGGTAGGTCCCTGTCTTATCCAAACCGCCGAAGCGCTCGCCACAGCCGAAATAGCGCTCCTCGGGCAGGTGTCGCTTATAGACGCGCAGCGGTAGGCCGAGGGTTCCGGCCACATTGGCCAGCGGTAGCAGGGCCTCCTCGGCGGGCCGTTCGAACCAGCCCATCCCCAGCTCGGGATCATCGGCGGCGAAGATCCGCCCGCTCGGATCGGAAAAACTGAGACGCAAGGGATCAAGAGAGAGGTGCGCCGTCGCGAACGAGGTGGCCATGCTCAGCTGTCCCGCTGCTGGCTCTGTGATAGTGACAGACTCTGGCTGCCAGGCTTGTTCCACCACTGCCGGCGACTCGTAGCGGCGGGGACGGCCATCCAGAAAGAGGCCAACGCGGAAGAGGTCCGGCGCAAGGGCCGTCACCTCAACGCTGGCCGGTCCGCTGCGTAGGCAGATCCTGGCGGCGTCTCGCTCGCAGACCTGGGCTTGACCCAGGACCCGATAGCCGTCCGGTAAGGTGACAGCGGGGTGAGCATTGGTGGCTACTGGCTGTGCCCTCTCCATGAAATCTTGGTTCCTTTCCACTCTAGTTGCTTGTTTTTATAAGCTGACCGCTGATCATCGGTTCGCTGAAAAACGGGCAAAGAAGCGCTGTTGAACTGGGCCGGGCCGGCCTGTGAAAACCTGACCCCTCCGGAGGCGGAGCGAGCGCTCCGCGCTCCGAGCGGGGTCTTTTCTATCCAGCAACCAGCTTCCTTGCTCGTCTGCTTATCCACTCACCTGTCAGGGAAAGCGATGCTGTATCCCATGCAGGCAGATCAGGCCTGATAGATCTCGATGCCATTGATGAAGGGATTGTCGGCGCTTCCCTGGGTAAAGGAGATCACGATCTGGCCACTGCTGTTAGCCTGAACCGTGAACTGGCGCTGCAGAGCAGTCTTATAGCCTGCGGTGGCATAGACATCGAAATTGCTCAGCACCGTCTGTCCATTGATCGCCACATTGAAGACGCGCTTTCCTGAAGCCTGGAAAGTCAGCTCGGCCCAATCCAGCTTCACCGTATAGCGTGCCCCGGCGAACAGTCCAGTGATGGTGTAAGTGAAGGAGCTATTCCAGCGGCAGGACTGCCAGACCGCCTGTGGGGCGGGATTGCTGACGCCGCTGGTATTAATGGCTGTCGAGGTATCGCTATACTGGTTCCCCTGGTTGTAGCCCGTATCGGCCACAAAATTGCCCGCAGTCGAACCACCAGCGTTGATCGCGGTGATCAACGTTCCGGTCGGGGGAGGCGTCGGCGTACTGGTTGGCTTCCAGATCTCGATGCCATTAATGAAAGGATTGTCGGCCTTGGCAGTCCCCTGCGTGAAAGCAATGACGATCTGGCCGCTGCTATTGGCCGCCACATTAAACTGGCGCTGTACGGCAGTCTTATAGCCTGCGGTGGCATAGACATCGAAGTTTATCAGGGCCGGACTCCCGTTGATCGTCACATTGAAGACGCGCTGGCCGGGGGCCTGGAAAGTCAACTCGGCCCAATCCAGCTTCACCACATAGACTGTCCCCGCCGTCAAGCCGGGGATGGTATACGTAAAGGAGCTATTCCAGCGGCAGGACTGCCAGACCGCCTGTGGGGCGGGATTGCTGACGCCACTGGTATTAATGGCCGTCGAGGTATCGCTATACTGATTCCCCTGATTGTAGTCCGTATCGGCCACGAAATTGCCAGCCGCACCGCCGCCGGCATTGATGGCCAGCACCAGCGTCCCCGACGGAGCAGGCGTCGGTGTGGGCGTGCTCGTTGGCGTCACTGTCACTGTTGGGGTCGGTGTTGCCGTGCCGCCTGACGGCTGCCAGATCTCAATGCCGCTGATAAAGGGATTATCGGCTCCGCCCTGTGTAAAGGCGATCACGATCTGGCCGCTGCTATTGGCCGCTACCGTAAACTGCTTCTGCAACGCAGTCTTGTAGCCTGCCGTGGCGTAGACATCGAAGCGGCTCAGCACCGTCGTCCCATTGATCGCCACATTGAAGAGGCGCTGGCCCGCAGCCGTCCAGGTCAATTCTGCCCAATCGAGCGCCACCGTGTAGCTGTTGCCCGCGCGCAGGCCCCCGATTGTGTACGTAAAGGAGCTATTCCAGCGACAGGACTGCCAGACCGCCTGCGGGATAGATTCGGCCACGCGGCTGGTATTGATGGCCGTCGAGGTATCGCTGTACTGGTTGCCCTGATCGTAGTCGGTGTCGGCCACGAAATTGCCAGTCGCACTGCCACCGGCATTGATCGCCAGGACCAGCGTCCCCGTCGGTGCCGGCTGTGGCGTTGGGGTCGGCGAAGGTGTTGGTGTCGGCAATGGAGCCGTTGGCGAAGGCGTCGGGGTTGGCGTGCCTGTTGGGAAGCCACAGACCTGCGAGCTAGGACTCCAGCCGGAGTTACCGCTGCCCAGGGTGATATTCCAGGACCCGCTGCTCTCGCAGCTCTGGATGCTGGCCACCGTCAGCCCGCTGGCTGTCACATTGCTCGCCGAGCCGGTCACCTGGCTCACCTTGTTCGAAAAGGCGAACTCAGCGCCGCTGATGTTCACCCCATTCATATTGACCGTACTGATGGGGTTGCCGCCATCAAACGAGATCGCCATATACTGGCTGTTATCGATCTCCACATTCGAGACCGTGAACGTCGCGTTCATCGCGCCGCTGTCGGCCCAGAACATCAAAGCCCCAAACTGCTGAATGCCCTGGTCGCCGATACCCGCCGTCTGCCGGATCGTATCATTGCTCACCGTCGTTGTCCCGGCGAAAGGCGCGGTGGCATTGCCAAAGTCCTCATAATCGATCATGATGCCGCCGCCGCGGTACTGCGAGCCGGTCACCAGATCGTTGGTCACGCTGTTGCCATTACCGCCGTAGATCGCAATCCCGTTGGCCAGATACGGCGACTGCACCGTATCGTGATCGAACGTATTGTTGCTGTCGCCAGTGGCCGGCACATTATCGGTAGCCGACCACATCGCCAGACCATCATCGCCGGTGCCACGTACAATGGTCTGCGTCACACTGGAGTTGGTCACGTTGCGATGGAAATTGATGCCATCGGCCAGCACGCTATCGATGCGGCAGCCGGTGATCTTCAGGCCGCTGAAGGGACCATCGAACCACATCCCCACCTTGGTGTGTTCGATCCAGATGTTCGAGATCGTTGAATTGTTCAGGGAGCCACCGATACCGTTATCCTGGAGGCAGTCGATGCGGTTCGTGATCTGCCCCTCGATGGCGAAGTTTGACAGAGTCACATTGGAGCTGGTCTGACCATCGTAGGCATCGTAGCCGTAGACACCGACGCCCGTGCCGTTGCTGCCCACGGGAGCGCCCGTCAGCACAGTATACCAGGGGCCTGCCCCAGTCATCGTCACATTGTTGACCAGAATATGGCTGGTCACCAGATAGGTCCCCTTGGGCAGCCAGACCGTCTTGCCCTGGGCCGAGGCATCATTGACAGCCTGCTGAATGGCGCTCGTGGCATCGACCTTGCCCGTAGGATCAGCATTATATGGTGGATCGGTCACCGAGATTGAGCCGGCGGGCTGTGTCAGCGGGGCCGGTACCTGCTCGAAATCGGCCACATCAATGGCGTACCAGGGGGCTGTATTCTCAGGATCGACCTGCAGCTTGACCGTCGTCCCTGTGCTCATCTGCGGCAGCAGAACATGCACCTCATCGAACTGATGATGCGGCGTGCCGCCAGGCGTATCGCTCCAGTCGTTGGCGTTGCAGTTCGAAAAATTCGGCTGCCCGTAGAGCCAGCTATATTTCGACGTCAGCTGCAACTCCTGAGACTGCTTCACCCCATTGATATAGATGCTCAGCGTGGCCGAGATGCCGCCGCCGCTGGCGGAGTCCGGGATACTGTAGCGCAGATTCAGGGCATTGGCAGGCTGCGTCAGTGTAAACTGTACATACTGACCGCTGGTCAACAGGACTGCCTGGCGATCCACGGCATCGGAGGCCAGGCTCCCAAGCGAAAAATCGGGTCCCAGAATACTCCCATTGGTTGTAGCCTGGTGCGCTTCCATCTCCACATAGGGAAGCGTCGCCCCAGCGCCACCGGTGACCGCGGCGGTGCTCGCCTTCACCTCCTTCGCCAGGAGCGGCAGCGTGAGCAAAGCTCCGAGGCTCCCAAGCACCAATAGCAGCGTCGCGAGCAGCAGCGCCAGCCTGCGACTACTGTTCCTGCGCAGCGCGACCATTATTCGCTGCATTGCATCCTGCATACGAAACCATTCCTTTCTGACCTCATTGTGCCTGGTCATGTGACTGTCCATCGCATCTGCTATCGCCCTGGCAGCGCCTTGCCAGAGAGCACCTGGCAGGCTCATGAGCTAGCAGGCTAGCCCTTCAAGCCTGTCAAATTGACACCACGAATGATCTGGCGCTGGAAGAGCAAAAACAGCAGAATGGGCGGGAGACTGGCAAAGACCAGGCCGGCCATCAGATAGCTAAACGGCAGATTAGCGTTAAGGCCCGACTCATGGTAGAGAGCCACCATCAACGGCTGCAGATTGCTATTCGAGAGCACCAGCAGCGGCCAGAGGAAATCTTTCCAGGAAGCAATCACCGTAAAAATCGTGATCACCGCCAGAGCTGGGCGCGAGAGGGGTAACACAATGCGTATAAAGACCTGCCAGCTACTGGCGCCATCCAGGCGGGCCGCATCGGTCAGCTCGCCGGGGATGGTATCGAAGAAGCTCTTCAGGATCAGAATATTGAAAGCGTTGGCCGCCTCGGGCAGCCAGACCCCGGCCCAGTTATTGATCAGCGAGACGTGGATCAGGGGCAGATCGCTGATATTGACAAACTGCGGGATCAAATAGACGACCGGGGGCACCATCAACGTCGCAAAGAAGGCGAACAGAATCGCGCTCCGTCCCCAGGGGCGCAGTTTCGAGAGGGCATATGCAGCCGTCGCTGAGACCAGCAACTGCAGCAGCACCGCCCCCGCAGCCAGAATCAGCGAATTCCCTAGATAGAGCGGAAGCTGCAGAATCTGCCAGGCATTGCTATAGTTGCTCCATTGGGGATGAGCGGGCCAGAACGTGGGGGGCCTCTGGAAAATCTCCACATTCGACTTCAAGGCTCCGCTCACCATCCAGTAGAGCGGTCCCAGCGTCGTCAGCGTCCCCACGAGTAACAGCAGAAAGACCGCCCAATAGCAGAAGCGCACCAGCGGACGCCGCAGCATCAGGGGCGAAAGCAGCGTGCGCTCGCTGCTGACCTCAGATGAGCGAGAGGTCGCTGTGGCAGAGCGGTGCCAGCGCCATCCGCGCCTGAGCAGGGAGCGGGCCAGCCCATCTGCGGAATCTCTCTGGCGGCGCTGGTCAGAACCTGGCTCCTGCTCAAGAAGCGGCTCATGGTACTCTGTGGCCATCGTCAATCTCCTTGCAGCATACGGCTCGTCAGGCGCAGGTAGATCAGCCCAAACGCGGCCAGCACCAGGAAGAGCAGCACACTGAGGGCACTGGCCTCGCCGAAATCCGCATTCTGAAAAGCGTAGGTGTAGATCAGCAGCAGGATACTCAGCGTAGCGTGCTGGGGGCCGCCATCGGTGATCGTAAACGGCTCGATAAAGACCTGCATCGTCGCGATGATCTGCAGCACCAGCATCAGCAGCATAATTGGACGAATGCAGGGCAGCGTCACATGCCAGAGGCGGCGCCAGAAGCCGGCCCCATCGATCTCTGCGGCCTCGTAGAGAGAGGCTGGCACGCCCTGAAGGGCGGCGAGATAGACCAGCATCGTCGAGCCGGCGGCGCTCCAGGTCGCCACCACTACCAGCGCAGGGAGCGCGGTCTGCGGATCTTCCAACCAGAGCCGGCCTGGCAGATGGACCAGGCTCAAGAGCGCGTTCAGCAAGCCCGAGTCAGGGTCATACATCCAGCGCCACAAGAAGACCGTCACAATTGGCGGCAGCATGACTGGCAGGTAGAAGGCCAGGCGGAAATAGCTCTTGCCGTGGCGCATCTCGTTAATGGCCAGTGCCAGCACTAGCGGCACCAGATACCCAAAGAGCAAGGCATAGCCGGTAAATGCCAGCGTATTGCGCCAGGCGATGGCGAAGAGGGGATCGGCGAAGACGTGGCGGTAGTTTGCCCAGCCGACCCAGGTCGCGGGATTGATCAAGTCGACGCTCTGAAAGCTCATCACAAAGCCCAGCACCACCGGGTACCAGACGAAGAGCGCAAAGATCAGCAACGCTGGCAACAGGAAGAGATAGCCCTGGACCTGACGCCACAGCGCCCAGCGTCGCCGTCGGCGCAGGCCGCCGCGGCGCTGGACAAGCGCCCAGCGGACGGTCATAAGCCCCTCGTCCGAGGTCAGGAGCGGCGTCGACTCCTGCGCTGGCGAGAGCGGCGATGATGACGACGAAGAAAGCGACATGAGGTCCTCCTTCAGTGCGCCGTGCCCGCGCAGTGGCGCGAGCGCCCTGGCCGGGTAGGATGCTGGGCACTACGCAGGCCCACGGCGCGGAAACATAGCGGGCAAACCTCTCTAGGACGAAGACGACTGATCGAGAATCTGCTGGAACTGATGAGCGGCCTGGTTCAGCAGCGTTTCCGGGTCGGCCTTGGGGTCGGTCAGAATAGCCTGCATGACCGGGTCGAGGGTGGCATACATTTTCTGCGTCTGATTGCGCGGCTCCGGGCGAAGCTGGAGCGTAGCGTTCATAAAGGAAGTGTAGTTCTCCAGAGGTACTGTGGCATACTTGCGATAGAGAGCCGAGAGCTGCTGCTGAAAAGCTCCCTGGAAAAGCACCGCCGTTGGAGCGCCCACGGCCTGACCGGCAGCAGCTTGCTCAGCCAGGCTTCGCTCAACAACGTCCAGATTGAAGTTCGAATAAATCACATAGTCGAAGGCGGCTTTAATCACCTCGGGGGCCGACTTCGGATTGAAGACCCAGAGATTGCCGCCGGTCAGCGCCGCGTTGCCGCCATTCTGGGGCATCGGACCAATGCCGAAATCCTTCAAGTTGGCCTGGTACTGCGCCTGCAGCGCATTGAGCTGATCGGGGGCCATCACCACCATCGCCACCTTGCCGGTTGCCAGCAGCTGCAGCGTATCGGCCTGGGTCAACAGCTGCTGCTGCGTCATCGAGCGATCGGTGAAGCGCATAGCCTTCAGGAAATTCAGCACGCTCACCCCCTGGGGACTATTGAAGACAGCCTTAGTGCCATCGGAGGACTCCATATCGCCGCCGGCGGTGTACATCCAGTTGGTGAAATGCCAGCCGCCCTGGTTGGCCGTGCTTGTTTCCGCAAAGCCGGCTACCTGCGAACTGGTGAGCTGTTTCGCATAGCCGCGGAAGTCCTCCCAGGTCGTGGGTGGCTTGTCAGGGTCAAGGCCAGCTCCCTGGAACAGCTTGCGGTTATAGAAAATGCCGAGAACGTAGCCATTGACCGGAATCCCGTAGACGCGGTCGCCGCGGGTCACGATCGAGGCGATGCTGGGGATATAGTCCTTGAACGAGGGCCAACTTTTGGCCAGGCTGGTGATATCGGCCACAGCGTGACGAGCGATGAGCAAGGGTGGCTCGGTGAAATAACTTTGAATGCCGTCTTCAAGCTGACCGGCGGCCAGCTTGGCGAAGTAGGTCGTGGGATCGTACGGGTCGTTCTTGCCGATGATATGCTCGTGGGGATAGGCCTGCTCGAAGTCTTTGACGACCTGGTTGAAGACATAGACGGCTCCGGGATTGGTCGAGGGGGGAAGAGTATTGACGGTGGCGCTGACGGTAGTGGTGCTGCTGCTGGCGCCGCCACAGGCCGCGAGCAACTCTAAGCCCGCGACGCTGGCCCCCAGCGCCAGCGAGCGCTGCAGGAAGCGACGGCGATTCAAGGGGGACCCTGGTCCTTGCGTGCTCATAGGATAACCTCCTTGTCAAATAGACATGACGTCTTTACGACCTGCCGTACGGATGTCCTAATCAGATCCATCCTGCTCATAGCAGGTGCATGGTCCCGGCTGAGCCAGAGAGAAGAGAGGGCCTGCTGCGCTCGGCCACGCTGGCCTGGTCAGAAGACGGCGGGCAGAAGCGGGAGCAAGGCAAGCGATATATGTGAGGATGGCTCAGGATGAGCGTGTTGGTGTTGGTGGGGGAGAAGCAAAGAGCGCCATAGCTGAGTGACCTCCTTAAGCGTATCTGTCGCTGGCAAACGTTGGCAGGCGCTGGCTCCCGTCAAGCGCTGACGAGCTGAGATGAGCCGAGGCAACGTAAGGTTAACGTTTACTCTGCCTTCTGAAGAAGAAGGTAGCATAGAAAGAGAGGATTGTCAAGGGGAAGTTGAGTACTCGTTTTCTCTCACCTCGTGGGCGTTTGGTGGCTGCGTGCGGGCCTCGCTGGCTCCTGGCCTCTCCCTGGTCGTGCGTTGACACGTTGGGCAGGGCATGGTACCATTGAAATAACCTATTTGAGTTATCGTTTACCCTAGTGGAACAGGGGAGGGGCCGACACTGGAACCAAAACGACCGAAGCGCTTAACTATGGTAGAGATCGCCAGGCGCGCTGGTGTCTCAACCACCACCGTCTCCAAGGTCCTGAACCAGCGACCTGGCGTTGGTGAGAAGACGCGTGCACGCATTCAGCGTTTGATCGAGCAAAGTGACTATGTCCAGAACCATGCCGCGCGCCACTTGCGCAAAGGCCGCAGTGGCCTGATCGACCTGGTGCTGATGCGTCTGGAGGGTGGGTACGATCTCGGCATTATGCAGGGCGTACAAGAGGTGCTGGAGCAGAGTGGCTACCGTCTCGTGGTCTTTGCGACCAACGAAGATGAGACGACAGAGCGGCTCTGGCTGCGGCGCATCCTCGATCAGTCGAGCGATGGTGTGCTCCTCTTGCTTCCCTATGAGCGGGTCGGGATCGCCGATACGCTCTTGGAGCAGGGGATTCCTTTCGTGGCCATTGGCGATCGCAACGAGCCGACGACGGCCTTCCCGACGATCGGCTCGACGATCTGGCTTGGTGGCTATACCGCTACGGAGTATCTGCTCTCGCTGGGCCATCGGCGCATCGGCATTATCACCGGTCCGCTGCATCTGACAACCTCACGGGCGCGCCTGGCCGGCTATCGCGAGGCTCTGGAACAGGCGGGAATCGCCGTTGATCCGGCCTTGATCTGTGAGGGAAGCTATTTGCTGGGTGACGGCATTCGGCAGACGGAAGCTCTCCTTGACCTGCCGGACCCGCCGACCGCCATTTTCGCGGGGAACGACGCCCAGGCGGCTGGCGTCTATCAGGCGCTCTACCGGCGTCATATTCGTATTCCCGAGGAGATGAGCGTCATCGGCTTCGATGATGTAACCTACTCCGCCCATATGGCGCCGCCGCTGACGACGATCCGCCAGCCTTTGGAGGAGATGGGACGCATGGCGGCGGAGATGTTGCTGCGCCTGATTGCCGGTCAGACGCTGGAGACGCATCACGTGGAGCTGGCGACCTCGCTGGTCATTCGAGAGTCGTGTGGGCCACCACGTCAGGGTCCACTGGGCAGGGGAAATAGCTAGATCAGACTGCTGCCGCGCTGGCTGCTAGCCTGGAGAGTGAGCCTCTCCCCTGCCTGTACCCAGACAGGGCTGGCCCTGGATGCTCTTTTACGTTTAACTGCTGGCACCTCCCCTGAACAAGGAAAGCTCTTCTGATCTGGCCTTCCCAGTAGATGGGCTTCTCCAGCCATTGCCTTCTTTCGCTGCTGCTTTCACTGTGCCTTGCCCTGTCTGGCCACTGTCGGCGAACACCAGATCGGTCAGGCACTGAGGGCATAGCAGGCCAGGTTTTGGCAATAGCGGAACGTGCCCAGCGAGGACCGCTGATGATTCATGCTCGGCCTCGCCCGAAGAGAGTGGTGTGGTGGCGCAGAGAAAGCACCAGCTGCGCATCTCTTGCCTGCAGAATCGGCCAATTTCTGACGAGGATTCTCCTAACACTGGCTGCTGCCGACTGGATATACTCTCTCTGTGAGAAGCCCATCTGGCTCGCGTCTGATATGAGCGCGAGCCAGGTGGTGGGGCATCGGGAGCAGTCCGGCCTGGCGCTATTCGCCCTAGTCAGACCGTCTCTCCGGCGAAACTTGCCGAGGATGGGAGAGGGTTCCGCGTGGGAGAGTCTTCAACCGCAGTAGCAGCAGATGTCGCTTTCTGCGCTACCTCTTCCTATCCTTTCCTTCTGCTATCACAGTCATAACATCGAGAAGGATAAGAGGGAAAGATGCCGGTTCATCAGGTACATTCCGATATTCCCTGGGTCACTTTGAACAACGGCGTGCGCATGCCGCAGCTTGGCCTCGGGGTTTTCTTGACGCCGAAGGAGCAGACCATTAGCAGCGTGCTGGCCGCCTTTGAAAACGGCTACCGCCTCATCGATACCGCTGCCGCTTACCACAACGAAGAAGAGGTAGGCGAGGCGATTCGGCAGAGCGGGCTGCCGCGCGAAGAGCTGTTTATCACCAGCAAGCTCTGGAACTCGGATCACGGCTATGATCAGGCCATTAAGGGCCTGGAGACGAGCCTCAAGAGGCTGGGTCTTGATTATCTGGATCTCTATTTGATCCATTGGCCGTTGCCCATGAAGGGCCTGACGCTCCAGACCTGGAAAGGATTGGAGCGCGCCTACAAGGATGGGAAAGTGCGGGCGATTGGCGTCAGCAACTTCAAGCCGTCTCATCTTGAGCGCCTGCTGCCAGAGAGCGAAGTGGTCCCGGCGGTGCTCCAGATTGAGCTTCATCCCACCTTCACCCAGGAAGAGACGCGGCGCTATGCCAAAGCGCATGGCATTCAGGTCGAGTCCTGGTTTCCCCTGGGTGGGCAGCGGAGCAAAGACACCCTGCTGAGCACGCCACTGCTCAGGCAACTGGCCGACAAATATGGTAAGACTCCGGCTCAGATTGTCCTGCGCTGGCACATCCAGCTTGGGCTGGTGGTCATTCCCAAGTCGGTGCACCCCGAGCGTATCAGGGAGAACCGTCTGATCTTTGATTTCGAATTAAGTCAGGAAGAGGTGGCTGCCATTTCGGCCCTCGATACCGGGGTGCGTCTTGGCCCCGACCCTGATACCTTCGGTGCTGAGTAACGGCTGATCAGGGCTGCTGGTGACCATCAGTCTGCGAAAGCAGCAGAGCAGAGGAGATGGTGCGAGAGGAGGGAGGCAACGGTCCAAAACGGGCGCTGTGCTGCCTGCAGGCCCGGAGCGTCTCCAGCGGCCTCGTTGCAGTCCTTACGTGGATTACCAAGAGGTGGGCGCTCTTTGCCCCGTTCCGCCTCACCTTGCCACAAGGGCGCTCCTGGGCGCTCCTAGCTCTGACTTACTCTTCCTCGCAAGAGCGGGAGCGCGAGCCGCACACAGGCGATAGCCAGGAGCGTCGTGAGCGCTGCAAAAGCGTAAGCCTGCCAGTGTCCCCAGACTGTGTAGAGGTAACCGCCGACCAGCGGTCCTGCCACCCAGCCCAGTGACTGGAGAGCCTGCATGGCTCCACTCAGACGCCCCTGATCTTGCCGTCCTGCTGCTTGTGAAGTAAGACCGCGCAGGGCATTTTCCACGCAGCTCCCCGCGCTGGCAAAGAGCGTAATACCAAGGAGCGCCAGACCCGGCATTGCCAGCCAGGTAAGAGAGCCGAGCATCAGGTAACTCGCGCCGACCAGCGCCAGAGCAAGGAGGCCAAGACGGATGTTGCCCAGCTTCCTGAGCAGCCAGCCGATCAACAACCCCTGCACCAAGATGTCTACTGCTCCAAGCACAGTCAATACGAGGCTGACCTGCGTGACAGTGAAGTTGAGGCTATCCTTTAGCAGAACGGTGAATGTTCCTTGTAGAATGCCTACAGGGAAAGCGTAGAGGAACCAGGCTAACAGGAGCCAGCGGAGATCTTCCCAACTCAATGCCGAAATCAGCTGTTTCAGAGGATTCAGCTCATAGATAGAGAAAGAGGACAAACGATACCGGCGCTCCAGGCTCTCAGGAAGCACGAAGTAGCCCCAGATCAGGGCGAGCAAAAGCAGGCCCGCTGCAGCGAAAAAGGGCGCGCGCTCATTCAGGGTGGCGAGCAGGCCAGCGAGCGCCGGGCCAAGCAGTGAACCAATGCCGGCTGCACTCCCCAGCAGCCCGAAGTACTTACCGCGCTCCTCTGGTTCCGTGAGGTCGGCTACGTAGCCAAACAAAATGCTGATATTGCCACCAGTCAAACCATCGATGATGCGACCGAGGAAGAAGAGCCAGAGCGTGTGGCCCAGGCCCAGCATCAGATAACCAGCGACGGAGCCGAGAAGGCAGAGAAAGAGCACGGGCCGCCGCCCAAAGCGATCGCTTAGCACTCCCAGACCTGGCGCCGCCAGTAACTGGCAGATGCCATAGGTGGCAGTCAGCCAGCCGACGACGACGGCAAGGTTGTGGCCAGGAACAGCGTTCCGGGCGACAAGAAATGGCACCAGGGGGACCATGATCGCTATCCCCATCGTATTCAGGAGCGTGATCACGAGGATCAGCACCAGGGGCGTCCGTCTCACAGGAGCTTTCGCCTGGTTCAGTTTTGGTACCTTGTTCATAGAGATGTCCTGCTGTAATATAATGGTGACCGCTAAACAATCTGGCTTTTCTGTGTGATTTAGCTTAGTTACTAAGGTAAATATATGATAATCTGGGGGTAATGTCAATGGTTATTCCCTTTTTATATGAGAATTTTGCTTAGTTGCTAAGGTAAACTGTGCTCTATGGAGGAAGAGCGTATGTCCAGTGAGAAAGAGCAGAGCCAGGAGCCGGTTCCGATTGGTCAAGAGCTGACCAGCGAGTTGCGGCAATTTCAGGGACTGAGCGTCACTTTTTGGCGTCTTGTTGCTGCCCGGCTCAACCTGACCATCACAGATCTCCAGGTCATAGCCTTTCTTGACAGCCTTGGCCAGCTGTCAGCGGGCCAGCTGGCCGATCTGACCGGGTTGACCACCGGGGCTATTACCGGTATGTTGAACCGTCTGGAGGAGGCCGGTTTTGTAAAGCGGGAGCGCGACCCACAGGATGCGCGGCGAGTCCTTGTGCAGCTTAATCCCAGTCAGGAGAAGTGGCAGAATGTAGTGGCCTTCCTGGCTGTCTTCGACGAGCGCTGGCGGGAGCTGGTAGGGAGCGATGATGCGGAGCGGCTGATGTCCTTGCTGCATTTTCTGCGGCGCGGCAATCAGGTGCTCAGGCAGGAGCTGGCGCGCTTACAGACCATACGGGAGGCTGGTCAAGGTCTCTTCTCGGCTCCACTTGGGGCGCTGACACGTGCTCATCTGGTGGTATCCGGTCCTGCCAGGTTCTTCATCCAGGCGGACCCCGACCTGCGGGATCTCCTCTATCAGGCTCGTTTCGAGGGGGCGGTACCAGAGATCAGACTGCGCGGGGAAGCGGTAGTGATGCGCTATGCCCGTCGTTCCTGGGAGCTCGACGAGAAGATGCGTGAGGCAGAGGTGAGGCTCAACGCCGCTATCCCCTGGCGCATTGTTGTTGAGGGGGGGGCCGCTCAAATCGAGGCCCGTCTGGGCCAGCTGCAGCTACTTGGGCTCCACCTCAAAGGAATCGTCGGTGATGCGCGCCTGGAGCTGCCCCCTCCGACGGGAAGTGTTCCAGTCTCGATTGCGGGCAATGCTTCGCAGCTCTTGATCCAACGTCCCCAAGGCGTGGCCGTGCGTTTGTATTTCAAGGGCTGGGCTGTCCAGCTGCAGCTGGATCAACAAATCTTCAGTCAGGCTGGCGGCGTCGTGCGCTTGCGAAGTGCTGAAATCAACGATTCACCGTCTGCAGTCTATGATCTCAATCTTGTCGGCTCATTCAGTACCGTGACGATCACGACGGTATAGTCTGCTTTTAGCGACAACTGCTGGCGGTGTTATATGAGAGAGGCTCTTTCTGCTAGACCCTGAGCGGAAGCGCTGCTTCAGGTGGAAGAAAGGAGGCCGTGTTGCGCTTCGGAGGGCGGACAGGCTCGCATCACCGTCCCGTTTTGGCTTCGCCTCCCATCGTTGGACTGGATGGCCCGGAGAAGCAGCTCAGGTGATAATGCCGACCAGGCAGAAGTCGGTATCGCCGAAGGTTGGTTTGCCAGGCCGAGCGATCCCGTGAAGCCAGGAGCAGCGCCGGCAAATCTGAAAGAGGTAATACATGAGAGAATCTATGATCAAGTACATGGATATGGTTATTCAGGTCTTGATAAGGTTTTGATATCATCTACAGACTGAAAGTGTTGTTCGTGTGCTTCTGTGGCCGATCGGTTCTGGGAATGCAGGGTAGCTCCGTGTAACATGAACAGCGCAACCAGGCCAGCACCGATCGTGAGGATACCAGAGAAAGTAAAGAATGGCACCACCCAACATTGTTACTGCGATAAGTGTCTCGAAGAGCGCAAAGACTCGCCCTCAGTGACTATCAATCACGTAGTTTTGGAGCAGCGATTGTACCATTACCACAAAGCCGGCAGCGAACACCCCAGCCAGGAAAAGGAACAGAAGAACCGCTAGCAGGAACGAATAGTGAGCTGCGAGATTGGACTGGGTCGCGCGGGTAGGTGAGCGGCTCAGCGGCGCCCTGAGCTGCTGCGACTCCAGCCGGCAAGAAGGGGAAGATACACAAAGAGGGCCTGTCTGCGTCCTGCTCGGAGCAAAGCGGACAGACAAGCCCTCGCCTCTCTTGTGGGGCAGAGACCTTTCTCAGGCAGTCGTTTCGGCAGTTGCCTGAGCCTCTGTTGCCTCCTCTTGCGGTCCGCTGCGCGGTGTGATACGCAGGGTCACGAACGAGGCCAGGGCCAGGAGCACGATGGCCAGCAGCACCACCATCACATACGAGCCGAGGAACCCCGTCCTGGCTCCCAGACCCGTGATAATCCCAGCCAGACAGAAGTCGGTATCGCCGAAGGTCGTGTTTGCCAGGCCCAGCGATCCCATGAAAGCCAGGAGCAGCGCCGGCAAGAGCGTAATCAGCAACCCGTTGATGAAGGACCCAACCACGGCCCCTAGCCAGCCGCCGGTCGAATTGCCATAGACGCCCGACGTGCCACCGTCAAAGAAGTGGGGTACCATCCCAGGAATAATCAAGGCCAGGCCCAGCGGTCCCATCAAAAACAGCCCCACAATGCCACCCAGCAAGCTCATAATGAAACCGATCAGCACCGCATTTGGCGCAAAGGGGAAGGTCGTTGGACAGTCCAGAGCTGGCAACGCGTTGGGCACCACTTTCTCGGCAATACCGCGGAAAGCCGGCACGATCTCCGCCAGGATCATGCGCACACCGACCAGGATAATGGCCACGCCCGCCCCGAAGGTCAGAGCCTGGGTCAAGGCGAACATGATATAGTTCCCACCGCCGGCGGCCTGCGCCAGCGCTGCTGGTCCGGCGATGATCGCCAGCACCACATAAATAATCACCATCGTCAGCGTCGTCATTACCAGCGAGTCGCGCAAGAAGGCCAATCCCTCGGGCACCGCCAGATCCTCGGCACTGGCCCGCGGCGCCCCCAGGCGACGTACCAGCTTGCCCACTAGCCCCGACGTAATATAGCCGAACGTATTGAAATGGCCCAGGGCGAAGCCCGCATCGCGCGTCACCTTACGCGTAAAGGGATGCACCAGGGCTGGCATCACCGTACCGATCGTTCCCAACATCAGCGCGCCCAACACGACCTGATGGACCCCCGTGATTCCCGCGCTACCCAGAACCACGGCCAGCACTGTGGCCATATAGAACAAATGATGACCAGTTAAAAAGACAAACTTTACCGGAGTCAGGCGCGCTAAGATCAGGTTGACCAGAAAACCGAACGCCATAATGAGCGCTGTTGGCGCGCCAAAGGCCTTTTGGGCCAGACTGACAATTGCCTCATTGGTCGGCACCACGCCCTGCAAGTGGAAACCGGCCTGCACCATCGTCCCCAGCGGGGTCATGGCCCCGATCAAAATAGTGGCCCCGCCTGTCAGGATCAAAAAACCGACAATGGTCTTGAGCGTCCCCGCGATGATCTCACTGACGGAGCGCCGCAGCACCAACAAGCCCAGAAGGGCGATCAATCCCACCAGCAGCGGTGGCTTGCTCAAAATCTCCGAGACAATGAACTGAACGATCGCAAGCACAATGTCCATCGTTCACCATCCTTCTTCTGGCTGGCTAGCTAACGAGTGAGCCTGGAGGTCTCTCTCCAGGCCACAACATTGCTTCTTCGCTGAAGGCAAAAGCTCACGCTGAGTTGGGCCTCAGCATCAGGAGCCTTTCAACAAGGGTAGCAGCTTCTCTTTCATCTCCTTTCGATCGACATAGTTCTTGATCACGACGATAGGGAGGCCTCTATCGGCCAGCAAGCGTGCAAATTCGGCAGAAGTGACAATGATGTCAGCCTGCTCCGAGCGCGCGGTCCCGATATCGCTCACAACAACCTGGGCCTTGAGGCCAGCAGCCTTGAGAACGTCCTCGATGGTCATGCGCAGAACCAGGCTGCTGCCAAATCCCATACCGCAGACAGCTAGGATCTTCACGGTGCATTCCCCCTGATCAGCTCGGACGCCTTCGCTCACTGAGTGGATGGCGAAGCCGCAATGGTATGCATGACCTCCTCGGCGGAGGTACTGGCGCGGATGGCTGCCAGAGCCTGCTCATCAGCCAGCAGCCGGGTCAACATAGTCAGGGCCTGCAAGTGCTTCTGACGATCGACAGCGCCGAAGGCAATGGCGATGCTAACCGGGTCATTGTCCTCGTTGCCGAAGCGCACGGGAGGCTCCAGTGTGAGCAGGCTCATGCAGGGTCGTTTGACGCCATCGCCCGGACGCGCATGTAAGAGAGCCACGCCGGGCACAATCACCATATAGGGGCCGTAGGTCTGCAGGGCCTGCTGCATGGCCTCGATGTAGCGCTCCTCAATGGCCCCGCTGGCCAGCAACAATTGGCCAGCCTCGCGGATGACCTGCCCTGGATCGCTGGCTGCAACATGCAGGCGAATCGTGGCGGGCGTCAGCAAATCTTTAAGCTGAAACGGCGCTTCTGATGAAGCCACAGCGGATCTCTCCAGAATCGGGAGGGCGGGCAAGGTGACGCGCTGCGCGAATCAGCCGCGGCTCTCGTCTCGCTCGCCTACTCTTGTTCTGCGCTGGCTCTTCCGTCTATCCGGCCTCAGATCTGGGCGGCAGAGACCTCTTGCTGCACTGCCGGACCTGACTGACGCGCCAGGTACCAGGTGGGCGCCTCGTGGAGCTGGGACCTGGCCGGAGCCGGGCTGGCTCAGCGAAGCCAGTGCCGCTCTGTTGTCTCCTAGGCTGGACCTACCTGAGTGAGACGGAAGAGCCTGCTTGCTACTAGGATAAACTTTGCCGTCGTGTGAAAGTCAAGCGGTCGCCAGGCTCTTTCTTCTGACTGCAGATTGCTGCCACCAGCCCAACGTTGCCGGTCAGCAAGATGCTGGGCGGACGGCAGCTAGCAGTAGTAGACCTGGGTGAGCTGAGCTGACCGCCTGCCAGCTCTGCCTTTACCTTGACTTTCACGTCGCGGCAATGTTTATCCTAGAGGGAGGAGAAGCGCCTGTACTCTCTATGGATGCCAGGCCAACGCGCCTCCTCAGAGACGAGGAAGGAGGGGAGCAAGCTGGTGCTCAAGATCAGCGATTTTGCCAGGCTCGGCCAGGTCTCTATGCGGACCCTGCGCTACTACGACGAGATCGGATTGCTCAAGCCGGTGCAGGTTGATACCCTCACGGGTTACCGCTACTATGCCGTTGAACAGCTCACGCGCCTTCATCGCATCCTCGATCTCAAGGAGATGGGCTTTGAACTTGCTCAGATTGTCCAGTTGCTGGACGAGCAGGTGACCCCTGAGCAGCTGCGCACCGTGCTCCAGCAGCGACTGGCAGAAGTGCAGCAGCAGATTCTCATCGAGCAGGAGCGGCAGGCGCGTATCGAGGCCCGTCTCAAACAGCTTATGCTCGATGGCCAGCAGACCAGTTACGAGGTCGTACTGAAGCGCCTCAAGCCGCAGCTCGTGGCCGCCAGCCGTACCACTGCTCCCAGCGTCACGCTCCAACTGCGCTTTGCCAGGCAGATGTTGCAGTTTTTGAAGGACAGCGGAGTGAAGCCGGGCGAGCACATCCTTTTATTGACGCTGGATGCCAACGGCGGAGAAGGCGAGGGCGGCCTTGTGGAGGTGGCCATCCCGGTCGAAGGCTCCTCGCTCGGCAATATTGTCGAACGCAGCGGCGGCCACATCACCATTCGCGAGCTGCCGCCGGTGACCGCCGCCACCCTGCTATATCGGGGGGACCCTTATGGCCTGAGCGAGGTCTACCAGTCGCTGGCCACCTGGATTGAAGCACATGGCTACGCTGTCGCTGGCCCCTACCGTCATCTGCTCCTGCAATACCAGGATGAGCCGGAGGGCTGCCTGACCGAGGTCCAGCTCCCGGTCGAACGCAGGGAGGGAGGAACCAGTCGGCTCTTCTTCCATAGTGGCAGACGTCCAGCAGGGACGGAGAGCGGAGAGAAGAGGGCAGGCCGGAGCAGTTCCCTGCCTGTGGCCTCTATCAGAGCATGATGCTGGTGTCCATGTGATTGCTGTGGCTTCTTCATAGGCTGTGCCTCTGGGCCGCCTTGAGAAGAAGAGAGGAATGGCTGCGTGATCGGTGTCGTCCTTGTTTCACATGGCTCGTTAGCCGCCGGATTAAAGGATGCGGTGGAGATGATCGCTGGCCCCCAGGAGCACTTTGTGGCCATTGGCATGCCCGCTGGTGGCTCACTGGAACAGCTCAGGCGGGAGGTTGAAGCCGCAGTTCGCCAGATGATGAGCGATGGCGAGGTGCTCATCCTCATCGATATCCTGGGCGGCAATCCTGCCAGCGCCTCCCTGCAATTGGCGCTGCAAGGGACGCAAGTCATCTGCGGCGTCAATCTGCCAATGCTCCTTGAAATTCTTGTGCAACGAGAATATATGAGCTTGCGCGATCTCACGCCTATCGCCATTCAGGCCGCGAAAGAAGGCGTGATTAATCTTACCCAGCGTCTGGCTGATCGTGGATAGCGGCCTCACGCGGTCTCAGATCAGTCCAGCTGAGCAGGAAAGGGGATAGGTTTGGCTGCATCAACAGAAGTGGTTGTTGCCTATCGTGACGGCCTGCATGCCCGTCCAGCCACGCTGCTGGCAAAAACAGCAGCGGCCTTCTCGTCGACAATCACCATTGAAAACCTGACGCAAGGTAGCAAGCCGGTGAATGCCAAAAGTCCATTGACGGTCTTGTCGATCGGCATCCAGCGCCATGATCGGCTGCGCATCGCTGCCGAGGGGGCAGACGAACAAGAGGCCGTAGAGACCATCGCCCGGCTCATCGCCAGCAATTTCGGCGAGGCCGAGGAGGATGAGCAGCAGGAGCAGGTAAGCAATGAGTGAGAAGCGAATCCGTGGCATAGCGGCCTCCCCTGGGATTGCTCTCGGTCCTGTCTACCGCTATGAGCCGTCGCAGATCAAAGTCGAAGTGGAAAGGGGCCAGGATGTGGCGACAGAGCTGGCGCGTCTTGAAGCCGCCCTGACTGCGGCCCGCCAGGAAATCCGGCTCCTTGCCGAGGAGGCTGGCAGAGCCGTTGGCCCCAAAGAGGCGGCCATCTTCTCCGCTCACGAGCTGTTTTTACAAGATCCCGAGCTCCTGCAGCAGGTGCAGGAGCGCATCCGTCACCAACAGAGCGCCGCCTCTGCCTGGCAAGCAGCATTTCAGCATTATATTCAGCAACTGCAAACGGTCCAGAATGAGTATTTGCAGGCCCGGGTCCTCGATCTAGAAGATGTGGCTCAGCGCGTGCTCCGTCATCTGACGGGGCAGGCCGAAGAGGGCCTTCAGCTGAGCGAGCCGGCGATCATCGTCGCGCGCGAGCTGACCCCTTCAGCGATAGTGCGCTGCCCGCGGGAGCACGTGCTGGCTTTCTGCACAGCCCAGGGCGGACCGACCTCTCATGTTGCCATTCTGGCCAGGGCCTTGGGGGTGCCGGCGGTGGTTGGTTTGGGGGACAACCTGGAAGTTTTGCGCCCCGGTCAAGTAGTCATTGTAGATGGAGAGCAGGGCCTCGTCATTGCAGAGCCAGAGGCCGAGGCCCTGGCTCACTATCATCGGCAGACGCAATGGCTTCAGCGTCAGGCCAATCTGGCGGCGGAAACCAGGCAGCAGCCAGCCTGCACCAGGGATGGTCGATGCTATCCAGTGCGGGCCAACATCCAGGCTCCGGAGGAAGTGGCCGATGTGCGGGCCTTTGGGGCCGAGGGGATTGGTCTCCTGCGCACCGAATTCCTTTTCCTGGATCGTCAGCAGGCGCCCGGCGAGGAGGAGCAGCGAGAGATCTATCGCACGCTCATCGAAGCTGTCCATCCGGCGCCTGTCGTCTTCCGTACCTTTGACATCGGAGGAGACAAGCCGGCCCCTTATCTGTCCCTGCCGCGCGAATCCAACCCTTTTCTGGGCGTACGCGGTATACGCCTGGGTTTGAAGCACCTGCCACTCCTGCGCACCCAGCTGCGGGCCTTGCTCCGCGCGGGTGCGGGCCACGAGCTGCGTATCCTCTTTCCAATGGTGAGTAGCTATGAGGAAGTTGAGGCCCTGCGTCGGCTCGTGCATGAAGTAGAGGAGGAGCTACGCCAGCAAGGGCAGGCTCTGGCTGAGCGGGTGGAGCTTGGCATCATGATCGAAGTGCCGGCTGCCGCCCTGCTCGCTGACGCTCTGGCCGAAGTCGTTGACTTCTTCAGCCTGGGCACCAACGATCTCACGCAGTATGTCCTGGCCGCCGATCGCACCAACGAGGGCACGGCCTCCCTGGCCGATCCTTTCCATCCAGCGATCCTCCGTCTGCTCCAGCTCACTATTGAGGCTGCTCACCGTCGCCAGCGTCGCGTGGAGATCTGCGGCGAACTGGCGAGCGAGCCGCTCGCACTGCCCCTCTTGCTGGGACTGGGTATCGATGAGCTGAGCATGGCCCCCAGGGCAGTCCCTCGCTGCAAGCAAGCGATCCGTCGCTGGACACTGAGCGACGCTCAGCGAGTGGCTCAGCAGGCGCTCCACCTGCGTACTGCCGCAGAGGTGCGCTCGTACTTGCACACGTGCTCCCCAGATGAATCTTCTTCCTTCGAAGAATAGAAAGGAGGAAGAAGAAGATAGGCAAGAAACAGCGACGGGAAAGTATTGGAGCCGCACCAGCCACATCAACCACATCAACTGCATCAGCCACATCTGCATTGGACCTGTCAGTGGCGCGTCTCCTCCTCGTAAGCCTGGCCCCCAGCCAGGCGCGGGGAGGACAGTGACAGCGAACCGCCGGAGCGCATCGCTCTACTCCACCCCGGGGCCAGGGGCCACAAAGCGGTAGCCCACCCCTGGCTCGGTCAGCAAGTAGCGAGGGTGGGCCGGATCAGGCTCCAGTTTTTGACGCAGGCGGTTAAGATAAACCCGCAGATATTCCACTTCACCACCGTACTCTGGTCCCCAGACGCGCTGAAGCAGCCAGCGATGTGTCAGTACCTTGCCGGCCTGGGTAACCAGCTGCTCCAGCAGCGCAAACTCCGTTGGAGACAGACGAACCTCCTCGCCGCTGCGGCGGACGGTTCGTCTGTCCAGATCCACCTCGATCTCTCCAAAGCGTCGCGCCCCCAGCGCCGGCAGTGCAGGCATGCCACTCTCCCACTGGGCTCGCCGCAAGACGGCCCGCACCCGCGCCAGTAGCTCCTCGACCCCGAAGGGCTTTGTCAGATAATCGTCGGCCCCTAAATCCAGGGCGGCCACTTTGTCTCTCTCGGCGTCGAGGGCTGTCAGCACGATGATGGGGACCGTCGACTGCTCGCGCACGCGCCGGCAGACCTCCAGCCCGTCCATACGAGGCATCATCAGATCTAGAATCAGCAGGTGCGGTCGCTCCCGTTCAAAGAGCGCCAGCGCTTCCAGGCCGGTACTGGCCTCCAGCACCTCGAAGCCGCGCACGCGCAGATTGCGGCTCACGAAGTCCCGCAGCGCCAGCTCATCCTCAGCAAGCAGAATGCGCCTGGCCTTGTCTGTTCCTATAACCATCGCTGGGGTCTCCCTCCTCTTCGACTGCCTCGCGCAGCGTCGTCAATGCCGACTGCGAGGCGCATGGCAACGAAAAGCACATCACTGTGCCTTGCGGGCTGCTCTGGGCCCAGATGCGCCCCCTGTGGGCCTCCACAAACGCCTTGCAGATTGCCAGGCCCAAACCCGTTCCAGCAGCATGCTGACGGCGTCCGCGGGAAGCCCGGTAGAAACGTTCAAAGATATGCGGCAGCTCCTCGGGGGCGATGCCCGGTCCGTCGTCAAGCACAGCAAAGATAAGAGCCTCCTCCTCGTCTGTGGAGCGCCAGGCTCTGACCTGCACCTGACGCGCTCCATAGAGCAAGGCATTACTGATCAGATTGTGCAGCACTATCTCGATCCGTCCGCGGTCTACCAGGACCGGTGGCAGCCCTGGCGGGATCTCCACCGTCAGCGTTGCTGTCCCTGACTTGATCCGTTCGCCAACCGCCAGCACCAGCGCGCGTGGATCGACAGGAGTGCACCTAAGCTGTAGCAGACCAGCCTCTTGACGTGAGAGGTCGAGCAGATTGCGCACAAGCTGCGTCAGACGATCAGCTTCCTGCAGAATGGTCTGCAGAAACTGCTGCTGCTCCTCGGGGGACCAGAGCACATCTGGCTGCAGCAGCGTCGAAGCATAGCCTTTGATCGCCGCCAGTGGTGTGCGTACCTCATGGCCCACCGCTGCCAGCAAGGTCGTCTTAAACTCGTCCAGCTCCCGCTCGCGTGTGACATCGCGCACGAGCAGGCCCCGCCCGATCGTCTCCCCGGTCTCGCTCTGCACAGCGAAGAGTCGCAGCTGCAGCGTGCGTGCCTGGCTCCCCTCACGGTTCTCGATCAGGAATGTGGCTGGCTCCGTCTGCTGCAGCGCCTGGGCGCAGGCTGCGGCCTCGGCCCCTGTGGCCTGCAGGGCCTCATAGAAGGCCGCGATAGACTGCCTCTCCAGAGTCGTCCGTGGCAGACCAGCGATGGTGCAGGCGGCCTGATTGACGTAGAGAATCTGATTGTCGGTGCCCAACAGGAGCAGCCCATCCTGCATACTCTCCATGATAGCCGCCAGCCGCTGTTTCTCCTCCGTGGCTTGCCGATAGAGGCGGGCGTTCTCCTGAGCAACTTCGCGCAGTCGTTCATCGCTGCGCTCGTAGAGCACGGCGTGCTCCCAGGCGAGGGTCGCATAGTTGGCGAAGGTCGACAGCAACTGCACCTCATGCTCCTCGAAGAGGCGCGGCTCCCGTCGGTGGACCACCAGAACGACGCTGCCGACGTGATGACTGATGATGGGCAGGGCCAGAACAGCACAGAAGCCGTCGTCGTAGGCGAAGGAGGGCTGGCTGCCATCGAGCAACTTCTGCACAGGCTGACCGCTGTGCAGAGCCAGCACCGCTGCCGAGCTGACGCGCTCGGGCGAGAGGGAGAGCAGACGATCGTAGCGCTCACTGTGTCCGCTGCTCTGCAAGACCCGTAGCACTCCCTGCTCGTCGGGCAGAAGGACCGCCACCGCCTGGACATCGACCAGGCGCTGAACCTCGTGCATGATCTCCTCGATGACGGCGCGAGGATCAAGTGAGCGGACCACAGCGTTCGAGGTCTCCAGTAAAGTGTGCAGCTCGCTCAGCTTGCGCAGCCCATCACGCTCCAGGCGAATCAGTGAGCGGGCCAGATCGCCGATCTCGTCGCGTTGACGGGCGAGCAGGCGAGTGGCGGTCGGGATGGCATCGGCGCTGGCTGGCAGGGCCTGATGCTGACCGGCCAGTGTCTGCAGGGGGCGAATGACGCGCAGGTGTAGGAGCAGCCAAAAGAGCAGGCCGCCCAGGGTGAAAAGCGCGGCCACGAGGAAGAGCCAGAGATGGAACTGATCCACCACCGCCAGAGCCTCCCTCGCCGGTCGCTCAACCACCACTGCCCAGCCGACTTTCGGCACCGGTACAGAAGTGAACAACCAGTTCTGGCCGTCCGGCCCTGGTCCTGCGCGCGAGAGGCTCTGACCCTGGAGGGCCAGGGCTGCCCCTGGCAGCTCGCTGAGGACTGTCGCCAGCAGGCTCCCGCGCTCGGAGGAGGCCACCACGACACCATCCCCATCGATCACCGTAATCATCAGGTGCTTGCTCTGTCTCTGCTGAGCCTGAACCACATTGACCAGCGGCAGGCTCAACTCAGCCAGGGAGAAGCTGGCGGCGATCAGACCGCGCAGGCGTCCCTGAGAGCGCACGGCCTGAGCCACAATTACGCCTGGCGTTGCCAGCCTGCCGGGAGCCAGTCCCACGATGCCCACCTCGAAGGCGGGCTGACTACTCTTGAGGGCCTGCTCAACGACCGTTGGCGGCGAGAATTCGGCCCCTGCGGCGACATGGCCCGCGGGCCAGGCTACCAGCACCGCGCCGAAGGGATCAAGCCAGTAGACGTGGTCGACATCGCTCCGGGCATCGTGCCACGCCTGGAAGAGGCGCTCCAGTGTGGCGGGGGTCGCGTTCTGGGACTCCACTACCAGCCGGCCCAGGCTCTGTAGCGCTTGCTCGGCCCCTAGCAATTGCAGGCTCGTCTCGCGAGCGATTTCCTCGGCCAGGGCCTGATCGGCAGCCTGGACATCGCTGCGCAGCCGCTGCTCAACGAGGGTGTTGATCCCCACTCCGCCGAGCAGGACGACCACGACGAAGAGCAGATAGACCGTGAGCAGACGAGTCAGTAGCGAGCGACGAACCGTGGGCCACATAAGCCTTTCTCCACAGTGAACCTGGCTGGCTTCTCTCTCTCAGGGTTCCCTGCCCCCTGGTCGGTCCCGCAGCTCTCGCGGTGCGTCTCTCTGGGGCCAGGCACAGGCACCCCAGTGTTATGGCTATCTTCCGAGCAGGGCCAAAGGCCGAGACCCGGGAGACGCTGCCCTGCTCTGTTTGCCTGTGTTCTCGAAGCAAGGGCAGCGTCAACGACATCCCATTATACTATGTTGATGCTCCTAATCCGTCTAGCGCCCAGACCGTGCTCTCCCCCTAACTGGCCTTGCTGGCGAACTCATTGGTGTAGGTCGTGCTCAGATCGATCTGCTTCCCCTGCACCGAGCTATTTGACTGCTGCTCGGTACTCAGCACAAACTCCGGGCCACCGGCGGGCATCAGTCCGTCTGGACTGAAGATCGCCAGCTGGTTCTGCAGCGCTGTCACGTACAGCTGCTTATTGCCGGCGTAGTAGTCGGCGGGCATCATGTCGGCAATCTGCTCCGCCGTATGGCTGTGAATCCATTTCAGGGTCTTGACGTAGGCATTGACCAGCTTCTGCACCACATCCTTATGAGCATTCACATAGTCGTTGCGCATGAAGACACAGATAAAGGGGTAAGGACCACCGAGGGCGGCCTGTGTGGTCTGGGGAGTGCGCAGGTCGACCAGGACCTTGCCGATACCGCTCGCCAGGATGCGCGAAATAGTTGGCTCAGTCGTCATGCCGGCGTCGATCTTGCCCTGTTGCAGGGCAGCAATGAACGTGTCCCCGGCCCCCACCGGAACGAAGTGGACCTGATTGGGGGCGATGCCAACCTTGTGAAGCAGGACAGTTGTCAGGGTCTGAGTTCCCGAACCCAGCTCGGTCACCCCCAGATTCTTCCCTTTGAGATCGCTGACCGAGCGAATCTGGCCGGCCTCGCGCGCGGCCACAATTTCGGCCTCGCCCGGAGCGATGTCGAGCTGCACCACGCACTCCATTTGCTTGCCTGCCGCTTGCAGCTCAATGGTGTGATTGTAGGAGCCGGAGCCAGCATCGACCTGGCCAGCCAGCACCTCGTCCTCTGCCGACTGGCCGGAAGCTTCATCGATGAGGGTAACAGCCAGGCCCTCCTGGGCGAAGTAGCCCAGCCGCTGGGTGAGCATATTGGGCAGATAAATCTGCTTACTCAGCCCCCCGACCATGATCTTGAGCTGGACCTTGCCATTACTCACAGTTGGCCCGCTTGCACTGCTGCCACAGGCGCTGGCCAGGGCGGCCAGCAGAAGAATGAGCACGGTCATGGGCTGTCGCAGCCACTGTCGCTTGACACGCATGGTCTTCCTCTTCCTTTCCCTTCGTGCCTTTCATTTGTTGTGCGATTGAGGCAGCGCTCAGGCGCTACCTCTTGCGGGGCGTGGTGCTGTCCCGGCGAGGGCGAGCGTTGGTCTCTCTGAAGTGGAGCGGTATCAGAGGGTGACCTCGCTCAGGGCTGTCGGGCGCCAGCGCAGGAGACGCCGCTCCAGGGCGGTAATCACTATCTCCGAGAGCAGAGCGACTGCGGCCAGAATCAGCATGGCCGCGAAGACCCCATTGGCGTTGAAAGTGGCGCCGGCGTTCTGGATCAGCAGACCGATGCCCTCGATCGAGCCGACGAACTCGCCGACCACGGCCCCCACCAGCGCAAAGCTAAAGCTTGTGTGCAGGCTGGCGATGATCCAGGTGAGCGCCGAAGGCAGGATCACCTCGCGGAACAGTTGCCAGCGGTTGGCTCCCAGAATGCGGGCGTTGGCCAGCAGATTCCGGTCGACCTCGCGCACGCCCTGGAAGGCATTGAAGAAGACAATGAAAAAGACCAGGACGACCGCCAGGGCGACCTTCGACTGACTCCCCAGGCCCAGCCCAATGGCAAAGAGCGGCGCCAGGGTCACGCGGGGAATAGAATTGGCTGCCTTAATATAAGGGCCGAGCAGCTCGGCCAGGAAGGCGTTGCGGCCCAGGAGGACGCCGAAGCTGATGCCGAGAACGACCCCGATCAGGAAGCCAAGCAGAGCCTCCTCCAGGGTCATGGCTATCTGTACCCAGAGCGGCCCCTGGGCGGTGCCGTGGAGCACCCAGGTCACCAGCTGCTGCCAGATCCCAGACGGGCGTCCCCAGAAGAATGAATCGATCAGGCCCAGGCGGGCCCCCAATTCCCAGCCACCAATCAACGCCACCAACAGCAGCAGCCGCAGGGCGTTAATGAGCCAGCGTCGGCGCCGGCGTCGCCGAACCAGGGCCGCCAGGGCAGCGCTGTCCGTCTCCGCCATCGGATGGGCAATGCTCTGCTGCCGCTCAAGAAGAGTGTTTGGCTCGCTCATAGCTAATCATCACCTCGTCGCGGAGGTCCTCCCAGATATCGTGGTAGAGCTGAACAAAGCGCGGATCGAAGCGGATCTCGGCCACATTGCGCGGACGAGGCAGGTCAATGGTATAGATGCCCTTGACCGTAGCCGGTCCGGCGGTCAGCACGCAGACGCGATCGGCGAGGGCGATCGCCTCCTCCAGATCGTGGGTCACAAAGACCACTGAGGCCGAAAGCGCGGACCACAGCTGCAGCAGCTCGTTCTCCATCAGCGTGCGTGTCTGCACATCGAGAGCGCTGAAAGGCTCATCCATCAGCAGAATCTGTGGCTCATTGATGAAGGTTTGGGCGAGGGCCACACGCTTGCGCATGCCGCCCGAAAGCTGATGGGGATAGCGGTCTTCGAAGCCGGCCAGGCCAACGCGGGCGATCCAGGAGCGGGCCCGCTCCAGAGCTTCCCGCCTGGGAACGCCGCGAAAGAGGGGACCGGCGGCCACGTTGTGCAGCACGTTCTTCCAGGGAAAGACAGCGTCGGTCTGAAAGACATAGCCGATGCGCGGGTCGTTGCCATGCACCTCTTCCCCCATGACCAGGACGGAGCCGGCACTTGGGGTATCCAGCCCGGCGATGAGGCTCAATGTCGTGGACTTGCCGCAGCCGGTGGGGCCGATGAGCGCACAGAACTCGCCCGGGGCCACGCTCAGGCTCAGGTCGCGTAGCGCGGTATAGGTCTGCCCGCCGGGCGTGAGAAAGCGTTTGGTCACTTGCCGCAGCTCGATAACCGGCGTGCTGTCCTTAGAATACCGGGTGCTGGGTACCTCTTGGGCCGGTGAGCGTGGCGTAGGAGATGATGCGGGTGAGAGGTTTCTCTGTGGGTGTTGCATTATTCGTTCTTCTCGCTGCCGGAGAAAAGACGACTCTTTCACGATCTCGGTCGGCTAGCCGACCAGCCAGCCAGTGGGACGGTCAGGGCATTGCGAGACGACCCGACTGGCTGACTGGCTCCGTTCTCAATGGCTCGTCTCTGAGCGGACACTATGAGTTTAGCTCATAATGGATAAATAACGCATAAATGACCCTTGGTGAGAGTTAAACATTGTATAAATGCTCATTGCTTTTCAAGGGAAGGCTCTCCTCAGAGCGTGGCGCGCTAGTAGGCGGAATATCTGTCAGGGGCTTGCCCAGTGAGCGGTCTATGGCCCTGTAGAAGGGGCTGCATTGAATGGGGGCGTCCCTTATGAGAGGAATGACTGGACCTTTGCGGCCAATCTATTTCTTTTGCTGGGCGTTGGGAGTGGAGGGCGCATCACTCTTGGGAGCTGGGGAGAATATCCGGCACGACCAGGATAAGGAGGCAGCTCGCTGACGGCGGGGCGCTTCCCGGGGGCTGGCAGCGCGCTCTCAGCACCTCGCGCAGCTCAACCGTCAGCGAGCAACTGCCAGCTCTTCTAGACAGTGGAGCTGGTCGTGGTCGTAGGCTTACGTCCCCAGACGGTGAGCAGCGTCCAGAGCGCGCAGAAATCCTCTTGTTGCATCTCGGCCATCGCCTGCTGAGTCAGTTTCCCTAACTCCTCTTGACCGATGAGGCCGACTTTCACGAGAAAGGGCTGAATCAATTCCATCCCGGCCAGATGATCCTTGAAGACAGGATAATACGTCTCCGTCCCCATCGACCACTCGATAGCGCTGGCTCGGAGCCGTACCTCCTCAAAGCCAGCCTGGCGTACCATCCGTGGCAGCACCGGCGTAATACCGAGATGGCGCCCATCTGGGGAAAAACTCTGCCCCACCCGCCGGAAGGCTTCGGCGATCAAGGAGCTGAAATGCTCGTAGGCTGGACTGGTTGTCAGAGGAAGTTCCCCCTCGGTCAGGCGCAAGATGCCGCCAGGCTTAAGCAGACGGAAACACTCAGCCAGCAGGCGGGGCCAGGCCGCTGGCAACATGAAGCCCGACAGAGCGCGTCCGTTGATCAAATCAAAAGAGGCGTCAGCGAAAGCCAGCGGCTCCATGACATTGCCGACCTGGAAACGGACGTTCCTCAGTCCACGTGACTGAGCCTGAGCCTGGGCATATTCAATCACCGGTGGGCTGATGTCGATGCCAATCACCTCGACGTGGGGATAGTGAAACGCCACCTCTAAGGCCCAGCCGCCAGGACCACAGGCCAGATCAAGCAGACGTCCGCCCTCGGGTAGGAGCTGGCCCTCGGGAAAGAGGCCCCCCATGCCTTCCGTTAGCAGCCGATCCTGTTGCATCAGGCGGGCTAGCTCGCCGGCATTCTCTGGATCCATCACATACGTATGATCTACGTCGGCCATGCACTTGCTTCCTTTCCAGTCTGAAGAGGCGCGTTGCTCTGGGCGCCTCTGGGCTGATGGCATCTTCTTGAGCATGCATCTTCCTCAAGTGTAGCAGAAAGCAGCCCAATGCTGGAAGGGCCAGGATAACATGGCTGTGACATTGGTAGGAGTGGCCCAGCCCAGGTCAGAAAACAATGATCGAGACCAGGGCCAGACCTGCCGTCAGTTCGTTTTCCTGGGGATAGCGGTAACTGCTCTCCGCTCCTGGCTGGGCCAGTTCCTACTCTGGTGAGCAGGGCGTGAAAAATCCATAAAAATCAGAGCGACCGTCCTTCCTCCCTGCGAGGCATCTTGACAGTAACTTGTCCTCTTTTCTACACTTTCTTCCGAACTACGCTTTTTCCAGAGGAGCTCACTGGCTTCGTGTTCCGTCCACTTGTTGGGGGAGAAGGCCGTCGCGGCCTTGTTCTTCGTCTCCCTTACGTGGCAGATGATAAGGGCGGGATCAGGAAGGAGGAAAGGATGCCCTGGTGGCTGTTTCGCCGCCGAGTTAGCAAAGATGCCGGAGGTTCAGATCCGGCAGTGCAGCCGACGCGAAGGTCGGTTGGAGAGGTGGCTTTGCCGCCTCTGCGAGGCCATCGCCGCTATTTAGATGAGCAGCCTTACTTATTACCGAAGGATCTGGGAGAGGTCAACCGTCTCGATTTCCAACACTATGTGTTGCGCAGTCTCTTGCGAGGCAACTATCTGGCTCCCATTGGGCAACCGCGGCGCATTCTAGATGTCGGCTGCGGCACCGGGCAATGGGCTATCGAACTGGCCCAGCAATTTCCTCAAGCCGAAGTCATCGGTCTTGACCTGGAGCAGGTCAAGGTGAGTAGCTCGCCACCGGCCAACTATCGCTTTGTGAAGGGAGATGTGTTGGATGGCCTCCCCTTTGCGAGCAACTGGTTCGACTTTGTCCATCAGCGCCTTCTCTTCCTGGCTATTCCTTTGTCAGCTTGGCCGGGCGTGATACAGGAGCTGGTGCGCGTCACCTCTCCAGGCGGATGGATCGAACTCGTTGAGGGAAGCTCTAGTTCGAGTAACTTTACCCCTGCTGGTCCAGCTACCCAGCAGTTGATCGGCTTGATTGGGCAGCTAGCAGCTCTACGCGGTCTCGATAGCGAAGGCCAAGTGATGCGCTCGCTGGACCGCTACTTGCTAGAAGCTGGTCTGATCAATGTCCAGCGCTATCCAATCGAGATTCCTGTTGGGGAATGGGGAGGACGTCTCGGCTCGTTGATGGCTATTGATGTGCGTGAGGGAATTAAGGCTATCAGTGCTCCTGTCGCGGCGCGCTTTGGCCTCTCCGAGCAGCAAGTGCTTGATTTGCTGGATCAAGCCAACCAAGAATGGAATGAGCTGCGAACCTCCTACTCTCTGGCTGTTGCCTACGCTCAAAAACCGGCAGCTAGCTAACCCTCCTGGCCCGACCCAGCTTATGGCGCCATTATGCCGTGCAGCCAGGAAGGAAAGACTGCCTGAAGTGCGAGGCGGGTGCTACTCCCACCTCGCACCTGTCACTGATCAGCGCGAGGCTCTCCTGGTGCCAGTTTACCTTCCTGCTGGCTGGCGGTCAGGATACCAGCCTGATCTCCTCCCACAGTGCTCGCAGCTCTCCCTGGGGGTCCTCTGCGAGAGAGGGAGTCTCATCCCAGATCAGCGTTGCGCGCCGTTCCAGATCGTAGCGAGGCCACTCTGGCAGGCCAGGAATGGACGGGTTCCCATTGCGGATAAAGGCCGCCCATGAGGCGTGCATCAGATCGGCCAGGGCCTGCCGGTTGGGCGCAGTACCAGTAAAGACGCGCGAGAGTCCCACATCGAGCGTATTGAAGACAAAAGGAATATCCATCGCATGTGCGGCTCCGAGCACCCCGCCAAAGGCGGGCGACTTCCAATCGAAGCGATACATCCAGACGGGTGCCCCCTGCCGGACCTGAGCTTCCGCCAGGCGAATAGCCGGGATGCGAAAGACCAGATCACTCATCAGATCGATCCAGGCGAACTCTGGAGAATGGTCCTCTCGCGCCGCTGTATAAAGCGCGAGCACCTGCTGAGCCGAGTCCCCGAAGAGCCGCTTGAGGAGAGCTTCGTTTATCTGCACACCTCCACTCATCAAAGCGAACAGCCGCCATTCGTCGCGGTTCGTACCCAGCAACACGGTCACGTCTCTGGCTGAGCCTTGGGCCAGCATGGCCAGCGGGTGCTGCGGCAGTGTCTCGCCATCGATCACCGGGCTAAAAGCGCGGACCCCACCGAACTCCTGTCCCAGCTCCGGCTGGACCTTGAGCAGCGCCTCCAGCGGCACCTCAGCCAGCGCCTCGACCTGCGAAGGGTCCAGGCCAAGCCTGGTCAACAAAGCCTGAGCCACGCGGGTGGCCTCGGCACCAGTAGGAAGGTCGCCGGCGGCTCCGCTCTGCAGAATCGCCCGCTTAAAGAGACCGCGCGCCGCGGGCATGCCCAGCAGCGCCGCGATGCTCATGGCTCCCGCCGATTCGCCCATCACAGTCACATTCTCGGGGTCGCCGCCGAAAGCCTCGATATTCTCGCGTACCCAGCGCAAGGCAGCGATCTGATCGAGCAGACCGCAATTGCCACTGTAGCCGGAGGCAGCGCCGGCCAGCTCCTTCAGGTAGACAAAGCCCAGAATCCCCAGCCGGTAATTGAGCGAGACCACTACAATATTGTGACGGGCTGCGAACGAAGCGCCGTCGTACCACGGATCAGAGGCCGAGCCGATGGTGAAGGCGCCACCATGAATATAGACCATCACCGGGCGCTTCCCCTGGTCTGCGGCGGGAGACCAGATATTCAAGTACAGGCAGTCCTCGCTGATCGGGCGCGGATCAACGACGCGCTCGGCCCCAATGGCCCCGACCATACTGGCCCCCATCTCGGCTACCTGGGGGGCCATCGGACTAAAGGCTGTTGCTGGGCGCACATCCGTCCACGGTTCAGGTGGCTCAGGCGGGCGGAAGCGCCTGGTCCCGAGAGGAGGCCGGGCAAACGGAATGCCCTTCCAGACGCAAATCTCTCCTTGCTGATAGCCCTGAACCCTGCCATAGCGTGTTTCGACAATACATTGACTCATGCTTCTACTCCTGCTCATCGATGCAGATAAGCTTTAGTAAGGGCCTCACTGCCGCCGCCAGGCCCTGCCTTCACAGAGGACGGACCCTGCCAGCGCAGCTTTGTGACCATCCCGCGAAAGCGCTGGCGACCGTCTTATTCTCTTCTGCAGAGACCATGCCTGGTAATCAAAGAGGAGGTGGCATCGTGCCCATTTTCATCTTATCACCTGATCGTTGCTATTCCGGGCCCCGGCACCGCTTCGCTGGACGACTGCCTTAAGGGGCCTGGCCTTCCGGCTCGACCGCGATCCCCAGCCGCTCCAATAGTGCCCGGCAGCGCCACGCCGGGTAGCCGACAGGCAGACGACCGGGAGGGCCATGCGAATCCGAGCCAGCGCTCATGACCAGTCCATGACGCCGGGCATAAGCTTCATAGATCGCCTCCAGCTCCGGCCCGTGGGTGGGATAGTAGGCCTCTACCCCATCGAAAGCGACCTCCGCCCGTACCCGATCCAGTAGCTCGGGGCTGTAGAAGGTGAACTCTGCCGGCTCATGCAGGCCGCGGCCCGGGTGAGCGATCAGGGCCAGACCCCCACTGCGGTGGAGCGCCTCGACTGCCGCGGCCAGATCCACCTTAATCTCCCGATAGCCCGCGTCGCGAATCACCGCGAGCGCTTCTTCCCAACTGGAGACATAGCCATGCTTCAGCAGGAGGAACCCGCAGTCGCCAGCGACTCGCAGCCGGTTACCTTGCGCTGCAAGGAGCCTCTCCCGCTCGGGAAAGGAGTAGCCGCGACGGAGCAGCTCTGCATAAACCTCCTCTGCGTTGGCTCGCTGCCCCTCGCGTACTTGCTTCACCAGCCGCCGCAGGTCCGGCTGCTCAGGATCAAAGCCGTAGCCAAGCACATCGGCCATCTGGCCTCCCCAGGCGGCGCTGATCTCAACGCCATTGAGGACGGTGACCCCCTGCTCCTTCGCCAGGTGTTGCAGCTGGGGGATCGTATCCACCCGGTCGTGATCCGTGACGGCAATTAGTTTAAAGCCCCGCTCGCGGACGTGGGCTAAAAGATCTGCTGCGGTCCAGCGCCCATCACTCCAGGTCGTGTGCAGATGGAGATCGATCATGGCCTGCTCGGAAAGACGTCGCTGCAATTAATGCCTCCTTCTGATCTCAGCAACAGAGACGGCCCCTCTTGGCATATTCCGATAGCTCTTTGCTGGAGCGAGCGCCGCCGTCGCCGACAAGAAGCGAGTCATGGCTCATGTTGTTGGTTCGGTTGGGTAAAATCATCTCTTAGATCGTACACGACTGTTCCGGCTGGCGGCAACAGCAAACAAGGGCGCTGGGATGGCGGTGCCAGGCTGATGTCAAGACTCGCTTCTACCGCACGTCCGACCTACTCACATAAAAAATCTGTTAATAAAGGGCGGTGCGCTCCTCAACTGTCTGTGCTTACAATTGACAGAGACCGCTTGTCTTGCCTACACTCTCAATTGAGCGATTGCTCGCGGATAACGACGCCGTGCCTGGCGCCGGATGCGCTCCCCTTCCTGTCTTTGGAGAACAAGCAGGGCAGGGCCTGTTCCAGAAGAGGCAGGTCAGGGTATCTGCGCCTCGTTGTCTGTGCCTGTCTGACTACCTGTTTGCCGACTACTGCTTCTGCTGCCACCAGCGCCAGGTCATCTCGTTGCAGAAAGGAGCTTCTTCATGCCCTGGTGGGTTTTTCGGCGGCGGCGCTCGGTGCCAGCGTCGCGCGCGACGGGCCGGGTAGTGGCGGAGGGCGCTGCTTTGCCGCCGCTGCAGGGTGAGCGCCGCTTTTTGCAAGAGCAGCCCTACATGCTGCCCAAGGATCTGGGCGAAGTCAATCGGCTGGATTTCCAGCATTACGTTCTGTGGGCCCTGCTACGGGCTAACTACCTGGCCCCGATTGGCCAGCCGCGGCGCATTCTGGATGTTGGCTGTGGCACAGGGCAGTGGGCTTTCGAACTCTGCCAGCAGTTTCCGCAGGTGGAAGTAGTCGGGGTCGATCTGGAACAGGTCAAGGCTACCACCCCTCCCTCCAATTACCGCTTCGTCCAGGGTGACGTGCTGCGGGGCCTACCTTTCGCCAACGCCTCCTTCGACTTTGTCCACCAGCGGCTCCTGACCTCAGCTCTGCCCCTGGCCGCCTGGCCGGAGATAGTGCGTGAGCTGGCTCGGGTGACTGCCCCCGGCGGCTGGGTTGAGCTGGTCGAGCCTGGGCTGGGTCTGCGTGTCACCCCTGCGGGACCGGCAAACGAGAAGCTCCTGAGCATGGGAACCCAATTGGCTGCACAGCGGGGCTTAGACATGGAGGGAGCAGTGGCGCGCTCCCTGGAACGCTATCTTCAAGAGGCCAGGCTTGTCAACGTACATATGCGCATCGTCGAAGCACCGGTAGGTGAGTGGGGAGGACGGATCGGCTCCCTGCTGGCCCTGGACCTGCGCGAGATCTGGAAAGCGATCAGTGTACCTCTGGCTGCCCATTTCAATCTTTCACAGCAAGAAGTGCACAATCTTATCGACAGTGCCAATCAGGAATGGAACAGCCTGCACGCCAGTTGCTCTTTTATCATTTGCTACGGACAGAAGCCCTTTTCTCCTAGTTAGAGTCGTTCCCTCTGGCTCTCCCACTAACGCGAGGCGCTGCTCTGGGGCCTGCTTCGAGTCCCTTGCCAGCCAGGGTTGTCATCCCGCTGGTTGCACAATAAAGTAGTCTCCGTAGAGCGTCAGATGATAACGCCGGCTCTTCTGGGCCATCAGCGCTTGCAGAGCGGCCTCGTAGTCGCCGCGTGGCAGCACGTAGGCTGCATGGCGATCGGCGTGGGCAGCCCAGTAATAGGGCCAGTAGCGAATATAGCCCGGTTGCAACTGCTGGTTAACAACTCCACAGGTCAGGCGCTCCTGGCTGAGAAAAGCCACCTTATAGCAGGTCCAATAATCGCTATAGAAGTGGCTCACACCCAGCTCCTCCAGCCGATGTACAAAAGCCATATCCTGCTGATAGTACAGCTGAGCTGTGGAAGTTTCACCAAAAGCCTGAGCTGTGCCCAGTCCATAGAAGAGCAGTAGCAACAGCAGCAGAGCCAGGCAGAGCGCGCGACCAGGCTGGCGTAACCTGGGCAGAAAGGACCACGTGGCCCGCGTACCCTGCCACAGGGGCCAGAGGATCGCGGGGAGCGCAACCCAAAAAATGATCAGGTAGCGCCCATGAAGAGAGGGCCACTTGAGCGGTGCAAGACTATGAATGAAGAGCGCCAGGGTGATGGCCGCGGTAATCAACAGCAGCAGACGAGCGCTGGCCCGGACCAGGTCAGCCTGCTGATCAGCCTTACCCTCCAGACGGGAGCGCCGTCCCAGGCGCCACAGATCCCAACCGGCCAGTCCCAGAGCAGCGAGAAAAAGCAGCAAATAGCCAGTGCCCCAGCCGAGATGAATCAGCCGGCAGGCCAGCGTAGGGGCGCTGGTGGGGTCCCGCAAGACCGGCACTTCGCTGACTGGGCAGAAAGGATTGCCGCTAATCGTGGGCAGAGAGAGCTGAATAGTGGCCTTAATCTGCTGCCAGACCAGGGCTGGCGTATAGTGCAGCGGTACCGGTCCTTGTTGTTGCACAGCCACGGCGCTGAGCGTATCAAGACCTGGAGGAGCGTGCAGATTATAGGCCAGCAGCGGCCACATGCCCAGGGCCAGGCCACCCAGCATGCAAAAGACGGGTAACACGAGCACTAACTCACGCCAGCAGAAAAGTACGATCAACAGACCGGAGAGGCCCATCAGTGGTAAGATAAGCATATCGCTCCAGAGGCCCAGGCCCACCACGATGCCCCAGGCCAGATAGCCCCCCAAGCGGAGCAGGAGGCGGCGCCACGAGAGCGTCGGACTAGTGGAAGTGGAGAGCGCTAACCAGGTAGCGATCAGGAGGGCCAGCGTTCCGCAGAGCAAGATTTCCAGATAGCCCCCATAGGAGCGCAGTTGATAGGTGAGCATATAAGGCGAGCCGAGGCTCAGCAATGCCAGCGTCAGCAAGCTCAGCCCTGGGGTATACAGTGTACGGGTCAGGAGATAGAGAGCAACCAGAAAGAGTGCAAAGAGCATGACCAAGCCAAGCCGCAGAGCAAGAAGCGATGATCCAAACAGATGAAAGAAGGCGGCGCCCAGGTAAGCCTGAAGTGGTCCCATATAGAACGAGCCATACATAAACGTTGGGCGCTCGCCCTGATAGGCAATATGGCGCGCCATCAGGCCAAAGACCCCCTCATCGCTGTCGGTCCAGGGCCAGTGTTGCTTGAGCAGCATCAGGCGCAGGCAGACCCCAACCAGAATAAGGCCGAGCGCGGCCAGATTCCATTTTTCCAGGAGAACCAATCTACGCAATTTCCCTTCAACAGCTATCATAGTCATGCACTTCGATAGAACATATCATGATAAAGGACCAATTTTGCTGTTGATGGTAGCATGGATAAAATAGGGTGTCAACCGACCAGAGACAGGGGAGCTATTTGCTGCGCGGATCGGCTAAAAGCTGCTCAGCTAGCGATGAAGCTCAGTGGTGGGGAAACTGTCATCATCAGCAGACGCCTGGCGGCCTTCCGGTTGAGGCCCGGGCATCACCGCTATGCTCAGGGCGTGAACTGCGACACCAACACCCGAGCGAGCTTGACAGGGGTGATTAAGCTTAGAGATAGTGATCAGTTCTTTCTTGCTTGCGTTGATTAGGAAAGGACAAGACCATCGATGGAGAGCTTACTGGCATGCGCTCGCTCCTGGGTCAAGGAGCATGCCGGTTCCCAGGTCCCCCATCTTCTAAGAGCGGAAGAATGGCTTCGGCAGATCAACCCGGCTGCCTCGGAGGCCATGTTACTGGCAGCCCTGACCCATGACATGGAGAGGGCCTTTCCGGGACCCGATAGCCCAAAACAGGACCCCTCACGTGGGCCGGATGATCCCCTCTATCTCCAAGCCCACTCTGAACGCTCGGCGCGCATCGTGGGCGACTTTCTGCGCGAACAACAGGCGCCACCCGACCTGATAGAGGAGGTCATGGCCCTGATCCGCGTCCATGAGGTAGGAGGGTGGCCCGCAGCTGATTGGGTTCAGGCGGCGGACAGCCTCAGCTTCCTGGAGGTCAACGTCCAGCCTTTTCTCAACATGATGAGCAATACTCGCACTGGCTGGTCCCCTGAGAAGGTGCGCGCTAAGTTCTCCTGGATGTACACGCGGATACGGCTGCCGGAGGCCCGCCAGTTGGCCACACCTCTCTATCAGCAAGCTCTGGAGAAGCTTCGTCAGCAGGAAGAGCACTTGAGGCACCCAGGGGAGCCAACGCCCTCCCTGCAAGAGTAAAATAAAGGTAGTCGCCCCGGCATCTCACAGCACGGGCCACATCCAGGCCCTTCCCTTGGGATACTGCGGCCAAAAAGGCGATCGGAAGAGAGCAGCAGAGGAATCCCCCTGCCCGGAGCATGTATCTCTGCTGTGGCGCTTATTTTTTCGTCCTTGCATAAATATATGTATATATAGCAGATAGTTGAAGGAATGGGACAGACATCATTGAACGATACAGAGCGAGCCAATCATCAGGTGGATTCATTGGAGAGATGGCGCTATATCCTGCTGATCATCATCCTTGGATCGTTGGCAGCCTTTGGTCCTCTCTCGATTGATATGTATTTGCCCGCGCTGCCGCTGCTCAGCCGTGACCTGGGGGCCAGCGCCTCGGCGGCCCAGCTCACGCTGAGCGCCTGTCTGATTGGACTCGCTCTTGGTCAGCTACTAGCGGGGCCATTGAGCGATAGCCTTGGGAGGCGGCGGCCACTGCTCATCGGGCTGCTTGCCTATATTGTGGCCTCCCTCTTATGTGCCGTCGCGCCATCGGTTACGCTCCTGATTGGTCTCAGACTGATCCAGGGCCTGGCCGGAGCCGCGGGAATCGTCATCGCCCGAGCCATTGTGCGCGACAAATACAGTGGGATCGCCCTGGCCCGTTTCTTCTCCATGCTCATGCTGGTGAGTGGTGTTGCGCCCATTGCTGCCCCTGTTATCGGCGGCCTCATGCTGCGTCTCACCAACTGGCGTGGCATCTTTCTCTTCCTCGCCGTGCTTGTAGCCCTGATGTGGGTAGCGGTCCTTCTGGGGCTACCTGAGAGCCTGCCGCCGGAGCGACGGCAGAGCGGAGAGTTAAGTGCGACCTTGGGCACCTTTCGCCGTCTGCTTATCGATAAAGCCTTCGTTGGCTATGCGCTCTCTTGTGGTCTCTCGGCGGCGGCCATGTTCGCCTACATTTCTGGCTCGCCCTTCGTCACGCAGGAGATCTATGGTCTCTCGCCCCAGGCCTTCAGCCTCATCTTCGGCACGAACGCCCTGGGCATTGCCGTTATGGGACAGATCAGCGGGCGTCTTGTTGGCAGAGTAGAGCCGCGCAAGCTGCTGGCGGCAGCCTTAACAGCCGTGGCTCTGGGCAGTGGAGGACTCTTCTTAGCAGTGATCAGCGGAGTCGGATTGGCAGGCATTCTTCCTGCCCTTTTCATTGTCGTTGCCAGTCAGGGCATGGTATTCCCGAATGCTGCTGCTTTAGCTCTGGCCGACCATCCACACTCTGCTGGCAGCGCCTCTGCCCTCCTTGGGTTGCTGCAATTTGTCCTGGGTGCGCTGGCCTCGCCGCTCGTTGGCATTGCTGGCGTGCACACCGCTCTGCCGATGGCGAGTGTGATCTGCTTCCTCGGCCTGGCGGCCCTCC
Organism: Thermogemmatispora sp.; assembly: GCF_019683635.1. Taxonomy (GTDB): domain Bacteria; phylum Chloroflexota; class Ktedonobacteria; order Ktedonobacterales; family Ktedonobacteraceae; genus Thermogemmatispora. Next base: position 2,617 of record NZ_JADGIA010000010.1, on the reverse strand, counting down.
TCTCCTTTCTCCTCCTCGGACAAAGGAAGCCCGTCAAGGCTGCTTCCTCGCTGGGGGCAGAGGTCGAGCACCTGGAAGGTCACTGACTGACCCACCCTGGCGCTACCTGCACTCCTCTTTCCTCCCCTGACTCGCTCCTGGTTCGGCGGCCTATTGGCTGGCAGACCCGGGAGCGGGCTGGACAGAAGAGGAGCTTCCCCAGGCCAGCGCTCCCCCGCACTCTGCCAGGCAGATGGATAGCTGAGAATCCAGCGTTTGAGGTCCAGAGAGCAGCAAAAAGAAGGAGGGAAGAGAGAGACAGATTCAGCTCTCTCACGCTTTGACCATCCAGGGGGGCGCGAGGCCAGGCAAGCTCTTGGCCCTGGCTCTGACCCCGCGCTTATTCCTCAGCTGTGACCTGGGGCTGGCGTGGACGCCGCGAAGGGTCGAGACAACAGTAGAGGCTCTGACCGTGGCAACAGCTCTGGCGATCCTTCTCCGACTCGAACTGGATCGTCGCGTGATCGATATGGTACTTCTCCGTCAGCATCTGCGTCAGCGCATGGCGGATCGAAGCGCTGCGGGCTGGCGTCCCATCCTCGATCGTCGCATGGCAGGCCAGCGCTGGCATCCCGCTCGCAATCGTCCAGACATGCAGATCGTGTACCTCGCGGATTCCCTCGACTTGCAGCATATCGTGCGCGAGCTGGGAGACTGAAAGGCCGCGCGGTGCCGCTTCCAGCAGGATATCGGTCGCCTCCCGCACGACTTGCCAGGCACCCAAGGCCAGCAGCAGGGCGATTCCCACTGACAACAGCGGATCGACGGCGCTCCAGCCGGTCGCCAGGAGCACCAGGCCGCCGGCGATAACCGCCAGTGAGGCCCCCACATCGCCGAGCACGTGCAGCAGAGCCGCGCGCGTATTCAGATTATGGTGACCATTGCGCTGGAGTACAGCGCTGATAAAGAGATTGATGGCGATCGCGATCAAGGGCGTCACGAACATCGCCAACGGCTGCACCTCAGCCGGATGGCGCAGGCGCCCAATCGCCTCGATAAGAATCCCCACCGCGATGGCAATCAGGGTCACCGCATTAATCAGCGCTGCCAGGATGCCGACGCGATGATAGCCGAAGGTACGGCGCGCATTCGCGGGCCGCTCAGCCTGAACCGCTGCAAACCAGGCCAGACCAAGTGCAAAGAGGTCTGTCACCACATGACCAGCCTCCGACAAGAGGGCCAGCGAGTTAGCCAGGAGGCCACCTACAAGCTGACTGAGCAGGATCACCGTTGTCAACAGAAAGGCCAGACGGAGGCTCCGCCGCGGCATCTCCTGATGAGCATGGTGGGCATGGGCATGAGAGTGAACATGAGGATGAGTATGGCGCTCATGACTGGAATTGGCCTCTCTCCATCCCACCTGCTCAGGGTTCTTTCCCTTATTCATCTGCTTCATAGCAGGCTCTTTACCATGACCGACAAACATGGTCATGCGGAAACCTCCACCTTGGAAAAGGTACCAGGTGACCCTCCTGCCGGCTCGCTCGCATGGGCCAGGCCCAGCTCAAGCAATTGACGCACATGGTCATCAACGAGACGGTAGTAGACCACTCGCCCGGCTTTGCGCATACTCACAATGCCTTGGGTGCGCAGCACACGCAGCTGGTGAGAGATCGTCGTATCATCTCGACCCAGGCCAGCAGCCAAATCGCACACACAAAGCTCGCCAGCCGGCGCGTGCAGCAGCGCAAAGAGCACCTGCAGGCGCGTTGGATCATTGAGCACGGCAAAAAGGGCTGCCGTACGCATTGCACTGTCCAGAGGCAGCAAGCTTTGTCGCACAGCTTCCACCTGCTCAGGATGCACCGCGCGCACCTGGCAGAGGTCTGTCGCCTCAGCGCCGCCCCTTGTCTCGCTTCCTCGCGGACGAGTGGCCATCCCGGCTTGCTCCTTTCGTCTTCGTAAACCTGTACAGCTATGCAGCTTTCCTTTCTCTTACTACTATAACATCGTTGCTGCTTGCTTGCAATCCACTGGAAAGGATGAACGATCCTGGACAGGACCAGAAGGCTATGCTATCCTGGGTCCTGCCCTCACGAGGCCCTCCTGGACGAGCCTGCTTTTCCTGATTGGCTGGAGTCAGGGCGGCAGTGCCGACAGACACAACAGAGGATAGAAAGGACTGATGCCTATGCAGTTGCTGGTAGCCGCGCACAGGCTGGCGATTTGTCGTCTCGCTCCTGGCAGCCCGCTGCCGGTCTGGCTCTCTGCCGCCGGACTGGAACGGCAGCCTTTGTTAGCGCTCACCTGGACCGCCGATGAGCTGTCTGTAGTTTGCCCGCAGCAGCTGGTCCCAGAGGGAGTGCGCTGTGAAGCCGACTGGGTGGCGCTCAAGGTCGTAGGCCCGCTGGATCTGAGCTTAACTGGCATTCTCGCCACGCTGCTCAGACCGCTGGCCGAAGCCCATATTCCGGTCTTTGCGCTCTCTACCTACGATACCGACTATCTTTTAGTTCGCGAACCGCTGCTGGAGTCTGCCCGCTCAGTGCTTCTGGCGCAGGGCCATGAATTCTTATAGCCTGCGTACAGACGTACAGAACAGAGCAGAGAGGTCTGGTCGGAGGTATCTTCTGGGAGG
>NZ_JADGIA010000115.1 GCF_019683635.1 Thermogemmatispora sp. | reverse complement strand
AAGATAGCATCTGGAGCGGCCTCTGTCAAGGCTTTTCGATGATCCCAAAAAATCGGTCATCAGTGACCGCATTCGTGCGGCTATGTTGCCAGCCACGTTGGCCCTCGGACCGCTTCAAAAGCCATTCGAGGATCGCTGCGTGGAAAGTCGGGAGCCGAGATCCTCGAAGCGACAGGCACCAGAAATATATTCTTCATTCGAACGGTATTTCTGGCAAAAGAAAATATAAAAAGAACACCGCCAGCTTGTCCCGCGCACCTTCGCCATCACTTCACTCAACGACGCGTTGATATCGCCGGTATCAACCGCCTCTCGGAGCGCATCCTGAGCAACGCCGCCGCCGCCATCGCCGGCATGGCCCGCACCTATGCCTCTTTCCAGCCGACGCCAAGCAGCCGTCTCCTCATCGGCACCATGTTTGGCGTCACCACGCCCTGTGTGACGGAGGCCCGACGCTACCTCGAAGGGCGCGGCTACGAGGTGCTGGTCTTCCACGCCACCGGCACCGGCGGCCAGTCGCTTGAAGCCCTGGTCCGGGGCGGTTTCCTGGCCGGTGTTCTCGACATCACCACGACCGAGCTGGCCGACGAGCTGGTGGGCGGCGCCCTCGATATGGTCAACTTTGGCCCCATAGAGACGGTCCCCGAGAAATTCCGTTCGCGTCGCCTCTACAAGCACAATCCAACCGTCACCTTGATGCGCACCACGCCCGAAGAATGCGCCGCCCTCGGCCACATCATCGCCCGCAAGCTCAACCAGGCGCGTGGCCCGGTTGCTCTCTTCATCCCGCTGCGTGGCGTCTCGCTCATCGATACCGAGGGACAACCGTTCTACGATCCCGCTGCCGACCAGGCCCTCATCAGTGCACTCAAAGGTGATCTGCAGCCCCATATCGAGGTCCATGAGCTGGACATGGACATCAACGATCCGCGCTTCGCCCAGGCAATGGCTCGTCGCCTCGATGAGCTGATCCAGCAGCAGCGGCCTCCCGCCAGCGAACAGACAGGCAGTGGGCAGGCGCAGACTCAACAAACTCAAGCGCCCAGCGAAGGAGGAGCAGTCTCATGAATCGAGCAGAGGCACTTGCGCGATTGCGAGAAACCGTCAAGCAAGGAGGAGTCATTATCGGCGCAGGCGCAGGGACCGGCCTGTCGGCCAAGTGCGCTGAGGCCGGCGGCGTTGACCTGATCATCATCTACAACTCGGGCCGCTACCGCATGGCCGGACGCGGCTCCCTGGCGGGCCTGCTCCCCTATGGAGATGCCAACGCCATCGTTGTCGAGATGGCCGGTGAAGTGCTGCCGATGCTGATCCTCCTGGCCAGATCAGGCTGGCGAATGACCCGGCGTGCCGTCCTCAAGGCGATAGACGCGGCGCGCGGTCTCCGACCACAGGAGGCGCTGCTCGTAGAGCGGGTAGGCGCTCAGCATGGCCCGCAGCGCCTCATACCAGCGTCGGTAGCTGGAAGCCAGCAAAACCACAGGCCAATCGCCGCCGAACAGCAGGCGCTCGGGACCAAAGGCCGCCATCACTGTCCCCAGATAGGGGACCAGGTCGTAGGCGCTCCAGCGCTCGTGGTCGGCCTCCGTCACCATGCCGCTGACTTTGCAGACCACGTTTGGCAGCTCGCCCAGAGCGTGAATGTGCTCCCGCCACGGCTCGCGCTCTCCTCTACGAATCGGCGGCTTACCCAGGTGATCCAGGATGAAATTTGTGTCGGGGCAGCGCCGCACCAGCTCGACCACGCTGGCCAGCTGCTGGTGGCGTACGCACACATCGCAGGACAGACCATAGTCGGCGAGCAAACGCACGCCGTCGATGAAGGCCGGGCGCAGGCAGAAATCGTCTTCCGCCTCGTTCTCGATGTTGCGCCTTACCCCCTTAATCAAAGGCGAGAGTGCTCGCAGCGCCTCCAGATGCGCGCGCACCGCCAGGCCCTGCTCCAGGGGGGCCGCGGCGACAATGGCCTTCAGCCGCGGCTCCTCCCGCGCTACCTCAACGATCCAGGCTGCTTCCCGCAGCGCCTCCTCGGGCGCCACCACCACCTCGACGTAGACCAGTGCCTCGATCGGCAGACCCTGCGTCTCCCGCCGGTAGTCCTCCGGTCCAAAGGCACGCTTGAGCTGCGGATGCGCCTCCAGCCAGGGCAGGCGAAAGCGCTGCGGGTCCCAAAAGTGGACATGGGCATCAATGACTGGGAGCAGCTCGTCTGCTCCCACGGAGGAAGAGAGAGAAACATCGCGCATGGCGGCCCTCGCTCCTTTCTGTGCCTCTCTGCGCAGGGAAGGACTCCCCTGGCTTGGTGCCGATGCGCCTGGCCTGCAATGCCGGCCCTCTCTCCCCGGCAGCCAGAGCTGGCCGACTGGCCTGGCGCCGCCTCACTCGCCTCGCATTACGAAGCCTGATAGATGGCCTCCAGCTCATCCCACAGCTCCGCCGGAATCGGCTGCTGAGCCAGGGCCAGTGTCTCAGCGACCCGCTCGGGCCGCGTCACGCCAACAATGGTCGAGGCAATGCGCTCATCGCGCAGCGAGAACTGCAGAGCCGCCGCCGCCAGCGGCACCCCATAACGCGCGCAGGCGGCCTGCATACGCCGGGCCTTCTCCAACAGCTCCGCGCTGGCCTCGCCGTACATGTAGCGCGGATAGGCGTCCGGTCCCTTGGCCAGCAGCCCGCTGCCGTAAGGAGCAGCATTCACTGCAGCCACCCCGCGGCTCCGGCACAGGTCCCAGAAGCGGTCGGCCTCGCGATTGAGCAGCGTATAGCGGTTGTGAGAGATGGCCGCCTCGAAGAGACCCGTCTCCACAAAGCGCGTCATCATCTCGATCGGGCCGCCGGCGATGCCCAGATGCTCGATCAGGCCCTCCTCCTTCAACTGGAGCAGGACCTCGACCGGGCCGCCCGGGGCCATCATCACCTCAAACGGGTCCTGTGTCGGATCAGGAATATACTCAGGATCGTGCAGGTAGACCAGCTGCAGCCGCTCCAGACCCAGCAAGCGCAGGCTGCGCTCCACGCTGCGGCGCATTTGCGGACCGCTGAACTCGCCCGTTTGCAGATTACGGTCGGCCTTAGTCGCCAGGACGAAGCCAGGCGGCAGGCCGCCCAGCTCGCGCAGCACAACGCCAATGCGGCGCTCGCTCTCGCCATCGCCATAGGCCGCCGCCGTATCAAGGAAGTTGATCGGACTGGCGAAAACGGCGCGGATCGTCGCTAAAGCCCGCTCCTCGGGCACCTCGTAAGCGAAGGTCTCCGGCATATTGCCCAGTGGCGCACAGCCGATGCAGATTGGCGTCACCTGCAGACCAGTCTGGCCCAGCGCCCGCCGCGGCAGCGGGGCCGCAGCCCCCATTTCAGACGTCATGGCTACAACATACCTCCTCTGCGTTCACTCCTTCTGGACAGGGATAGCAGCGCCTGGACGGCTCAGGCTGCTTTCTAAACGGTCGGTCAACTCGCTCGCCTCCGCTGTGCAGCGCAGCGCAGCCTGAGCGCCATCAGATGGCCGTCCAGCCACCGTCGATCACCAGCGCAGAGCCAGTCACAAAGGCCGCCTCATCTGAGGCCAGATAGAGGGCCGCCGCCGCGATCTCCTCGGGCCGTCCCATGCGCCCCAGTGGCTGGCGCGCATGGAGCTGCTGGCGTACCTCATCCTCGCGGCCTGCAAAATCGCGCGCCAGGTAGCCCTCCACGAACGCCGTATGCACCGTGCCCGGGCAGATAGCGTTGCAGCGAATACCCTGTTTCACATAATCGGCGGCAATAGTGCGCGTCAGCGCCAGCACCGCCCCTTTGCTCGCGCTATAGACCAGGCGGCGCTCCACACCGATCATCGCTGCCACCGAGGCCATATTGATGATCACCCCGCCAGGCGGCTGTTGGGCCAGCATCTGGCGCACCCCCTCGCGAGCACAGAGAAAGACGCCGCGGGCATTGACGCGCATCACACGCTCCCAATCCTCCAGCGACGCCTCCAAAACAGTGCCCACGTGGCTGACGCCAGCATTATTGACCAGAATGTCTAACCGGCCCTCGCGAGAGGCCACCTCTGCCACTGCCGTCCGCACCTGATCCTCCTCAGCCACATCCAGCGTCTGGGCGCGGGCCTGGCCACCAGCGGTCACAATCGCCTCCGTCACGCGCTGCGCCGCCTCCGGGCGCACATCGGCCACCACCACGCGCGCCCCCTGGCGCGCGAAGAGCAGCGCAATCTGCTCTCCGATCCCCGAGCCGGCGCCGGTGATCAATGCCACCTTCCCATCCAGACGAAAGACCACGCTCGCTCCTCCTTTCCGTTCCGGTCCTGTCTATTGGTGAGGCTCCCTTCCCGCCGCAGCGGAGGGAGGCAAGCCGCCATCCTCGACGCTCGCTGGATAGGTGCTAGTCCGTGTGGAAGACCTCGCGCATCATCGCCCACCACTCGCCGGGCGCGCGCGACTCCACAGGCTCCTGCAGGGGATCGGTCAGCTTCCACCACTCCTGTGTTTTCGGGTCGGCGGCCATCTTCGCCATGTCGGCCTCGTAGTCCTCGCCGACGTACTCGAAATAGGCGAAGAGCAGCGTTCCGTGACGGAAAATCGTATAGTTGCGGATATTGCAGGCGTGAATGGTCGCCAGCACCTCCGGCCAGACAGCGGCGTGCAAGCGCTCATAGGTCTCAATAGCGTCTGGCTTGAGGCCAATGATCTGTCCAACTCTGCGCATGGCTGGCAATCCTCCTGTTATTGTAGCGCGCGCGGCAGGCAGATGGAAAGCCTATCCCTGTTCGGTCAAGGCTCCACGCCGCGGCGCCGCACTTGGTCGCCGATCAAGCCTCACTCGCTCAGCTCCTCGGCCTCGCTGCGCTGCATCTCCGCCCAGACCGGCCCATCGGGAAAAGAGTAGGCCGCGATCGAGTCGGCGTGCATTGTCGCGCTGTAGCCTGGGGCCAACGGCGGCAGGTAGCGCCCGTTGCGCATCACCACCGGGTGAACAAAATGCTCGTGCAGGTGCGGCGTATACTCGATCATGCGCCCCTCCAATGAGCCGCTGACAGCGATGTAATCGAAGATCGCCAGGTGCTGCACATACTCAGAGAGGCCCACACCGCCAGCATGGGGGCAGACCGGTATCCCATATTTAGCGGCCAGCAAGAGCACGGCCAGCACCTCGTTGACGCCACCCAGGCGACAGGCGTCGATCTGACAGAAGCCGATGGCCTGAGCCTGAAAGAGTTGCTTGAAGATGATGCGGTTCTGCACATGCTCACCCGTCGCCACCCGCACAGGAGCAATGGCGCGGGCGATGGCGGCATGGCCGAGAATATCATCGGGGCTGGTTGGCTCCTCAATCCAGAGCGGCTGAAACTCCGCCAGCTCCTGCATAACGGCAATGGCCTCTCCCACCTCCCACACCTGGTTGGCGTCCATCATCAGCGTGCAGCCGGGGCCGATCTCCTCGCGCATGATGCGGGCGCGCTGGCGATCCCGCTCCAGGCCGAGGCCGACCTTGAGCTTGAAATGGCGCCAGCCCTCGGCCAGGGCCTGACGGCAGAGGAGCCGCAACTGCTCGTCGCTGTAGCCCGACCAGCCGGCCCCGGTCGTATAGGCAGGATAGCCAAGACGCAGCAGCTCCGCCTCTCGCTCAGCGCGCGTCGGCGCCAGACGCTGTAGCAGCTCCAGAGCCTCGGCGGGCGAGAGCACGTCGCTCAGATAGCGGAAATCGATACAGGCCACCAGCTGCTCGGGCGACATGTCCACCAGCAGCTTCCAGAGCGGCTTCCCCTCGACCTTGGCCCACAGATCCCAGACTGCATTGACCAGAGCCGCCGTGGCCATGTGAATGACCCCCTTCTCCGGCCCGATCCAGCGTAGCTGACTGTCGCCCGTCATGTGGCGCCAGAAAGCGCGCATGTCGGCGGTAAACTCCTCCAGCGTGTGCCCACGCACCAGCGGCGCCAGGGCCCGAATAGCAGCTACACAGACCTCGTTGCCGCGCCCGATGGTGAAGGTAAAGCCATGCCCCTCTAGCCCGTTGGGATGATCGGTCCGCAGGATCACGTAGGCCGCCGAGTAGTCGGGATCGGCATTCATGGCGTCAGAGCCGGCCAGCGTGCGTGAGGTGGGGAAACGAATGTCGTAGGCCCGGACATCAACGATGGTTACTGTCAATACACCACTCCTTTTTACCTGGCTGGCAACGCGCTGCCCCTCCGCCAGAGCAGACAGACGAACTGGCCGCCTTGTCCTGAACCCGGCTGCTCCCCCTCTCTCCTTGGCTGAAGATCCCGAGGTCCCCAGCCTCTCCCACGACCCCAGCACTTGCCTGACCTGTCGGGGAGAGCCTGGGCCTCTCCCGCTTCATGGCTCGCCGGTGGCGGAGGTGCGAGCGCCTGCTTGACGCTGCGCCACCTGAAGGTATACTATATTCTGTATTCAGAATACAGTACAGCCTGCGGCAAAGTCAAGCAGGCCAGAGCAGTGAAAGCAGCGAAGGGCGAGGCACTAAAGAGATGCAGCGGATTGGAGAGACCCGCTGCATCGGATGGCAGCCTTTCCTTTAGCATGCCTCAGACCAATCAGGGCAGAGCCAAAGCGGTCGGCGAGGGGCATGACGACTGGCCTCTCTGCTAGACCTGGCGTGCTAGAGGCGATGAGCGATCTTCCAGATAGCGAATACTGCTCCAGCAACGATGAGGAGCACAATCAGGGGGAGCGGAGTGAACACTACTTGCATGGGCCAAGCCTCCCTTTCTCTTGACTAACTGACAGGAGAGCAAAGAGCTTCTCTCACCGGCTGGCCGCGCAAAGCCAACGCCCCGGGCCACGATCGCCCGGCGCGGCGCCGAGCTGGCGACCCGGCGACTTTTTACTGCGTCATCCTCCTACTACGCTGTTTGCAGCCACCTGGCGCTCTACCTTGCTAAGGTATACGTTCAAGACAAGCGAAAGTTGTGTAACCTGGGCATACAGATAATAATGTCTCGCAACCCAATGGGCTATTTTCCTGCTCTATCATACAGAGCATCTCTTACCCGCATTTTGCCCTGGGCTGAGTTGCCTCATGAGCACGCAGGGCCACCATGCTCACCGGCGCGTCACGCGCATCTCCAGGTTGCACGTTGAAGGGGCTGGAACGGGCGGCGGCTGCCTTGACCTTGGCGGTCCTTCTGGGTATACTATATTCTGTATTCTGAATACAGCACACTCTTTACAAAGTCGGGCGGGCGCGTCAAAATAGAGGAGCGCACCGCGGGCAGGCTCGGAGCCAGACCGTTCGGAGCAAGCCACGGAGGTGAGGCACAGGTGGGCCGCTGGAGCCGCGGGGCGTAGCGGGTCCGAATCTCGGCCCTGGCCGATGGAAGAGAGCCGGGAGCGAAGCGAGAGGAGGATCTGGTGAGACCAGCAAGCAAGACAGGAGCGAGCAGGTATGAGGCAATCTGAAGCGGAAACCGATCATCGGCAGGGGACAACGGCAGCGGTTGCCGACGTTGTTGACGAGCGTTTTGTCAGCGAACTCTTTGACCTGCTCTGGGGGCAAGAGCGCACCGCCACCCCTACCGTCGCCGACTACGCCTACGAACAGCTCTGGAAGCGAGTCATCCTGCTTGGTGGTAGCGAAGAGCAGCGCCTTTCTGACGTGGCTCTTGCCGAGCAACTGGGCGTCAGCCGCACGCCTGTGCGCCAGGCCCTGGAGCGGCTCGTCCAGGAGGGGCTGGTGCGCTCCGATCCGCGGCGGGGCTACTGGACGCGCACCTTCACCGCCCAGGACATCCACGAGATCTACGACCTGCGCGAGGCGCTGGAGGTGCTCGCGCTGCGCTTAGCGGCGCCGCACCTGAAGCGCGAAGAGCTGCAGGCTCAGCTTGATGAGCTGGAGGCCATTCGCGCAGAGCTAGCGAGCAATCCCTTCCTGCGCTTTCTCAAGGTTGATCTACTCTTTCATCTCCTGATCACGCGGGCCTCGCGCAACGGGCGCCTCATTCACTGTCTCTCGGAGCTGCGCAGTCAGCTCTGCATGTTCCAGATGCGTGATAGTTTCTATCCGCGCCGCATCGAGATCGCGCTCAACGACCATGAGCAGATCCTGCGGGCCTTACTCGCCGGCAAGCCCGACGAGGCTGCCAACCTGTTAGCGGCCCACATCCGCCACTCCAAAGAGGGAGTGCTTGCCGATATCTTTGCCGAAGAGAGTCAAGCCCCCTTCTAGCCAGTCAGAGGGGGACAGGGGCCGCGTCGTGTCGCGTCGCAGTGCCTGCACAGTGCCTGTGCAGTGCCTGCGCAGCGTCCGGCCAGCGGCCAGATGGAGCAGCCGGCCCAGGCCAATGCTGGATGGCTGGTAAAGCTCTTCCGAAACCGGGCAGTGAGTGCGCTGCCTGGCAATCGGCAGAGCCAGAAACAGGGAGGGAGAGGTAGGGCGAGAGGCTGGATGAAGGAAGATCGGGGAGGCAGGGTAGAAGCAGGGCACAAGGAGAGCGGGCGGGGCTATGAAGCCGCTGCCACACTCGCAGGGAGGTCGTCATGCCTTCGACTTCGATGGAGACGGAGCAGTCACCGATCATTCGCCTGCGCAAGATCACCAGGCGCTTTCCGGGCGTCACCGCCGTCGCCGAGGTTGACCTCGACATCTATCCCGGGGAAGTTCACGTCGTGGCTGGCGAAAACGGGGCGGGTAAATCGACGCTCATGAAAATACTCTATCAAGTGGAGCGTCCCGACGCCGGTCAGATCTATCTCAACGGCGAGCCTCTTAGTTTTCACGGGCCGCACTATGCCCGCGCGCTCGGCATCGCTATGGTGCACCAGGAATTTGCCCTTGCACCGCACCTCTCCGTCGCCGAAAACCTCTTTCTCGGGCGCGAGCCGCTGCGCTTCGGCTTCATCCGCCGGCGTCGCGAGCTGGCCGAGGCGCGCCACCTGCTGGAGCAGGTTGGTCTCAACCTGGACCCGCGTCGCCTGGTGGCCTCGCTCTCCGTGGCCGAGCAGCAGCTTGTTGAGATCGCTCGGGCCATCAGCTTCAATGCGCGCGTCCTCATCCTTGACGAGCCGACCGCCACCCTCACTGAGCAAGAGATTGCCCGCCTCTTCGAGGTCATTCGCCAGCTCACGGCTCAGGGCGTGGCCGTCCTGTATATTTCCCATCGCCTCGATGAAATCTTCCAGATCGCTGACCGCGTTACTGTCATGCGCGATGGGCGCGTTGTTGCCACCCTCCCGCGGGCCGAACTCAGCGAGCAGAAGCTGGTCCAGCTCATGGTCGGGCGCGCCATCACCAACCTCTACCCGCGGCCCGAGACCCATCCGGGTCCTGTCCTGCTGCGCGTCGAAGGACTGAGCCGGCGCGGCCTGCTGCACGACTGCTCATTCGAGGTGCATGCTGGCGAAATCCTGGGCCTGGCCGGGCTGATTGGCGCGGGACGGAGCGAGCTGGCGCGCGCCGTCTGTGGGGCTGACCCAATCGATAGCGGGCGCATCCTCCTCGACGGCCAGGAGCTGCACATTCGCCGTCCCGCCGACGCCATTCGTGCTGGACTGGCCTACGTCACCGAAGATCGCAAGCGTGAGGGGTTGGCCCTTGATCTGGGCGTTGATCAGAACATTACCCTGGCCAGTCTGCCTGTCCGCCTGGGGTTGCTGCTCTTGCGTCGCGAACGCAGCGTAGCGCTGCACGCCTGCCAGCGCCTCAACATCCGCACCCCTTCGGTACGTCGCAAGGTGCGCCTCCTCTCGGGCGGCAACCAGCAGAAGGTTGTCGTCGCGCGCTGGCTGGAGACGCAGGCCAGAGTCATCTTTTTCGACGAGCCGGCGCGCGGCATCGATGTTGGTGCCAAAGCTGAGATGTTCGCTCTCATCGGCAGGCTGGCGAGCGAGGGGCGGGCCATCGTGCTCATCTCCTCCTATCTTCCCGAGCTGCTCAACATGTGCGATCGTATTGCAGTGATGCGCGAGGGGCGCATCGTCGGCACGCTCTCGCGAGGACAGTTCAGCGAAGAGCGCATCATTGCCCTGGCGACTGGGGCCAGTGAGGTGACCATCCCATGAAGGAATCTCTGAGCAGGAACATCGCGGACGAGCCGGGCGCGGAGGCCGGCCTCTCCTGGCGCCGGCTGTTGCCGACCCAGATCTCCGACCTTATTTCGCAATTCGCTGCGGCGGGTGCGCTGATCATCATCTGTATCGCGCTCTCCATCGCATCGCCGGTCTTTCTCACCCTCTACAACCTCTTCAATATTGTCTCGCAGACCGCCGTCACGGCCATTATCGCCCTGGGCATGACCTTCGTCATCATCACCGCCGGCATCGACCTCTCGGTCGGCTCGGTAGCGGCTCTGGCTGGCGTGTTGGGCGTCAAAATGATGGTCGATCTGGGTCTGAGCTGGCCGCTAGCGGTCCTCGGCGGCACCCTGGTCGGCGGCCTGGCCGGCCTGGCCAATGGCCTGCTGATTACCCGGGCGCGCCTGGCGCCCTTCATCGCCACCCTGGGCATGATGAGCGTGGCCCGCGGCCTGGTGAACATTATCACCGGAGCAACAGCCGTCTTCGGCGTCCCCGATTCCTTCCGTCTGCTCGGCCAGGGCATGATCGACGGCGTGCCCATCCCCTTGATTACGCTGATAGTGCTGGCTGTGGCGGCCCACCTGCTCTTGAGTCGCACACGCCTGGGACGCTACACCTATGCCATCGGCTCCAATGAGGAGGCGGCCCGTCTGGCAGGCATTCGCGTTGGTGCCTATCTGGTGGCCGTCTATGTGCTCCAGGGCCTGCTGGCCGGCTTTGGTGGCATGGTGGCCATGTCGCGTGTGGCCTCGGGCCAGCCCAACTTTGGCGATGGCCTGGAGCTGGATGTGATCGCTGCCGCCGTCATCGGAGGCTGCAGCCTCTTCGGCGGCCAGGGCACCATTCTGGGCACGCTGATCGGCGCCTTCTTGATGGCAGTGATCCGCAACGGCGCAGTCCTGCTCAATATCGATACCTTTACGCAGAGCGTCATCATCGGCGTCATTATCTGGCTGGCGGTGATTTGGGACCAGTTCCGCCGCCGCCGCTTTGCGGAAAGCACCCGCTGAGCGCGACCCGAGCCGTGCCGCGCCGCGCCGCGCCGCGCGCCAGCTAGCCGCTTTGCTGGCTCAGGACGCTCTATACGACATTGTCGACCAGAGAAAGGGGGTGGCCTCTCTTCTCGCACATGCTCTCTGACAGGCTGTCAACTCTTCTGGCGGGCCTGCCCTGCCCGCCTGCTCACAAGCGGACAGGTTGAGCCGTCAATTGTGACCTTCAATTGACAACTGCCGCATGAGGCGCAGATACAGAGAATATGGCATCAAGGATGATGAGCGATCGGTGCGGCCTGGGTTGGCGAGGCCCACCGCTTCAGTGAGGAAACAGACGACCGCGGCGCGGTGCACCGCGGTCAAAGGCAAAGGAGGCTGTTCTGATGCGACAACTTCTGCGCAGACTGGTGCGGGATATCTTCTTTCCTCTCTGGCTACTGCTGGTGGCCGGCCTGGTAAGTGCCTGTGGCAGTGTCACTGTACAGTCATCAGGCAGTAATAACAACACTACTGCCTCTGGACCGCTCAGGATTGCGGTCATACCCAAAGCCATCGGCTTCGACTTCTGGGAGCAGGTGCACAAAGGGGCGGAGTGCGCCGCTTCGAAGCAGCAGCAGGTCTCGGTGATCTGGAACGGCGTCACCGCCGAGACCGACGTGACTGGGCAGATCGACCTGCTGACCAACTACATCACGCAGCGTGTCAATGGCCTGATCTACGCCGCTACTGATGCGCGAGCCCTCTACCAGGTGACGCAGCAGGCCCTCAAGGCGAACATTCCCGTGGTCAATATCGACTCGGGGACCTATCCGCAGCCGTCCAACGTGCCGCTCTTTGCCACTGATAACATCGCCTCAGCGCGCAAGGCTGCCGATCTGCTGGCCCAGCAGCTCAACGGTCATGGCAAGGTCGCCCTGATCGAGTTCCAGCCGGGCAGCGCCACCAATGATCAGCGTGTTCAGGGCTTCAAGCAAGAGCTGGCCAAGTACCCGGGCATTCAGCTCGTCGCTGACCAGTCCAGCCACAGCGACTACAACCAGGCGCTGAGTGTGGCTGAGGATATCCTGACGGCTCACCCCGATCTGAACGGGATCTTTGCCGCCAATGAGCCAAGCGTGCTCGGAGCGGCGGAGGCGGTGCGCCGCATTGGCAAGGCCGGCAAGATCACAATCATTGGCTGGGATGCCGCGCCCGATGAGGTCAAGGGGGTGCAGCAGGGGACGATTTCGGCCCTGGTGGTGCAGAATCCCTTTAGGATGGGCTATGACAGCGTGAATGCAATGGTGCGCATCCTGCGCCAGCACGCCACCGTCCAGAGCGAAGATACTGGGGTGACGATCCTGACCAAAGCCAACCTGAACGATCCCAAGGTGCAGGCAGTGCTCAATCCGAGCTGCCAGAATCCTCCGCTGTGAGCCGGCTGTGGCTGAGTCGGTGAAGGCTCAGACGACTCAGATCAGCTCACCGCAGTCCAGATAGAGAAAGGTCCAGCGTCCAGGGGAGGGAGGCGACGAGAAAGTGCAAGGTTGGCAGTCGCTCGCGCTTCCTCCCTGGGCGCTGGGCCATCTTATTCATGTCGTTCAGATCGCCTGCCTGCTGCCCCTTCCGCTCGGTAGCGCCTGACTGAGGCCCAAAGAAGACCGTTGCCCACCGCCAGGCTGCAGCGCAGCGGACGGAAGGCCCAGACGCTCACTGGCCTGGTTGCCAGCGCGAGCGGTTGCTTCGGGTGGCCGCTCGACAGCGATGGCCCGGGACGAGGCAGGCACGATCAGTCTGGATCGATCTCCTGCCGGCTGACCAGCTCAGACTGCCAGACAGGCGAGCCGGAAGATCATCCCTTGATCAGCCGGCTGACTGGAGCTGTCTATGGCCCGGCACACGTGGCGTGGCCATGCCGACAGAGGTGCTTCCTGCCTCCGTTCGTTCGTTCGTTCGTTCGTTCCCTGTTCGCTCAGCAATGAGTGGGTGGCTTGACGGAAGGCCAGAGCTTCAGCGAAGCAAGAGCGGAGCAGACAGAGGCAATGCTGTCCAGTGCTCGCTGCTGGCAGCCACAGGCTGCTGGCAAAGGGTAAGAGGCCAGTCTGGCACGTGTTGCCCCGGAGTTGCTATGCTCAGTTGCCACACAGCGATCGTCGCTGCTGGACGCGGACCGGTCGCAGTCAGTCAAGTCCGATCACGATTCAGGCGCGAGTTTGCCGTACTGGCTTGCGTCTCTGCTGATGAGCGCGCTCTCTCAGACCAGGCGAGACTACCCAGATGCGCGTGGCCCGCGCTGCGCGCTCAAGGCTTGATCAGGGCCTCATAGTAGTCTGCGCAGTCGTCGCAGAGGATCGTCGCTATCTTGGTGATGTAGTCGCGAGTAGACTGCTGATGCTCAGGGCACACGGGCATCTGGCAGCGCGCACATAGAGCTGTCGCCTTGGCCCCACACACGTAGCATTTCCTGGGATCGATCTTGCCTCCCTCGTTCTCGGGAGGGATCTCTGTGATCTGCTCTTCTAACATGGCTCCTCCTTCGTGTCCATGATGACGCGCTGTTTCGGCTCGTTGCACTGACCGATCCGACCGCCCTGCGTCCTGACTGGCAGGCGCAAAAAAAGCCCTGACCCCTATCGTTGTACGCGAAAATCTGCTCTTCTGTCAAGTTGCTGCAAGCTGTACCATGACGGTTCAACGCCTTCCGGCTGTCCCCCTGTTGGGCCGGCTGGCTCCCACCTCTGCCTGGGCGAGCTATCACCCAGGCACAAGCACCACCCAGACGGCGAGCGCCGGGCAGAACAGGGTCAGTCTCCTGGCGAGGCGGATAGACAGGCTCCCTGCCCGCTCCTCTCTCCGCGCTCGCCGACGTTACCCTCTTATTTTATACCGTGCTTTCAAGCAGACGCGTTTCAGCCTCGCTGAGGCCATAGAGGCGAAAGACCAGGGCGTTGATCTGAGCCTCCAGCGTCTGACGTTGCTGATAGAGGGCCTGGCGCTCCTCCGCCCTGGTACTGGCCGCCAGGCGCTTCTGGAGGGCCATCATGGCGCGCGCGGCGGCGATCAGCGGCTCCTGGTGCGTGGCCAGGTGCCGAGGCAGAGGAATGGCGGCCAGCGTTGTCTGATTGAGCTGAGGAAATAAGCGCTTGTAGGCTGTAAATGTCTTATAGAGGTAATAGTCGATCAGACGGCTATTGAGAATCGCGAGCAGGGCCTCATAGGCGAGGCGCTCATCGAGCAGATGCAGGTTATAGAGCGACTGCATCGTCGCCAGGCCGGCGGTCTCCAGCGCAGCCACGCAGCGTCGGCCTGTTTTAACTACCACGATTTTGGGCGCCTGGTAGAAGCTGGCGGGCTTCGTCAGGACGTGGACAAAGTGTGTCGGTGGAGCAACATAGTAGCGGGTCACGTTATCGCCGGCCAGGATCGGCAGAGGGCCTGCCGCTGCCACGTGGCGCTTGCCGATCTCCTCGCCGCGCGAGATGCGCACCCACTTGCCGAGCGGCTCCCCCTCGCGCTCCAGGCGTGCCAGCAGCGCTGCCTCCTCATCGCTCACGTGTACCAGCAGGCGATGGCCGGCGTCTTCCAGAAAGCGCTGCCGGCTGCAGAGGGCGCGTGTATACACCGCTAGGAATGGCGGGCCCCCGGCGTCGGGGGAGGCTGCCGCTGAGGCTGGTACATCGCAGGCAATCGTCGACGGCTGGGCGCCGCGCTCGACGACCAGCACGGCGGCGGAGACGCAGGCGCGGAAGACAGGGCCACAGTGGTAGACGCGCAGCAACCCCTCGCGTAGCAAAGTAGCGCGGGCCTGGCGAGCCTCATCGCGTGCCAGCAAGGCGTCGGGCACCACGAAGGCAAAGCGCCCACCGGGACGGGTCAGCTTGAGACCCTGCTCAATGAAGAGCCAGCACGCATCGTACTGGCGACGCGCCAGGGTGAAGGCCGCCTCCAGATAGGAGCGCGCCGTCTGCGGGCGCTGCTCGCCGAACAGATAGGGCGGATTGCCAATTACCGCATCAAAGCCCCCAGTCCCAGCCTGGGCCTGCCTCTTGAAAACCTGCGGAAAGGCCGCCTGCCAGTTGAATGGGGCGACCTCTGGACCCAGAGGGCTGCCCAGAGCGTTGCCATAGCGGATCGTCATCTCCAGGCGTGGCAACACCCTGGCGGCCTGGGTCCGCTCGCGAGCGCTGCTCGTGCACTCCTCCAGGAGCAGCAAGAAGAGCGAGAGGCGGGTGATCTCCACCGCGCAGCGATCGAGGTCGACCCCATAGATCTGCTCCAGGAGAATGCGCCGGCCCTCGGCCAGAGTCAAGCGCCAGCGTCCCTGATCATCGCGCCGCAGCGCCTGGGGGAAGCGCTCCGCTCCCTCTGCCACATACCGCTCGCGGAACCAGTGCAGCAGCAGGCGGTAGAGGCGTATCAAGAAGGAGCCAGCGCCGCAGCAGGGATCGAGCACGCGCAGCCGGGCCGCGCGCGTCACCTCCCTCTCGCGCTCAAGCAAGGCGGCCACGCTATGGGCGAGGATATAATCGACAACCGGGGGAGGCGTATAGTAGATGCCGTCGGCCTTCTTTGCCGTTCGTTCCTCGCTCAAGACCAGGCGGCCTGCGGCATCCCTTGTCAGGCTCTTCTCCAGAAAATGCTCGTAGAGACGACCGAGCACCGAAGGTGAAAGACGGGCAAAATCGCAGGGAGCCAGGGGAGGATAGAGAGCCTGCAGCAGTCTGCGCAAGGTCTCATCGTCCAGTCTTAGCGTTGAGAGCAGCCCCTCTCTCATCTTATAGGGAGCGCCGGGCAGGCCAGCCAGCATGCTGCTCCCCGCAACCGGAGGCCTGGCGCAGAAGAGGTCGGCGGCGTAACGCCGACCTGCCGCCTGAAAGCGCCGCTGCAGACGCGCATAGATCATCCGCTGCTCGCTCAGCCGGAGCAGGCTGCCCGGTGGTTCCAGGCCGCGCTCCTCACAAAAACGTAGAAACAGCAGGCGCGCCAGCAGCAGCTGCACGGCGCGGTTCAGATCGTCAGGTGTCAGGATGGCATTGCAGCGTACCAGGCCCTCGCTGAGCCACAGGCGCCACTCTATCGCTGCGCGCAACAGCGTCTCCTCAGCCGCTGCGCGCTCTGCATCCTCGGCCAGAAGGGGAGCCAACAGGGACATAGCCGGGGCCGGGGACTCCATACCAGATTCTGAGAACGGCTGTGAGAGGCCTTGCAGCACGCCTGGCTCTTCCTCCTTCACTTGCGATCAGCATGGCGAGCGACGTGCGAGGCGCCGATCCAACCAATCCTTCCAGCCCGCACGTGACCCGCCCGCCCCAGGTCAGCGCCTCGCCTTGGAGTCGGAGCGGACGGACAAG
>NZ_JADGIA010000345.1 GCF_019683635.1 Thermogemmatispora sp. | reverse complement strand
ACCAGGATGCCAACAGTGAGCATGCGCTTGAGCCGCCCACGCGCGTGTTGCAGGGCATCCCTCCATTTGTCCCAACGCGCCCAGAGGATGAAGGCCAGCGGCAGACCGATCACTACCATTACCAGAAGGAGCAGCAGAAGAGATGGTATTGCTTCAAGAGGAGACATTGTCTTGATCCAATCCTACATAAAGATCAGGTATATGACGTAGCGAGCAGGCAACAGTCACCGTCAAGAGCGCATTGTACAGGGCCTGGGGCAGGCTCAGCCATCGCCGTTTGCTCCTATTAGTACTATACGAAAACCAAAGGAGGAGAAGAGCCGGTCAGGTTGGTCATCGGCAAGGAAAAGACGCGAGATCGCCAAGTGGGCGACCTCTGGCATCAGTGCAGATGGCCAAGCAGCTCGCCGAGGAAGGTGACAATCGCCTCGAGTACCTCTGAGACCACTTCCTCGCCCGCGAGGCTGCGCCGCCGCGGGGCCGGGCCGCTCTCTTCTTGTCCCAGGAGCAGGATGTAGGGGCTAAGGGCCACCAGCAGTGGCAGCTCCGTCAGGCCCTCGGCGGCGGGAAAGAGCTGGAGCTGACAGTCCTTCAAGCGGGCACGACTAGGCTGCCAGGCCGGCATGTGAATACGTAGCAGGACCGGCCCCTGGGTCGAGAGCATCTGACAGGTACAGCTGGCCAGCGCGGTGCTGCGCCGCCAGACCCAGCAGTAGCAGCGCCCATCGGCGAGAAGCAGGCGCAACTCAGGGAAACGGCTCTCGCTATCAAGCCAGGCCAGTGGCTGAGCGTCTGCCGCCCTATCGCGGGCAGGGCCAGGATAGATCTTGACTGCAGGATCAAAGAGCTGCTGGCCCAGCAAGAGCCAGCTCTCGCTTCCGAAGGTCAGCAGGATCTGCGTCGGCCTCTGCTGATCTCGCTCAAAGGTGGCCAGTTCGACGCTCCCTTTGCGCAGGACCAGGTAGCTCCGTCTACGCTCGGGTTGTAGCCACAGCAGCGGCTGCCCACTGCTATCATCGGATGCTTGCATCTGGTTCCCTCCGTAGCTGGATGGTGTTTGCCTGCTCTCCTTTCGTGAGGAGCTGACACTCTTCAAGAGGGGGAGAGCTAGCGAATCAGTGCTAACAGACGCGAGAACATAGGCCCGAAGAGCGCACGCAGGTGCTTGTCCGCAGAGGCTGGCTGCTGCTGCAAGGTTCGCAGCTCTTCATAGCGCTCGCTCGCTTCGTCGAGGCGGCCTAGAAGAGCCAGCAGGAGAATCTGACAACAGCGAGGTACAGGATCGCCGGGCACCGCCAGAGCAAGGCGCTCATAGACGGCGAGAGCTTCCTCTCCCCGGCCCAGGCCGCTCAAGAGGAGCGCCTGCTGATAGAGGGTCTGGCGATCGTCAGGGTGGCGCCGTAGTCGCCGCTGGCAGGCCGCTCGCTCCTTTTCGGCGCGCTGGCGGAGGATCGGCTGCTGCTCCGTCTCCAGCGGGAGCAGCGATGAGGGAGAGGAAGCAGCCCGCCAGTGGAGGCGCAGCGCCTGCAGCAGCGTTCCCAGGGCTTCGCTATAGCGACCCAGATCTACCAGCACACAGCTCTTCTGCAGGACCAGCCTGGCATTCTCAGGCTGGAGCTGGCAGGCATAGTCATAGGCAGTCAGCGCCTCGCGATAGCGCAGGAGTTTGGCCAGGACGCCGGCCTTGTTGGAGGCCGCCCAACGATGGTCTGGATCAAGCCGCAAGGCCTCCTCATAGGCCGCCAGGGCTTCAGCTGTTCGTCCGAGTTCCTGCAGCACGAACCCTTTCCCCAACCAGCTCTTCGCCTCCCGGGGATTCCTCTGCAATACTTCTTCATAAAGGGCTAAGGCCCGATCATAGGCGGCTACAGCCTCGTCACTTCTGCCTAGCCTGTCGAGTGTCAAGCCAAGGTGATAGGAGCGCTTGGCCTGACGCTCCATACTCTCTGGCAGCATCCGGCTCAATCTCTCAAAGGCCTCCAGCGCCTCCTTTTTATCAATGCAATAATCAAAAGCTGTCACGCCTGGGTGTGATCTATCCTCCGTGTATCACTACCGTCACCCGAGCCTGTGTCTGCATCTGCTGACCGTCCGTCAGGCTTCCCCAGTCATTTTAAAGCTGTCCAGCTAAGCCAGAGAGCTGGTGAGATTCGAACTCTCTTGCATCGCCCTCCGCTAGCTCACTCGCAACAGCACGCCGTATCTCTCTTCACCTCCTCAGCTCAAGGCAAGCACTATACCGCTTTGAGCAGTTCAGTCCCAGACATCTCTCGATAGCCACGGCTACACCCTCTCAATTGCCACTCATACTATTGAGATGTATATCTGCAGAAATCTTTCAATACCAGTAGGCTGCTCTCTCATTCAGCGGAGCACGCACTGTATATAGTATTGCATAATATCCATTCTCTCTTCTAGCATTGATTCCGAGAAGTAAGCACGTTGGGCATCCATAGCCACAGCCACATCCTGCACCTCCATGACCCCGCTACCTGCCCCCCAGGGCCAGGGCCATGACTCCCTCCACCAGGAAGGAGAGCGGCAACGGCCACTGGAGCGTCCAAAAGATCATCCCCAGGAGCGGCGACCCTGTCAACAACGCAAACCCCGCTCCCACGATCCCC
>NZ_JADGIA010000344.1 GCF_019683635.1 Thermogemmatispora sp. | reverse complement strand
CTCCTTTCTTTCTCTCCCTGACGGCCTCACGCCGCCAGGCACGTCCAAGACCAACACCAACACGACACATCCTGGTGAGCAGGCTGCTCCTCTGGCGCGGCTGGAGATCCGCCCCCTCCCGGTCTGGTTCCCATGCCATCAGCCGATCACCAGCAGGAACCCGCCACACGCCACCAGGCTCCGGCGCTAGCGCAGCAGCGCCCAGATGAGGCCCGCCAGGAGGAACCCACACAGCACCCACCAGGGAGCTGCCCGCCGCCACAGTGCCAGCCCCAGGACGAGCTGCAGCGCCGCCGCTGCCAGCAGAGCTATGCCCAGATCTGCCCGCAGCGTCGCCGCCCACGG
Organism: Thermogemmatispora sp.; assembly: GCF_019683635.1. Lineage (GTDB taxonomy): Bacteria > Chloroflexota > Ktedonobacteria > Ktedonobacterales > Ktedonobacteraceae > Thermogemmatispora. The sequence goes on along the minus strand of NZ_JADGIA010000344.1, from coordinate 2,338 downwards.
CAGCGCCCGCACCAGCAGCACACCACCCACTACCTCGGGCAACGTCAGCGCCACCAGCCACGCGCCCAGCCGGCGCAGGCGCTCTCCCAGACTCGGGCGCGCCGGCAGCGGCATGGCGGCAGGAAATGGGGCCATCAGCCCGCGGGGCTGCTTGTCCTGCAACGGGGAATGGGGTAACATGGGAGTGCTCCTTTCAAGCCCGCTCAGGGAGTGAAACTGGCTGACTTCAGGCAATGCCCCGTCTGCTGGCTCCCCCATCGGCAAGCCACGTCGCGGCACGGCGAATGAGCGCCGCCTCGCTGGCAGAGACCAGCGCCGCAGCCTCCTTGGCCGGCCACCAGCGGCCCCCGGCGCTGCTCTCACCCCCAGCGCCGTCAGGGAGCAGGGCCAGATAGGCCGCCACTGGCGGCCAGAGGCCCAGGAGCCATAGTCGCTGGCCCGGACAAGACCCTGCCAGCGACTGGAGGAGGGCCAGCGCAAGCTTGCCCGTGTGGGCACCCGCCGCGCACACGGCGGCAGGCAGAAGCCATGCTCCGCGGCGGTCCCGCAGCAGCCAGATGTTCGGCTGCTGCGGATCACCGCGAAAGATAAGCAAGGCAACGCGCGAGATCTGGCTCATCTCCACCCCCTTGGCTAGAGCCACCCGGCCTGCATCGCACAGCTCAGGCAGAGCACTTTCCGGGGCGGGTCCTCATCCACTTGCTCCAGGACGTGGGCCCGGCAGTAGCTCTGACCGCAATGCCAGCACCGGAGCCGCTGCTCCGGGCGGCGGGAGCAGCCCGGCTCCGCGCAGCGACCCTGCTGGCCCTCGGCCTGCCGCTTCCAGATCGGTCCCCATGCCATTAGCTGCCCCCTTTCTCACGTTGCTGCCTGCGCCACTCCTGCCCGCGGCGGCGGCCAGGCGTCCAGTAGCCCACACACATGGCATGTCGCACTTCTGGAGGATACAGCTCCGATGGATGCCCATCGTAGTCCTCAATCCGGCACAGCGAACAGACTGGCCGCCTGCAAAATTCGCAGATCTCCTCTGCCTCAGCGCCGCATTGCGCACATTGCATGGAGGAATGAGAAGACAATCGAGATGACATCTCTGGCTCCTTTCTGGTTGGAGCCAGGCGCCGAGGGGGCCTTCCCTGCGACCGCTGCTCCCTCCTCTGCGGCGGCTCCCCGCCGGGGGTTGCGCCATTCCAGGCGCCGGGGATATACTGGAGAGAGGAAAGCAGTCGCCGGGGCACAACCCCCCGGCGCCTGGCTTGGCTGCGGATGGAGGCGCGCCAACGGGTCGCCAACCAGCCAGCGCACCCCATCCATCTCAGATGGCTCTAGTAGCCCGCCCGCCTGGCCCGGCGGGCTTCCACCTGTCGGGCCAGGTCCTGGGCAACCAGATATTGGATAATGTCCTCCAGACTCGTCTCTGCGCTGAATTGGTCCCCCAATACCTCCATGACCGCTGGAGCCTGGCTCAGCAGGGCATAGGAGCCGAGTTGGGCCTGGTACTGCTGCAGCAAGGCAATGAGGGACCGGCATCCATCGGGGGAAGATGCAGACATACACACCTCCTCTCCCAAGGGAAGAAGGAAGGGAACGAGGAAGGAAGGAAGGAAGGAAGGAAGGAAGGAAGGAAAGAACTAGAGGCTCTGAACCAACAAAGCGAACGCTTGTTCTCCAGACAATATCTCGAAATGCGGGCATTCCGCCAACGCGGCGAACCGCTCTGCCCACCGGGGCAGCGGCTGCCAGCGGTGAGGGGACTCCAGCGCCGGCCCATAGGACCCTGCGGCGCTGTCCACTCCTATCAGTCTTCCGCAGCGTTCTGAGAGCCAGCGGGCCAGCGGATGATCAAAGCAGCGTCCCCGCTGGCCAACCTGCTCCGAGGCATGCCGCAGCAGCCAATCGGCAAAGTCCTCCAGCGACAGCTCCATGTCTGCCTCCACTTTTTAGGAACCCTGCTTGAGGGCTGCCTCCACCATGACGGAATGATCAAAGGCTAGCTTTGGCAGCGCCTCCAGCCCAACCCAGGCCGCCTCTGCCGCGTCATCGCCGGCCCGCGCCGTGGTGCCCGCCGGCACCTGCACCCGAAACGCGCACGAGATCACGCGCCCACGCGGGTCACGGCCCGGATCGGCAAAGATCCCAACGACTCCGCGGCTGATCCGCTTCGGTGACAGGCGCAGCCCCGTCTCCTCGAACAGCTCGCGCGCCGCCGCCTGCTCCACCGACTCGCCTTCCTCCACCTTCACTTTCCCGCCAGGAAGCGCCCACTGTCCTTCAAACGGCGGCTTGCCGCGCCGGATCAGCAACAATTCCGGGCCGCTCTCTCCAGGCCGCAACACGACCA
>NZ_JADGIA010000343.1 GCF_019683635.1 Thermogemmatispora sp. | reverse complement strand
CTGGCGAGTCGCTGCACATGAGCCATCTCTTGCGCGCCGCCGCCGTTGAGTATGCCAAGCTGGAGAAGCCGCTGACCGAGGCGGAGATCGGAGGCTGGCCATGAGAAAGCTTACTGACCGCTATGCGGACCGTCGACCGAGGCAGGAGCTGACTGAGCAGGAGATCCAGACTGCCACCAGCACCGGGGAGAGCCTGGATGCGGCCACGCGCGCCTTTATGGAGCCGCGTTTCGGCCATGACTTCAGTCAGGTGCGCATTCATGCCGATGCGGAGGCGGCCCAGGCGGCGCAGGCCCTCAACGCGCGGGCCTATACCGTCGGGCAGGACATCTTTTTCGGCCCGGGAGCCTACGCGCCGCAGACGGACGAAGGGCGGCACTTACTGGCGCACGAGCTGACGCATACGCTGCAGCAGCAGGGGACGAGCGGGGGCGTGCAGGGAGTGAGCGAGCGATGGGAGAGCAGCGAGCAGGAGGCGCGGCGGGTGGCGCAGGAGGTGATAGTGGCGGGTGGGCCGGTGGGAGCGCCGCGAGCGGTGAGCCGCCTAGGGGCGCCGCTCGTCCAGCGCGAGGCGCATGCCACCCAGCCTGACGCTCCCCGGCCTGAGATGACAGCCCTCGATGTGACCGGCAGCTATGAGGCACTCGATCCAGGGGGGGCCAACCGCATCACCGTGGAGTTGAATCAGGCCGGTCGCCATATTGAGGGCTGGTGGCAGTTGCGGAGCTACAGGAGCAGCAGCGGCGCCCATCTGACAGCCATGCGCCTCTCGGGCGATCTGACGGAAGACGGCGGCGATCACGTCACTTTCGCTTATCGGCGCATCTCCTCTGGCGGGACGGCCTATGCGGGCACCCTGACCGTGAGTCGGAGCGGCCCCTCTGTACGTATGTGGATGCACGAGGGCGGCGACACCATTGAGCGTGATGAGCAGGGCAATCTCGTGCTCGGCGGCTGGTCGCATCAGTTTGAGCGCACCGCAACGGGGGTGCATCTCTCCGACCAGGCCATTCAGGCCTTCCCCCAGGAGACACGCGCCCTGGTCCAGGCGACCGAGAATGCGCCGCTGGACCGCGCCGAAGAGCAGCGCCTCGCGGATGGGGGGGCCCAGATCCAGTCACTCATTCGCCAGTATCTGGACGCAACGCGCGAGAGTGTGGTGCGTTCGGCCAGAGCCGCTGTGCTGAACGACTACATCAGAACACTCATGGGCTATTATGCCCCTCAGCAGATGCCGCTCGTCATTCGCCGCCTGCGCGAATATCTGGTCAATCCTACTCTGCAGAGCGGAGAGACCACCCGCCCCTACTGGGATTGGCTGCAGATCATCGTCTCCGCCGAGCCGAGCTACACCACAGATATTCAGCGGTTGCTGGAAATCTCGCCTCACGGGCCGTCGGACCCCAATGCTCCTCAGCATAAGTATCGCTGGCGCTTCAGTGTGGTAGGTGCTGATGTCGACCTGGGGGTTGGACTGGGCGGCTTTCTCGGTGTCTTCATCGTCGAGAAGCTGGCACCCGATACCTGGACGGCCCAATACTTCACCCTGATGGGCACGGCTGCTGGGGGCTTCTCTGCGGGTACCACTGTCGGTCAAACTACAGCCTGGAGCGAGATACAGACGCCTTTTGCCTGGACCAGCGGCAACTTCCGCGGCCCCTATCTGGTCACGGGGGGCTCAGCTGGCGGCACGGCAGTGGTCGGCCTCAGCTATACGCCAGCGGCCTTTATCAACTTCTATGGCGATGGCACCTTTCCAGTGCTGACGGGCGATGCCAGCGGCTTGGCCGCCGTCTATGGCCTCTCTGCGGGAGCAACTGTCTCGATATATGCAGGCTATCTGTTTGGCGGACGCGAGGAGGCCATCCGCGCCGCTCGGGAGCAGCATGCGCTCACGGCGCAGGCCGGCTATCAGAGCGAGGCGACGGTACACTTTGCGGTCGACGATCCCAGCCTGACCGACGAGGGCTGGCAGGCCATTCGCCAGATGTGCGCCGAGCAGCGGGCGGCCCTCATGAATCCCGAGAGTCGCCTGAGCATCGACGGCTATACCAGCACCACCGGAACGGTGGCGCGCAATCAGCGCCTCTCCGAGCTGCGCGCACAGAACACGCTGCAGGCCATTCGCGATGTGCTCGGTCCAGCGCTGGCTCTTCCCGACCGCCAGATCAGCGTGATTGGTCATGGAAAGACAGCCGCCCTGCAAGCCGGCTCGCCCGATCAGCGCGAAGACCAGGCCTGGCGCAAGGTGGAGGTCTTGCTGAATGGCCAGGTCGTGCTGACGCTGCGCTAGTCCCCTGAGGCAGAGCAAGCAGCGTTGGAGGAAGACGTCACTGCCTCGCCTGTCTCCTCTGTTAGAGGGAGGAACATGATGACTGTGAACAGAGAGCGAAAGCGGCAGGCTCTGCCGGCGAACGCCGCGCTAGAGAGCGAGACCAGTCGCCTGGCACCTATGCCAGAGCAGCTCACCGCTACGAATCCGACGGCGAGTGCTGTGGCGGGGGAGCCACTGCCAGAGGCGGTGCGGGCCTACATGGAGCCGCGTTTCGGCCACGACTTTAGTCAGGTGCGTATTCACGCCGATGCAGAGGCGGCCCAGGCGGCGCGCGCCCTGAATGCGCGGGCCTACACCGTCGGGCAGGACATCTTTTTCGGCCAGGGGGAGTACGCGCCGCAGAGCGAGGCG
>NZ_JADGIA010000342.1 GCF_019683635.1 Thermogemmatispora sp. | reverse complement strand
GTCTTCTTGAGGGCGTTGAGTTCTCGATGCAGCTGGAAAGCGTTGGGACGTTTCCCCGTGGCCCGGTACACTTCCTGAGAGCGAGCCAGTCCCCAATTGTAGGCAAAGCGGGCACAGCCGGCATGCTTCAAGCACGCGGTTCGTTGCTTCTTATTCAGATCTAACTCGGTTTTGTAGCCACGGACAACGAGTGCCATTCGTCTTTGGCGTATTGACTGGGTTTCATGGGTCTATCGTACCATGAAATGTCTCAAGTTGCCAACACCTTCGGAAATTAGTTATGACCCTCCCCTGTCCATGAATGAGAGCAGGATAGCTTTGGATCAGAGCACAACGGATTATCCATCAGCAGCAAAGAAAAGGAGAGCCACCGGATTTCATGGTCCGTAGTTATGATTATGTCCATCGACGCGGGGTGCGTTTTTTATCCTGGGAGGAGATCGCTTCATTAGGACGCAAGCTATGTGAGAGCCTAGCCAGAGAACAGATCGAGGCTGTGGTCGGTATTGCTCGCGCTGGCCTCTTTCCAGCCACGTTAGCAGCCTGCGCACTGCGGCTCGACCTTTATCCAGTGCGTGTGAGCAGACGCCTTCAGGATGAGGTGCGTTTCCCTTCGCCGATCTGGCACGTACCGCTGGTCCCGGATGTCGCCGGCAAGCGTCTCGCTGTTGTGGATGAGATCGCCGATAGCGGGGAGACTTTGGCGCTGGTAGCGGAGCAGGCGCGCGCGCTCGGAGCGCTTCATGTCGTGACCGCCGCTCTGGTCAGCCATAGCTGGGCGAAGCCACAGCCCACGTGTGTGGCGCTGCAGACAGATGAGCTGGTGATCTTTCCCTGGGATCAGCAGGTGCTGATAGATGGTCGCTGGCAGCTCCACCCAGAGATGGCCAGCGCCATTGAGGCCCAGCAAGAGGCCGATTCCTAAGAATGAGGCATTGGCCACCCCGGCCAGGCTGGAGACCTGGCCGGGGCAGTTAGGGGTGTCGTCAGAGCGTGATCCCGCTCGTTTCCAGCTCCCCTGGAAAGGCTGGTAGCGATAGCCAGATGCCCCTATGGCAGCAGCCGAGCGTTGGGTGGTGCACAAACTCAATGGCTCGTTGGTTCGCTCGGATTGATGGCCCAGGCCGTTAGCCCAAAGCCCACGATAGTGTAGTCTTCTGCCGCCATTTCCTGCAGCATTTGCTGATAAACCTGCTCAAATTCGGCTTCGTCAATGACACCGCTGGCCAGCAAGAAGGGCTTGGTCAGGCAAAAAAGGGCTTGCATGTCTCTGTAGCCACTGTCGTGCATGGGCATACCATAGGAACCGTCGTAATAGAAGGCGCGGCGCTGGATGTTGACAAAGCCAGCTTCTCGCAGGAGGCGCGCCAGCATGTAGACGATACCTGTGGAGTTGCCGTCGACGGAAAAGGTCCGTTTCTGCTGGGCCAGCGCACGGTTGAGGCAGTTGTAAAGGCGCTGATAAGCCGGGCTATTGCTCACCGGCGTCTCTATCTCGGTGAGACGGATGATGCCACCGGGACGGAGAAGGCGCCGGCATTCTGCAAGAAGGGCTGGCCAGGTTCGCTGATCCATAAAGGCCATAATCAGTCGGGCATTGACCAGGTCAAAGGCGGCATCGTGAAAAGGGAGGCGCTGGCGGGCATCCGCCACTTCGAAGGTGACATTGGACAGTTCACGCACACGGGCAGTAGCGAGGGCATAATCAATCATGGTCGGGTTGATATCGATACCTACAATCTCCAGGTGAGGGTAGCGCGTCGCTAGCTCCAGGGCCCAGCCTCCAGGACCACAGGCAATGTCGAGCACACGCCGAAGTTGACTGAGATCATCCAGCTCGGGCAGTAAGCCCCCCATCGCTTCGCTAAAGAGCCGCTCCTGCTCAAGGAGCCGGGCAGTCTCCGCCCCCTGCTCGATATCGATAAAATAGCGGTTCTCTCCCGTGGAAGAGGTGAAATCGGCAGCCACGATGCTTCTTCCTCCTTTTCCTTTGCTACTCTACTTGCCGGTAAATCTCCAGGAGCCAGGCCGATGCCCGAGCGTCAGAGAGATCGCCCATCGGCCATCTCCTGGAAGGTGACCACAGACAGCTGATAATGATCTTCCTCTATGTTACCGCAGCGAAGGCAAGCGCCGCCAGAAGCGCTCAAGGAGAAAGAAAGACCAGGACAGATATGAGCCGCCTGCGCCGAGGCAGCGTTGTTCAGGCCCAGGTGGAGGGATGGCCTGCCCCACCTTGATGGAGGCCGCGCGCCTGACCATGAGCCGAGAGTGTGAGATGAGCCGGGCGCATGGTGGTGCTCAGTGGTAAGGCTACGACCAGGACGCCGTTTCCATAGGTGACATTAGCGTGCTCGCCATCGACTGGTTGCACTAGCTGCAGCTCGCGATGATAGGCTCCGATGCTCCATTCGTCGATCAGCAGCTCTTTGACGTCTTTAAGCAGGGCACGCACATCTCCATGCAGGATCAGGCGTCCGTCTTCTTGTAACTCAATGTGAATGTCTTCCGGTTCCATGCCAGGCATGGGAGCCGCCACTACTAGACGCTCGTCACTCCGGTACATTTTGGTCAACGACCCCCGGCTTAAGCCAGGGGCTTGCCCGCAGCCTCGTCGGCCCGGGCTTCAGGGCTGGTTGACAGCAGCCCACTGCCCCGCAGGACAGTAAAGCGCGCACGAATATTCC
>NZ_JADGIA010000114.1 GCF_019683635.1 Thermogemmatispora sp. | reverse complement strand
CCCTCAGACCCCTTTCCTGGTGGTAGTCTCTTCCTCTGGGGCTGCGGGCACGGGAGCGGGGCCAGAGCGTAGGAGGGCGTAGAGCAGCAAGGTGGTCAGCAGGGTTTCCAGCAGAGCGAAGAGATATTCTTCGAGGGGAATGAGCCAGAGACGCAGACCCCAGGTCTGGGCGGGGGACCAGTTCCAGATGCCGCGAGCGACGGCGGCATGATCCCAGGGAGCCATAGCAAGCAGGACGATCGCAGCAAGCGGGACAGTCGTCAGCCAGTAGCGACGGCAGAACAGGCGCCGGCCCAGCAGCAGCGTCAGCAAGCCGATGGGCACAAGCAAGAAGAGGGCCAGAAAGCCAGCGTAGGTCATCACCGATTTCTCCGAAGATGCATGGAGTGCATTATCACAACAGTAGAGGCGCGCAAGTGGCGAGAGACCTCTCTCGCGAAGCCTCTCTTCTGAGTAAGACGCCTGTCGCGCGCTTTTCTGGCCCCCAGGAGAGACGGGCCGGTGAGCTGGGTGCTGGTCTCAACAGGCCCCGGTGAAGTCCCTGTCTTGCTCTCTCTTGCTGACTATGGTTCGCCGTTGGCGGGTAGGTGGGCGAGCGCGGCGGGCAGCTCACGCCTCCGAACGCCTGCCGTCGTCGAAAGGCGAGCTGCCCACCTCCTCACGCAGCGGGGGGTAGGGGCAAGGGCGCACACTGCCGCGTGGGCGCCGTGTGCACGCCAGCGCAGCAGCACGCGCGACCCCGCTGCGTCAAGAGGCGCCCGCGTGACCCGAGCTGGCTGAGGAGCGCTGGCTCAACTCAAGGTCCCAGCATCACCAGACGCTCAACCGTCATCTCGCGGATGGCGTAGGCGGGGCCTTCCTTGCCGAAGCCGCTATCTTTCATACCGCCGTAGGGCATGCCGTCGGCGCGCGTACTGGAAGTACCATTGATAATCACTCCACCCACCTCCAGACGGCGAGCCAGCTCCAGAGCTGTTGCCAGCGAGGAAGTGTAGACCCCGGCCTGCAAGCCGTAGCGGCTGGCGTTGGCCGCCTCGATCGCCTCATCCAGCCGCTCAAAGCGCACAATGCTAACCACAGGAGCGAAGATCTCTTCACGCGTGATGCGCATTGGTGGCGCGACCTCATGCAGCAGTGTCGGCTGAAAGAGCGTTCCTGTGCAGGAGCCGCCGACCAGCACGCGCGCCCCCGACTGCAGAGCCTCCTCCACCAGGGCGCAGGCTCGCGCTGCCGCGCTCTCGCTGATCAGTGGCCCGACCTCTGTCGCCGGATCGGCGGGGTCGCCGCTCTTAAGGGCCGCTACCTGCGCGCTCAGACGCTCCACAAACTCGCGCTCCACTGAAGTATGGACAAAGAGCGATTGGACTGACGTGCAGACCTGGCCGGCTTTGCGATAGCCGGCGTGGGCTACGTCGCGGGCCGCCCGCTCCAGATCGGCATCGGCGCAGATGATGGTCGCTGAGACGCTGCCCAGCTCCAGCGAGACTGGACGCAGACCCGTCTCGCGCTTGACGATCGCTCCCACCTCGGTTGAACCGGTGAAGGTGGTAAAGCCAATACGCGGATCGCGCAGGAGCCGCAGACCGACCTCGGAGCCGGAGCCATAGAGGACCTGCAGACGGCCCTCGGGTAGCCCGGCTTCGTCGAGGATCTGGGCCAGTAACGCGGCTGTCAGCGGAGTCAACTCCGCCGGCTTGAGGATGACGGCGTTGCCGGCGGCCAGAGCTGGCCCGATCTTGTGGCAGACCGTATTGAGCGGAGCATTGAAGGGCGTGATGGCCAGGACGATGCCCACTGGCACACGGATGGTCAAGGCCAGACGCTGCTCGAAGCCGGGGCTGGCGTCCAGAGGCACCACTTCGCCACCCAGGCGTAGAGCCTCCTGCGCGCAGAGGGTCAGCGTGACCACGGCCCGCGCAAATTCCTGTTCGACATCCTTGCGCGAGAAGCCCGTTTCGCGGCGCATGGTCTCCAGCACTGCGGTGCGGCGCTCTTCAAGCAGCGCCACCGCCCGCTGCAGGACCGCCGCCCGTTCGCGCGCCGGCCACGGGCGCCGCCTGGCCTGCTCTGCCGCCTGCAGCGCCTGCTCGATCTCGCGCTCGCCGGCCCGCGGCAGCTCGCCGATGACCTCGCCACTCCACTTGTCGCGCACAATAACCGCCCTGGCGGCAGCCGATGACTGACTCATCGTGCTCATCCTTCCTTCGTTCCTTCTTTCCTTCCTAGTGCTCTCCGCGTCCGCTTTGGCCGAAACCAGTTGATCCCGGCTACCCGGTGGGCGCTCTCTCTGTCTCGCTGACCAGCCCGACAGGCAGGCAGGCGGGCGCCGGGCGAGCTGGCGACCGGCCCGGCCAGAGGGGCGAAGCGAAGAGCGAGAGCGGCGAACTAGCTGGCCCTATCAAGGGCGCGCCGCTCTCGGGACCACTGACCGGCGGCCCGTCCGGCGCGGCGTCCAAAGACCGAGCCGGCCATCAGACCGGCACCGCCCGGGTAGTTATGGTAGAAGAGGCCACCGACCAGCTCGCCGGCAGCGTACAGACCGGGCATTGGCAGATTGAGCCGGTCCAGTACGCGCCCATTGGGGTCAATGCGTAGCCCCCCGAAGGTGAACGTAATACCGCAGGTGACCGCGAAGGCGTAGTAGGGCGGCGTATCCAGCGGCTGGGCCCAGTTTGATTTTCTGGGGGTGATGCCGACCGTGCCCTTGCCGTCCTTGATGGCTGGATTAAACTTCACATCGCGCATCACCGCAGCGTTGAAGGTGGCGACCGTCTCCTCCAGGCCATCGGCATCGATTCCCGCCTTCTGCGCCAGCTCGCGAATCGTCAGAGCCTCGAAGCGCGAGACGCCGGGGGCAGTGTACTCATCCTTGCGCAGAAGCGGCTCAGTTTTGGCATCGAAGAGCTGGAAAGCGATGCCATCGGGTTGCTTCATGATCTCGGCGCCATAGCGAGCGTAGGTGTAGTTGCGGAAGTCGGCCCCCTCATCGAGGAAGCGCTTGCCCTGACTATTGACCACAATCCCCAGCGGATAGGACTGCTTGGTCAGCAGGTTGGTCAAGAAGCGATCACCGTGGGGAGGAGCGGCGACGTCCCAGGCCACCGAGTGACAGCCGCTCCAGTGGCCATAGGACTGCGCTCCCAGCGCCAGAGCGGCAAAGAGGACCTCGCCCGTATTGTAGGGCGTGCCACGCACACGGGCCAGATCCCAGCCAGGCCCCAGGTAGCAGCTACGAAGCTGCGGATTGGCCTCGAAGCCGCCCGCCGCCAGGACCACGGCACCGGCCCGAATACGCTGCCGCTCTCTGCCTGGTGGAGAGCAAATCACACCGCAGACTGCTCCCGTCATGTCGCATTCCAGATCAACAACCGGGCTGTTGAAGCGCACCTCGATGCCGCTGGCTGCCGCCGCCTGCAGATGCTGCTCGATCAATCCCTTGCCGCCGTTGACCGTGCCCAGGGCCAGCCCGCCCCAGAAACGGAACTCGCCATCAACCTGGAACGACTGGCGATCGTACATCAGGCGGAAGCGCAGTCCTTTCTGATGCAGCCAGCGAATGGTCTCAGCGGCCTCCTGCACCAGGATCGCCGTCAACTCAGGATCACAGCGACCTTTGGTGGTGCGCTGCATATCCTGCAGGAACTGCTCAGGCGTGTAGGGGGGGAGCGCGGTCCGCTGCAGAAAAGCCTCGTCGCGCTCGTCCAGGAGCGGCAGCAGTTCCTCCAGACTGGAGAAGGTGGTGCGGAAGGCGCCCGCTGTGAAATAGCTGTTGCCGCCTGCCCAGTCGCTGCCGGCCTTTTCCAGCACTAACACCTTGTCCACCTGCTCGCGCGCCGCATGCGCAGCGCTGAGGCCGGCGTTGCCGCCGCCGACCACGATGACATCGTAGTACTCTGTCATTGGCCCTCCATTACCAGTTGTACCATTGCGCGCCCGTCGCTCTGAATCAGTTTGGACGTCAGACGCTGGCTGATCGCCACATGAGCGGGATGCTGCATATAGCGCTCCCAGGCCTCCATATCGTCGAGATCAGCCACCAGCGCTACGGTGTACTGTTGATCGCGCGGACTGATGTTGCGCCCGGCTACCAGGCTGCGCAAGCCTGGCACCTGCCCGACGAGCGAGCGCCAGGCGGCGCACAGCTCCTCTAGCTGCTCCGGCGTCGCCTCTGCGCGGGCCTTGCCAAGAAAGATATGGCGTATCACCTTGCTGTGTCCCTCCTTTCTCCTCGCCTGCCATGAAAGGCGCTGGGAGGTGGGGCCGTGATCCCCCCACCGACCTGCCTCGCTACATGGTTAGCCAGCCACCATCGACATAGAGCGTGATCCCCGTGATATAGGCCGACTCGTCGGAGGCCAGGAAGACCGCCGCCCCCGCCAGATCGCTCGGCTGCCCCACGCGCCCCATCGGAATATGAGCCAGCGTTGCCGCTAACGATTGCGGATCGTCCAGCCGGTCCTTGCTCAGCTCCGTATAGATCGGGCCGGGGCCGATAGCGTTGACGCGAATATTGGCCTTGACCAGCGCCAGGGCCATCGCTTTGGTCAGGGTGCGTACCCCGCCTTTGCTGGTGCAGTAATGCACGGTCGTCGGGTTGACGCTCTCGGCATTGACCGAGGCGATATTGATGATCACGCCGCCGCCCTGCTCTTTCATGCGGCGGGCGAAAGCCTGCCCGCACAGGAAGGTTCCCTTCAGATTGATGTCCAGCACCCGATCCCATTCAGCTTCCGTGATCTCCAGAAAATCGTAACGTCCGATGACGCCGGCATTGTTGACCAGAATATCGACCCGCCCGAATTCGCGGACCGTCCAGGTGGCCAGCTCATTGACCTCCGTCGCATTGGTGACGTCGAGATGCTTTCCGACAACCCGTTGACCTGTCGCCTGAGCAAGCTCGGCGGCGGTCTGGCGGGCTGCCTCCTCCATGATGTCGGCAATCACCACGGAAGCCCCTTCGCGGGCATAGGCCTCGGCAATGGCCCGTCCGTTGCCGCGCGCCGCACCAGTGATCACAGCAATGCGCTCCTTCAAACGCTCTCCCATGATGGTGTCCAACTCCTTTCTAAAGACTGCTTCTCTCGATGGACGGCCTGTCGCCTGCCACAGCGCCAGGTGGACAGATGAACAGGCAGTCAGGCGGGAGGCGGCGGGCCGAGCCTGGAGCAGCCGGCCCGCTCCCCGCTGGCCGTGGCACTGATAGACGTCACATCTCCACTACATGCCAGCGCGGCGACAGTCAGACGCCAGGGCTGGCAGATTCGTCGGGATGGTTGATCTCATCCTCGCGGCGGTCGCGCCGCTCCAGCTCGCCGGCGGGCACCGTCACCACGATGAAGAGCAGGTCCTCCAGGCCCGTATTGGCCAGAGAATGCACCACCCCGGGCGGAATGAAAATGGCCGTATGCGGCTCAACCACATATTGGCGCTCGCCCAGGCGCATCAGGCCACGCCCCTTGAGAATGTAGTAGACGTGCTCGGCCTCTTCGTGGACGTGATTCTCGGCGTAGCCGCGCGGCTGATAGAGCGAGAGCCGAAAATCAAAGTAGCGCGTCCGGCTGTTGTCCGGGTTCACCAGCAGCTTAGAGTAGGCTTCATGGTGCTGCGGCGGCTCGACCCAGACCAGCTCTTCGGCGCGGACCGGGCGCACCTCGTCGACCTCCTTGGGGATCGACGAGGGCCGCGGCTCAAAGGACGGCGAGGCACTCATAGCTGATCCTCCTGCCAACCAAAATTGGGCAGCGGGTGGGGCAGCGGTGGCAGCTCCCAGCTGGCCGTGGCTGGCGGCCTGACCTCGCGATCGACGCGTACATCGAGCACCGTCGGGCGCCCGCTCGTCAGAGCCTGATGCAGGAGATCGCCCAGGTCGCCGGGACGCTCGACCAGATAGCCATCGGCCCCCATAGCCCGCGCCAGGGCCGCAAAATCTGCCGAGAAGAGGCGCCCGCTCTGCTCCTCGACGAAGCTTGTCACCAGCTCGCGCCCGCTGCCAAAGTAGCCGAGCTGCTGATCGCGGATCGAGCAATAGCCATAGTTGTTCCAGACCAGCCAGACCACCGGAATGGCGTATTCGACTGCCGTGGCGACTGTGCCTGGCCACATCAAGAAGCCGCCGTCGCCACAGACACTGACAACGCTGCGCTCCGGAGCGGCCAGCTTGGCCCCCAAAGCTCCGGCGACGCCAAAGCCCATCGAGGCGAAACCGAAGCTCTGCAACAGGGTGCGCGAGCGATAGGCCGGAAAAGCTGAGACCAGCCAGTTATGGTGCACCCCCACATCGGAGACAACGATAGCGTCCTCGGGCAGGGCGGCGCGCAGCTCACTGATGACGCGCTCGGGTCGCAGAGGGACTGCCTCCGAGCGGCGCGGCTCATTGACGTGCGCCTCCCATTTGCGTTGCCACTCCCCAATCTTCTCCAGCCAGCTGCGGCGCGCCGCAGCTCTCGTCTCCAACGCCGTGGTAGCACACGCTGACAGGGCCTCCAGCAGCTGGCGCAGCACCGTCCTGATGTCGCCGACAATACCGACTGCCGGCTGATAGTTTCTGCCGATCTCGCTGGGATCGATATCGACATGGATCAGCCTGGTAGGCGGAATGCGGTAAGTAAAGCCCGGCAGCCAGGAGCTGGTCGAGCGATCGTCGAAGCGTGTCCCCAGGGCCAGAATGACATCGGCGTTGCGGGTGGCCGCATTGGCCGGATAGCTCCCGTTGCGTCCTGTGGCTCCCAGGCTCAGCCGATGGCGCGCATCGATGACGCCCTTGCCGAGTGGAGTGGTGACCACCGGAATCGACAACTGCTCGGCCAGGCGCAGCAGCTCCGACTCGGCCTGGCTTAGCTCGACACCGTGTCCCGCCACAATCACCGGGCGCTGGGCAGAGAGCAAGAGACGCAGGGCTTCCTGCAGATCGGCGGGATCAGCCCCGGCGCGCGAAGCAATGGGGCAGTCCCATAGCTCGCGCTCAGCCTCCTCGCGCTCCACGGTCTCCACAAAGACATTGAGCGGTACATCGAGGTGGACCGGCCCCGGGCGCCCGCTCAGCATCAACGTATAAGCCTGGCGCAGTGCCAGCGGTAGCATGTCGGCCCGCGTCGGCTGAAAGCTGCGCTTGACGTAGGGGCGCAGTACGTTGACAAACTCCCCCTGGAAATAGCGACCGCTCTCCTGAAAGGGGCCACGGTTCCACTGTGAGGTGGGAACGTTGCCAGTGATGGCCAGGAAGGCCGACGAATCCATGAAGGCCGAAGCGATCGCCGGCACCAGGTTGGTAGAGCCGGGGCCGCAGGACGTGAAAGTCGCAACCGGCCTCTGGGCCACGCGGAAGTAGGCGTCGGCCATGAAGGCGGCGCAGGCCTCATGGTGCACAGAGATAGCTTTCAGCTCGTCCCGGCGGTCATAGACGGCATCCAGAAAGCCGAGGATGCCGTGACCACAGAGACCAAAGACATAGGGGACGCCGCGCCTGATCAGAAAATCAACGATCAGTTCCGCCCCCTTGATCGCTGCCATTGATAATCAACCCTCCTCCTGCTGATGGAATGATGAACTGCCGGCTGCTCTGCTGCGGCTGGGGTGCTCGCTCAGACGCGCTCGACCGGTTCTGCTTCAATCAGGCCGGGGCCTTAGCTGCTCGCCATTGGGCTGGCCCGCCCGACGTAGGACTCTACCAGGCGTGGGTCATGCAGCAGCTCGGCGGCGGGGGCCACGCGCGTAATGTGGCCATCCTCGAAGACATAGCCACGCTGGGCGAAGCGCAGGGCCGCGTAGGCATTCTGCTCGACCACAAAGACCGTCAGGCCGCCGGCATGTAAGGCCCGCAGGGCCTGGTACAGCTCGCCAACCACCCGCGGGGCCAGACCGGTCGATGGCTCGTCAAGGATCAGCAGCCGCGGATGGGTCATCAAAGCCCGTCCAACCGTGACCATCTGCTGCTCGCCACCGGAGAGCAGTCGACAGCGAGTCTGGCGCAGGCGCTGCAGCTTGGGAAAGATCTGGTAGATGTAGGCCAGGCGCTGGCGAAGGTCAGCCCTGCTGGCGCGATAGGCGCCAATCTCCAGGTTCTCCTCGACGGTCATCTCGGGAAAGAGTGCGCGCCCCTCGGGTACGTAACCGATGCCCAGGCGTACGCGCTCAAAAGGTGGCAGGCGGGCCAGATCGCGACCTGCAAAGAAGACCTGGCCGCCGCTCAGCGGCAGCTGGCCCATGATCAGGCGCAGCAGGGTCGTCTTGCCAGCTCCATTGGCGCCGACCGCGGCCACTGCCTCGCCCTCGGCGATGCTCAGACTGACCTCATGGACGACGGTGCGACCATGATAGCCGCCCGAGACCTGCTGTAACTGAAGCAACTCAGGCATTGACCGGCGCCTCCTCTCCCGTGCCCAGGTAGGCCTCGATCACCGCGGGATTGCGCAGAACTTCGTCAGGGCGGCCCTGGGCGATAGTGGTGCCGAAGTCGAGTACATAGACATGATCGGCAATGGGCATAATGGCGGGCACCACATGCTCAATCGCCACTACGGCGCAGCCCGCCGCTACCGCCTCGCGCAGCAGCGCATGCACGAGATGGATCTCCTCGGGCGACATCCCGGCCATCACCTCATCGAGGAGCAACACGCGCGGACGCAGCATCAAGGCCCGTCCGATTTCCAGGAAACGGAGCTGACCCGGCGGCAGGCCCTCGGGCGAGGCATCCCACTGCTCGCGCAGGGCCAGGCGCTCTAGCATCTGGGTAGCCGTCCTGATGGCCTCCTCCTTCGGGATGCCCGCCGCCAGAGCCGGCAACAGCAGGGTCTCCCAGGCCGTCAACGAAGGGAAAGGCCGACAGGTCTGGAAGGTACGCGCGATGCCGGCCCGCGCAATGCGATAGGGAGCCAGACGGTTGAGGAGCGTCTCACCAAAGCGAATGGTCCCACCGTTGCAGCGGTCGAAGCCCGTGATCAGGTTAAAGAGGGTGGTCTTGCCGGCCCCGTTGGGACCAATCACGGCGACGATCTGCCCGCTGCGAGCTTCCAGATTGACCCGGTTGAGGGCTGTCAGGCCACCGAAGTGCCGGGTAATCTCCTCGCAGCGCAGCGCTGGCTCTCCTGTCCTGCTGACCGCGGCGGGGAAGAGTGCCCGCCGCGCCTCAGCCTCTATCATTGGAGGCGGCCCCCATACCGGACGGCGTCGCAGCCAGCCGAAACGCTGGAAGAGCGAGACCAGGCCGCCCGGCATCCAGAGCACGGCGATCAAGATCAAGGCCCCCAGAATAATTTGCTGCTGCTGTGGGAACTGGGCCCAGAGGGCATTGCTGATCAACGAAATGACCACTGCGCCCAGCAGCGGCCCCCAGAGCGTGCCAATCCCGCCGAAGAGCACCATCAGGATCGTCTGCAGCTCATAGGTGTTGTTGAAGGCGCTGCCGGGATCGATGAAGCCCACGTTCCACACATAGAGCGCGCCCGCCAGGGCGGCCAGGCCGGCGCTCAGGCAGAAAGCCACCACCTTGCTCGCGTTGGTATTGATCCCCGAAGCCTCGGCGGCCTTCTCGTCGTCGCGCAAGGCCAGCAGGCGTAGCCCCAGCGGCGAACGCAGCAGCCAGGCCGTCAGCAGAACGGACCCCACTGCGCAGGCCAGCATGACCAGGGCGGTCTCCTGAGTGCTACCCACGATGGGCACTGGCTCGCCCATGCTCCCGCCTACCAGTGGCGTCGAGGTGGCGATCAAGGCCCCGATGTGGCTCAGCCCGAACATCCCCAGGGCGAAAAAGATGCCCTGCAGGCGCAGCATCACCGTCCCCAGCGGCAGGGCCAGGAGCACTGCCGCCAGGACCGCCCCCAGCGCCGCCAGGTACCAATCCCACTGCCAGGCGATCTGGCAGGTTGCGGCCACATAGGCCCCGATGCCGAAGAAGCCCACCTGGCCGAAGGAGACGTAGCCGCTCAGCCCGCTGATAATATTCCAGGCATAGGCCAGGACCACGAACAGGCAGGTGGAGAAGAGGAGCTGGGCCTGATCGCCGTTCCCGAAGAGCGCAATCAGAACCCCGGCAACGACGGCCACCCCAAAAATCAGCCAGGCGCCTTCTTGCTTGAAGAGTCCTGTGGCTCGCCACCCGGGAAAGGTTGGCCTGATGTGCCTCCGTCTCATATGCGCCCCCTTTGGCCAAGCAGGCCCTGCGGTCGCACAATCAGCACCAGAATAAAGATCACGTAGATCACCGCTGAGGCGGCGCTGGCGCCCAGAAAGTAGCTGCTGCTCACCTCGATCACTCCCAGGAGAATGGCGGCCAGGAGGGCGCCCAGGTAATTGCCGAGGCCACCGAGGGCGATCAGGGTAAAAGCCTGGACCGTCATGAAGCCGCCAGAAGCAGCCTGCACTGGGATCAGGACCACTGTCAGAGCGCCGGCGGCGCCAGCCATCGCCGCCCCCAGGGCAAAGGTCAGCAGGCGAATGCGTCCCGTGTTCAGGCCACAGCTTGCCGCTCCCAGCTCCGACTGAGCGGTGGCCCGTACCAGCCGCCCTGAGCGTGTGCGTGTCAGCCAGAGCTGGACAGCGAAGGCCAGGGCAAAGGCCAGCAGCGATGAGACCAGCAAGGACTCCGGGAAGAACAGCGCCCCCAGGTGCACCGCCGATTGAAAGAACGGGACCGACTGGTACTGACCGCCCCAGATGAGCAGGGCGATGTTCGAGATGATTGAGGAGAGGCCGAAGGTAATGAGCAGCGTACGCAGCTCACCCTGTGGAGCCGTTGTCTCTACCCGGGCCAGCAGGCCACGGTAGACCAGGCCGCCGACGAGCAGGAAGAGGAGAGTGGCCACAGGGATGGCCAGGGCTGGCCCGGCCCGAAAGGCGCCATAGAGGGTCACGGCCAGCAAACCGGCCACGACAATGAAGTCGCCGTGGGCCAGATTGACGACCTTCATGACGCCGTAGATCAGATTGAGGCCGGAGGCCATCAGCAGGTAGACTCCGCCCCACATGATGCCGGTGAGCAGGAGCAACAGATAGGTCTGGAGCTGGAGCATCGTTAGCGTTTCCCCCTGTTTCTGGCTCAGATGTGCCTGTCTGCCCCGCGCGGAGCGACATAGTGCCGGCTCTACTCCAGCATTTACCAGTTCGGATGCGGCAACTGCACCGGGCTGGTAGCCACCGCTGGCGGCCAGACCAGTTCCTGCTTACCGTTCTGCCACTGCAGCACGTAGGACTGATAACCCAGCTGCTGACCAAGGTTGTTCAGCTTGAACTCGCCGGCCACTGTCTGCAAGTCGAGCTTGAGGTAGGCATCGCGGATCTTGGTCTGATCGAGGCTGCCGGCCATTTTGACGGCTGCCGCCAGGGCCTGCATCGTGGCGTAGGCCATTGCCGCATGATAGTCGGGGTCGCGCCCAAAGCGGGCACGGAAGTTCTGGACGAACTCGGCGTTGCCGGCGGTCTTGAGCGTCGGGAACCAGAGCGTTGTCCCCAGGATGCCATTGGCAGCGTTGCCCAGAGCGCTGCCAAATTCCGGCTCGACCGGCCCGATACTGAAGGCGAAGAGCTTGGCGTTGACGTTGGAGGCGCGGGCGGCGCGGATGATGCCTTCGGCGTCAGCCAGATAGGTGGCACCGATGATCATGTCCGGCTTGGCGGCGCCGGCCTTGAGAACAAGGGCGGTGAAGTCATTGGTGTCGGCGGGATAGGTTGCTTCGAAAACCACGCGAATGCCGCGCGCTGCAGCCTCTTGCTTGATGCCCTGGGCCAGCTCAAGTGGAAAGGCGGTATCCTGGATCAGCAGGGCCAGCGTCTTGTAGCCTTTGGTGGCCGCCAGGTCGATGACGGGAATCATGTAGCGAGGGGTCTGGGTAATCGACTGCACCAGGTAGGGGTAGCGTCCGCTGAATGGCTCCAGGTTGGCGGCCATTGCGGGCATGGCCATCTTGTAGCGCGTCACCAGAGGGGCGATGGCCGAGGTCAGGTCGGTCTGGTAAGGCCCAACCAGCAGGTCTACTTTGTCACTGGTGATGAGGCGCTGGTAGAGCTGCACAGCGGTCGAGGCGCTGCCCTGATCATCATAGTAGACCAGCTGCACTTTGCGCCCGAGTAGTCCCCCTTGGGCGTTGATGGCGTCGGCGCCAAGCTGGTAGCCCTGCAGATCAAACTTGGCCGGGGCGGATTGCGGCCCGGTTTCTGTAATGGAGAAGCCGATGCGGATCGGGGCCGAGTTCGAAGCACCGCCGCCGGAGGTGGAGGAGGCGCAGGCCGAAAGCGCCAGGGCGATCAATAGCAGGCAAGCGATGAGGGCATGGCCGATGGGACGACGGGGCGCGCGCAATCGCTGAAATAGTGCCATGTCGAGACACCTCCTTGTGATGATTGGATAGGGCCGCCTTGGTTCATGCGTTCGTCCGTTCGATAGAGCTGGAGGCTCTTTCCTCCTGCACTTCTGTCAAGGCCCGACCTTGACAGATCGTGCTGCCGGCGTGGCGCTCGCTGCCGCGGGACAGGCAAGCTTGCTTGCTAGACGCTAGACGAGTAGGCGCAGGCTGCTCTGCCACACCCCAGAAGAGCGGAAGTGGACAGGGCAGGGAGTAAAGGATCGGTAGAGCGATCCGCCGAGCACGACTTGATCGTCCTCAGATGCATCTCCTTGCCATGATGGGCGCTTTCCCGCTCGTCCTCTTGTATGCCCAATAGGGCATACTGCTGTATGTACAAGCACCATAGAACGATTGGCTCTTGCGCCAATCAGCCTCGTCTCCTCTCCTGAGCCAGGTGGGCGGGAGTGCCTCAGCCAATCTGCTGATGCTGAGCTGATCCTCGAAGGGGCCGCAGCCAGGGCTGCTACGCCGTGCTTGATTGTCAGAAACCTGGCTCGCCACATCACAAACCTGTCACTGTATACAGTCGTATACAGCTGTACAACAGTTATATACACTGGCGAGAGGGCCTTGTCAAGGGGGAGGTTGCTGGCAGAAACGTGTTCGTTGGGCCGCTGCTAGAGAGGGTAGAAGCGGTATCTGCTCCCTCTCAGGAATTTCCGGCTCTCTTGACAGTGTCTTGCATACGGATGTATACAATTATGGAGGGCAAGGAAAGCTCTCCATCACACTTCTCTCTCAGGAAAGCGGGTGAAGCACATGCCTCTCTCTCGAATCCAGCTCCCGGGTGAGCGTTCCAGAGCCCAGGAACTGTATGAATTTCTGCGCAATGCCATTCTTGACGGGACCTTAGAGCCGAATGAGCGCCTTGTTGAAGAGAATATCGCCGCGCTAGCCTCAGTCAGTCGCACGCCGGTGCGGGAGGCGTTGCGCAAGTTGGAAGCGGACAATCTGGTGAGGGACACTGGTCAGGGGATTGTGGTAGGAACCACCTCGCCAGAGGAATTAGAGGAGTTGTGCGCGGTGCGTGAGACGCTGGAGGGGATGGCCTCGCGGCTGGCGGCGCGTTTGCGTTCAGAGCTGGAGGTGGCTAGTTTGCGGCGTATTCTGGAGGAGTATCGGGAGGCGACGCAGCAGCGCGATGTTGAGCGGCTGGTGGTGCTCAACCACGCCTTTCACGAGACCATCTGGCAGGCGGCGCGCAATCGCTATCTGTTCCGTGAGCTGACGAATCTGCGCGACCTGATTGAGCGCTTACAGAAGACGACGCTGGATAGGCCGGAGCGCCAGCAGGCGGCTCTGCCAGAGCACGAGGCGCTTTTTGAGGCCATTGTGCGGCAGGATGAGGATGAGGCCGAGCGTCTGGCTCGCCAGCATTTCCGCGAGGCGATGGCGATCCGCCTGATGATGGCCCGGCTGGCGCAGAAGCGGCTGTAGTCAGCCGGCTTCTCTCCTGGGCTGGCTGGGCGGAGTGACCGGTCTGCTCTTTTCTTCCCTTATCTTGAACGTTGCCTTTTTCCTGTTGTTATAATGTTTCTGATCATTTATTCTGTCTGATTGCTTTCATCTCTCCTTTCTCCAAGAGCAGCACTGTCGCGGGTTGTGCAAGGGGGGAGTAGGTGGCCGATCTGCTTCTGGTGAATGGAAGTGGCTGGGAATGGCCTGCTGCGTCGGTGCACGGCGCAGGGGAATTTTTTTGGTTTGGGCAACGCTGGGCCGTCGCCCCTGGAGGGAGGTGAGATGCGTGGCGGCCTGGGGTATGGAGAGCGGGCGAGCTGGAGGGTATTGGGCGAGGGCTGGGAACACGGGCTTCCTTTCTCTCTTCGTGGCCGGGTGAGGATCTCCATCGTTCTGGTAGAGCAGTGATGGTGCACGAGAAGTGTGGGGCCGCTGTCACACTTCTCGTTGCTCTCGGCAGAGATTGGCCTCCTGGCTGCTCTGCTGGACATTGATTGCATCCTGCACGGAGGGACAGATCGACGCGATGCACACTCCTCTACTGGTGGCTCTCGCTGGACCGGTAAGGCAGGGAGAGCCAATTGAGGCTTTTCTGGCTTTTCTCTGGGACTCTGGTGCTCGCTGGCCCTGGGATCTGAGGCGACGGGCGCTGTCGAGGTGGGGATCGAAAGGAGGCGGCCATGTCTGATATGCGTCCTTCCCCGTTGGGCGTCCATCCTGCGAGGCAGGGGCCGCCCTCTCCTGCGCTCTCGCCCCAGCAATGGCAGCCGCTGCTGGTCAAGGTGCCGGAGATCACGGTCTACTTCTGGGTGATCAAGCTCCTGACGACGGCTTTGGGTGAATCGACCTCAGATTTTCTGGTCTACCAGATCAATCCATATGTGGCGGTGGGCTTGGGCTGCTTTGGCCTGGTGGCGGCTTTGATCTTGCAGCTCTCGCTGCGGCGCTATATCGCCTGGGTCTACTGGCTAACGGCCTTGATGGTGGCGGTCTTTGGGACAATGGCCGCTGATGTGCTGCATGTGGTGCTCGGCATCTCGTATGTGGTTTCGACGACCTTTTTCTCAGCGGCCCTGGCGGTGATCTTCGTGGTCTGGTATCTGTGCGAGCACACGCTCTCGATCCACAGTGTCTATCGCGGGCGCCGCGAGCTGTTCTACTGGGCGGCGGTGATTGCCACCTTTGCCCTGGGAACGGCGGCGGGCGATCTGACGGCGGCTACGCTCAATCTTGGTTACTTCCCCTCGATCCTCCTCTTCGCGGTCCTTTTTGCACTGCCCGCGCTGGGATACTGGTTGCTACGTTTCAATGCAATTGCGGCCTTCTGGTGGGCTTATATTGTGACCAGGCCCCTGGGGGCTTCGATTGCCGACTGGTTCGGCAAGCCCTATCTGGGTGGCCTCGGTTTGGGTGATGGTAAGGTCTCGCTGGTCTTGCTGATCCTGCTGGTCCTCTTTGTGGCCTACTTGAGCGTCACGCATCGTGATGTGCAGGGCCGTTCCGCTGAGAGACGCTGACCAGCTCTGATCAGCTGTGATCAGCTGTGATCGGCTGACCAGCTGACTGAGAACGGACGGGCCTATGCTGCGCCGGGCTGGATCGTGATGGGTGCCTCACCGTCTTCAGCGGCAGGTGGTGGGGCACCCTGTTTTTGGCTGGTTCTCTGCTGTATGCTTGACTGGCCGGAGCTGTTCCTCATGGTGAGTCGGCTCAACTCCAGTCGGCGCCCTGATCGGTCCTGAGCAGGGCCGAGCTGGGAACAACGGCATAGAGGTGCACGCTGATGCCTCCGGCGCTGCTCATGGAGGCGAGGAGCTGATAGTGTTGGTCTGGCCAGGTCTCGACGGCGCTGACCTGCTGGGCGGCCTGGCTATCAGGGACACGCTCGACGATGGAGAAGAGGCGCGGATGTTGACGGGCGTAGGCCCGCGTTTGCTGGGCGTAGATCAGGATGGAATAGTTGAGCAGGTAGAGCAGAGCGGCGCAGAGGGCCGAGGGTAGACGTAGGATGAATTCGGTGGGAGCCGGTCCGAGGGCGCCCGTGAGCTGCAGCCAGAAATGCAGTAGGAGATAGTACAGTTCCATGTTCGGCTCGGGGCCCCAGATGGCTTGCCAGAGCCGTGGCAGCGGCTGACGCGCCAGTTCGACTGAGAAGGCTTCGTCGAACCAGAGGCTTGGAGATCCCAGGGCATGCAGATAAAGCAGTAGGGCGGCGAAGAACGGGAAGACGACAGACAACCAGGCTGCTGCCTGGTCGAACGATGTGCGCAAGCGAAGCTGCTGACTGAGAGGACCGGTTGCATTCCGTGCGGCAGGGTTCATCAAGGCGCAGGGCAAGGACTGCTGTGCGGCGGAGACTGCCGGCAGCGCCTGCCCCGTCCCTCGTCCTGAGCGACCCTGGCCCCGTTATCCTAGCTTGTTCCTGGCTTCAAGCAAAGCCTCTCTCAGGGCATCAAGTCGTTTGTCCTTCCCGATAGGGAGGGTCCTCATTTGCATATAGATACGCTCTACCCAGCCAATTTGACGTGCTGAGCGATATTCGGTTGCTAGCTCTAGACCTTTCAAGACAAGCTGAAGACCCTCATCAAGTTCTCCAAGCCGAAAGTAGGCTTTGCCTTTATTAATAGTATAAGCACCAAGTTCTCGCAGAGGTCTGAATTGCCGGAGTCGATCGGTCTCCTCAAACACTTTGACAGCTTCGGCGGGCTTCCAGAGTTCGGCCAGGCCACCGGCCTTGGCCCAGAGGACGTCATCGAGGCTGAAGTCGTTGGCCAGTCCGGCGATGCTCTCCTTGTGGGTC
>NZ_JADGIA010000113.1 GCF_019683635.1 Thermogemmatispora sp. | reverse complement strand
GCCCTCTTCTGATATGTGTGGTATACTTCCGTCTATCAATCGCCGGTGTGGAGCACAAATATCGCTTTGCCGAGGCTTTTCATCACACAGGCATCTGACTGAAGCACATGAAAAACAGCGCGGGGTGCTCTCCCCGCGCTATTGCCTTGGCCCTCGGCTCAGCAAAATTCCGCCAGATCCGCACCCAGGCGTAGCACGTACAGATTGCGTGGAGCGAGTTGATATACTAGCCGGTAGAGGCGCCGTACATCGGCGATGCACTGCTGCGAATGGGCTAATCGAGCCAGGGAGAGCGCTTGCTCAGCTCGGTTAGCGCTCTCCTCTACTTCTTTACAAAAGAAAGCCTCGGAATGGTCTGGGGCTGATCTCCCTTGGGAGAGCTGCCCCGACTAGAGCAGGAGATCAGCCAACTCCAGCAGCCGTCGCTCAGATGGCCATACCTCCTTGGCGGCTTGCCAGGTAGCTCGCAGTTCTTGAAGGCGGCGACCACTCTGCAGCACACGCGCCTCCTGAGCAGCTTGAAGCAAACACAGAGCACAACGCTCTAGATCCTTTTCTGCGAGAGCTACCCGGGCCTGCCAGGTCATGGTTTCCACCTGCACTCGTAGGCTGAGAGACTCCCAAGGAAGAGCAGTCAACAGGTTCCAGGCGCGTTCAAGCAGACGGATATCGGAACGGCCTTGCGCATGCAATCCCTGGGCAAGCTCAAGATAGGCTTTGGCTTCAGGGAGGAATGGACGTCCTTCTATCACTGCCAAGAGTGGGTCTTCCTCGCTTGCCAGTGCTTGTTGCTCCTGCAGCTGCTCTAATGCCGTATGGGTTTCGCGTACTCTCCCTTGCTGGGCATAGGCTAATGCAGCACTGCTCAGTAGTAATGTTCTGGCGAGAGGAGTGGCCTGGTCTTCCACGCGAGCAGCTTCTTGTAAGAGAAGCTGCGCCCGTTCAGGCTGCCTGGCGTGGGTGAAAGTGTTCATCTGATAGCTGAGAAGGGCAATAAGGAGGCTTGCATCACCTAGCCGTCGGCTGGTCTGGAGAGCGGCACGTAGATGTAGGAAGCGCCCTGAGCTGTCGAGACGATTCCAGGCTAGATACGCGAGCATCCAATGGGCCTGGATCAGCAAGCGGCTGGCGATCTCTGCTGCAGCGGATGGATGATGGCGAGCAGCAAGGGTTTCTAGTGCAGGGACAAGGTGCAGCAAAGGAGCTTCAGCAAGGTGCCAGTCTGGTCCGTGCATTAGTGCCCGACAAGCTGCAATTCCTGCTGTCGCCGAAGAGAGAAACTGCTCAATGACCTGGTTCTGTTCCTCACGGAGGATGACTCCAACACTGCCTAGTGGGAGGGTAGCAAGGGCCAACAGTATTTGCCGGCGCGAGATGGCGTAATCACGGTCGTGATCTTGTGGTGGCACAGTGGCAAGCTCCTCCTGCAGACGGCGGCGCAGCTCGGCCCAGGCCGGCAGCTCCAGTCTGCCGTCGCTGCGCTCCAGGAAGGAGGCAAGCAGACCTTCGATGCGCCGCTGCTGCCACACGAACCAGAGCGGGCTACCAACGGACAACGGCAAGAATGGCAAGACTGGATCGGAAGAGGCCGGGGGCCAGAGGCCGCCAATCGAGCATGTGGGCACGGCTGGAGTGACCAGGCCGGGCCGCGCATCCTCCGCTACTTCGGCGATGAGCCATGTCATCCCCTCCCGCCGATTACAAGTCGAGCCGGTACCGTCGACTATCGGCTAATGAACAGATCAGTCAGCTCTTTCAGGGCGCGCTCATTGTGCCAGGGGTGATCTTCTGCACACACCTGGCGATAGAGTGCTGCTGCATCCTCCTGTAAACACTGGCTCCCTAACTCGGTCGCTCTGTGCATACATTCCATGAGCAGATAGGCGAAAGTCTCTTGCTCTTGCTGTATGAGCGCTGTCTTGGTCTCATCCAGGAGAATCTCCACCTGCAGACGGCTAGGAGTCGTTGCCATCGCTGGTATGGTTGCCAGCCGGCTATACGTTTGCCAGGCTTGTCGCGCATAGCCCTTCTCAGGAAAGCGCATGGCCAGGTGGAGATAGACCCGGCCTGTCCACAGTATAAGGTTATCTTCGTGAAAACGGAAGTCGGGGAGAGCTTCACTCTCGCCTTCCGGCTCAAACCGCTCGTGTGCCTCTCCGAGAAGACGCAACGCAGTTTCTTCGCGCCCCAGATAGGCCCAGGCTGTTGCCTGCAGACAAAGCACGCTGCTTTGCATCACGGAAGGGCAAGCAGCCAGTAGTGGTGTGGCTGGCTCCAAATGAGCCAGCATTGAAGGCACCTGAAGCCTATCATAATAGAAAGCCAGACTCAAGTCGCGCAAAGCCGCTACTTGCGCTGGTGCATGCCCGCTGCGAGCCGCCAGATGCACTGCTTTTCGCGAGAAGATCTGTTTGGCCCGACGGTCTCCCTGATGGTGAGCGGCAGCGATGCCCGCAATGCGGTTGGCTTCAGCAGCCAGGCGAGCAGCCAGGGAGTACAGCGATTTACCAGGCTGGGCCAGGTGCTCTAATAAGGGCAGATAGCGGGGAAGGATCTCTCGGACAATGTCAATGCCTTGGCTGTTGAGTAGCTGCCAGCAGGCAGCATTTGCAGCAGCGCACAGAGGCAGCATCTCCTCCACGGGTGGGAGACCATTGCTCGTCCTCGCCAGCGTGGTCAGTGGCAAAGCTGCCAGTGCGCCTAACATCTGTCGGCGCGAGATGGCGTAATCACGGTCGTGATCTTGTGGTGGCACAGTGGCAAGCTCCTCCTGCAGACGGCGGCGCAGCTCGGCCCAGGCCGGCAGCTCCAGTCTGCCGTCGCTGCGCTCCAGGAAGGAGGCAAGCAGACCTTCGATGCGCCGCTGCTGCCACACGAACCAGAGCGGGCTACCAACGGACAACGGCAAGAATGGCAAGACTGGATCGGAAGAGGCCGGGGGCCAGAGGCCGCCAATCGAGCATGTGGGCACGGCTGGAGTGACCAGGCCGGGCCGCGCATCCTCCGCTACTTCGGCTGTCTGCGTCAAGGATACCATATCGGAGGAGGACTTGACCAGGTTGAGCTGATCCCAGGAAGGAACGGAACCCCCCTGCAGGCGGAGACGCTCCGCCCAGGTCTCATAGCAGCGAAGAGCTTCCCGCTCCTGGCCCTGCAACAGCAGCAGACCGACCCAGTCGCGCAGGCTCTCCTCATCGAAAAGATCGGCCTCTAGAAGAGCACGGTACTGCTCACTGGCCAGCCACAAACGGCCTTGCCGGGCGTAGATCTGGGCCAGCCAGCGGCGGCACTGCCGCCGCATGGCTTCCCCGTGGAGCCGCGCCCCATGCACCCACAGGCCGCCCTCGTCTTCCAGCAATTCACCGCGGCTCAGATAGCTGAGGGCCTGCTCCAGCAGGGGGAGAGCCGCATCGGTGGTCCGGCCCAGCTGCTCGGCAGAAGCCAACAGCGCTTGAGAGGCATCATAGTCGGTCCAGATGAGGGACTGGTCGGCCAGGGCATAAGCGGACTCGATGGTGAGGACCAGGTCCTTACCGATGGCACGACGCAGCAGATTGATGGCGTTATAGAGAGTTTTGTCGAGAGAGAGAGCATCGTCGGGAGAGGACCACAGGTCGTCTTCCAGGGAGCAGCGGGAGAGCCGGCGAGAGGGTGCGAGCAAGAGGCGTTTGAAGACGGAGCGGGCGGAGCGCCCTTTGCCCCAGGCGTGCTTATCGAGGAGGCGCCAGGAGTGAGAAGGGTCACGGAGCCAGACCTGGAGGGGGCCGAAGAGGAAGACGCGAAGGCGGCAGGAAGGGGCAGGGGTCCAAGAAGGGGGAGAGGGTGATTGTGGGTGAGTTGGGACCATCGTCAACCTCCTCTACTACTGAGTGCAAAGCGGACGGGAGAGCCGGAAGGAGGGCGCTCCCGTGGAAGTAAGCGTAACAGGATAGACGAAGAGAAGTATGTCCATAGGATAAAGTGGGAGCGAGGGGAATGTCAAGGGTGGAAGGAAACAAGAGAAAGGAGCAGGTGGACAGGCAGGCAAGCAGTGTATGGAGAGGAGAAGGTGGAGCAGAGAGAAGCAGATGAGGCGATGGGCTGAACTGAGGCCAGGAGTGCATTATGAGCAAGCGCTCGTGATCAGCCTTGTTGGCCATATCACCCCAGCAAGGATCAGGTCGCGTTCCAGGAACACAGGGAGGGCTGGGACCACTGCCAGATCGCGTGAGGATTGGAGGCGACTGCTGTCAGAGGGCATCAATAGCCTCCACCGAGCTAACAGCAATCTCCTCTTTTCTCATCATTCAGATTCCGATGACGCTGAGCTACACCTGCCTCGCTCTGCCTCAGCAATGTCCAGTCTCAGCCTTCTCCATCCATCCACAGGCTCATCAGGTTCCGCTTCTCAACACTCCAATGAGAGCAAGCTCCCTGAAACAGGCTGCGTCATATGATCCTCTGAACCGCATGGAAAAAGTTCGAACAGGTTCTGAGAGGCCTCCTTTCCGCGCCTGACTATGCTGTCCCAGGAGCTTGAATCGCGATAGTCTTTGGCCTGCCATGAGCAGAAACTCACCCGGAAAGGAGACATGCGACCAATGGCCACGTCACCACAGCCTTTGACCGGCGCGCGCGAGCAGTCCTTGCCTTCCTGCCCGCGCTGTTGTCGGCAGAATACTATCGACCTGAATCAACCAGCCGTGATCCTCTCGCCTCAGCTTTCCTCTCCAGGCTGGTCCCAGCAGCTACGCCGCCTGCTCTCCCCAGCCCCAACATCAGAGCCACAGGAGGCCCGTGCATGATCCGTCACTGGCTCAATTACCTGTTGAACGCCCTTTCCACCGTCACCGCCCCTGGTCCCAACGCGCAGCCCGGAACGGCCCCCGGCGCCTTGACCCCGCCTGGTCCCGGCGATACCTACGTGCTGCCGCGCACACGCCAGGAACAGGACCGCCTCGACCTGCAACACTTCGCCCTGCGCCAGTTCCTCGGCAGCCACTTCCTGGCTCCCGTCCGCGACCCGCGCGCCATCCTCGACGTCGGCACCGGTACAGCTATCTGGCTGCGCGAGGCCGCCCGCCGCTGGCCTCACGCTCGCCTTATCGCTCTCGACAAAGACCTCTCTCTCCTGCGCACCCCCTTGCCGCCAAACTGTCAGCCCGTCCAGGCCGACCTGCTCAGTGGCCTCCCCTTCCCCGACTCCTCCTTCGACTACATCCATCAGCGTCTGCTCGTAGCCGCCATTCCCCTCACCGCCTGGCCGGGCGTCCTCAGCGACCTCCTGCGCGTCACCGCCTCGGGCGGCTGGCTCGAATTTATCGAAGCCACCGGCCAGGTCTTCCACGAGGGGCCACGCCAATCCCGCGTCCGCACCTGGTTTGAAACGCTGGCCGCCCGTCGCGGTCTCCATCTGACCGCCCCGCTTCAGATCCCCGACTGGCTGCGCTCTCTCGGTCTCCATCCCACCGTCCGCACCTACGAAACTCCCCTCTTCGGCAAAGCTCACGGCGCCCCCCTTTTCCGCCGCGACCTGCTCGCCTCCCTGCAGAGCGTCGCACCCATCCTGGCCGCCGTGAATCAGGTCCCCTTGAGCCTGGTCGAGGAGACCCTCGCCGCCCTGCCCTCCGAGTGGGAGCACCACCGCACCTGCTGCGGCCTCCTGACCGTCTGGGGGTGCAAGCCATGAGCCGCCGCCGTCGCCGACAGCCAGCCAGGCGCCGCCATCGCTCCACAAGCGCCCAGGTGACTGACCTTCCTCCTGTGCTCATTCCCGGGCCGCTAGAGTGGGTCCTGGCTGGACGCACCATCGAAGACCTCCAGCTCCTTACCATCACATTGCTCTCGCCGCGCGCTCAGCAACTCTGGCAGCGCTGGCAAGAGGACCGCGACCCAGGCTTTCCCAAGTCTGTCAGCTCACGCCTGAGCAAGAGCGACCGGCTCCTGCTCACGCTCCTGGTCGAACTGCAACAAGGCATGGAGCTGCTCCAGACCCGCTGTCAGGAAACCATCTCTCGCGACCCGGAACAGCCTATCTATTTCTACACGAGCGAGATCCCGCGCCTGCGCCGGCTGCTGAGCCTGAGTAACCGCCTGCTCAGTCAGGTACGCCAGCACAGCCCCGAACTGGCCACATTGCAGTTGCTCCTCGGTCAGCGCCTGATCCGCTACCTGGCCCGCACCCTGCGCGACCATCCTCGCCGCGAGCATCTCAATTGAGCCAGCAAAGCGACAAGCGGGGCTGGAGCTGGGCACTCCCTGTATAGTCAGGGTAGAGTAAGACCCTCAGACACCAATGCCGGGCGGGTTGATGGATTGCCGCCAAGGGGGTATACTCAAAAAGAAAAGGCTGTATCATGCCCCCGAAGATTAGACAGCTGAAAGCCAGCCTCATTCAGGCCGGCTTTTCAGCTCGTCCAGGAAAGGGCAGCCATACGGTTTGGCAACATCCACAGCTCCCAGGCTTTCACCTGACACTCGCTGGCAACGACGGAGACGACGCCAAACCCTATCAGCTGAAAGCAGTTCAAGCTGCACTCAGAAAGCTGAAAGATCTCTCATGAGTACGATCAACCCTAAGCATTACTCCATGTATATCCAATGGAGCGCAGAGGACCAGGCGTACGTGGTGACTGTGCCAGAGCTGCCCGGTTGCCAGACACACGGAAGCACCTATGAGGAAGCCATAAGACGGGGACAGGAAGCCATCGAGAGCTGGATCAGCGCAGCACTGGCCATGCGGGAACCTCTGCCCCCTCCCAGGACTCTGATCTCTCCCCCAGCCTAGCCCTCTGACCTCGGGGAGGCCCCCGGCCTTCCCAACCGCTGAACGGCACGGGGCGAGCGGCGCTGCTGTCTGCAGAAGCCATCGTCTCTCATCTTGGCGCGTCCAGCCCAGCCCATCTACTTTTACACCAGCGAGATCCCGCGCAGGAAGAGCATGGACAGAGCCACCCCAAAAGAATAAGGGAGCTACCAGCCACAGGCCATTTCATCCAGCAATACCTGTGAGCAGATAGCTCCCCGCTCGCTGTTCCTTCCTCACCAAAGCAGGCCCTGTGCCCCCTACTCGACCAGCAGCTCCTCCAGGCAGCGCTCAATCGTGCTGGCCGAAGGATAGTAGGCCGTCTCCTCCGGCTCATTATAGGGGGCCGCCGGCGCCGGCAGCGCCGAGATCAAGCGCGGCGTTGCATCCAGATCATAGAAACAATGCTCTACAATCCATGAATGTACATGGCGCGCGAAGCTTGTCAGATCTGGCTCCTCCGTCACCACCACCACGCGATTGGCCTCACGCACCGCGGCCTGCAGCGCCTCCTCATCGAAGGGCATCAGCGTCCGCAGATCCACAATCTCGATCGCCCCGCCATAGCGCTCGATCACACCGGCAGCGGCAATACAGGCCTCCAGTACCATCGTCCCCCAGCTCACGATCGCCACCCGCGGCGCTCCTTCGCCCAGGCGCAAGCGGCGCGCCTTGCCGATCGGCAGCGTATAATAGCCCTCGGGCACCTGCCAATACTGGGCGATGGCCTCAATCGGGCGCCCGTGGCGATCCTTGGGCGGCTCCGAGCGATAGAGGCGCCCACGCTCCAGAAAGACCACCGGCGACTGTGAGCGCGCCGCCTCCAGCAACAGCCCCTTGGCATCGAAAGGCGTCGCCGGGCAGAGCGTAATCATCCCTGGCACATTCGTAAACCACTGCTCGCCCGCATTCGAATGACCAAAGGCCCCACCGCCGGCGGCACTGCTCGAAATGGGACCGCCTCCCCCGCTCCCCGACTTCGTGCGGATCAGCAACGGCACCCGCCAGTCACCGAAGTTCTGGTACGAGATGCGCGCCGCCAGCCGAATCGTCTGCGCCGCCGACTGATGATAGTCTACAAACTGGATCTCGGCGCAGCGCGCACGTCCATCGGCCATAGCCGCACCGGCAGCAATCCCGACAATCAACTGCTCATTGAGGGGGCTACTGATGGCTCTCCCAGGGAAATGCGTAACCAGCGAGGCAGTGGCGCCGAAGACGCCCCCTTTCGGACTGCCCACATCCTGCCCATAGACGAAGAACCCGGGGTCGCGCTGCGCCAGCTCGGCCAGCGCCTCATTAATCGCACCCAACATCGTTGTCGGGCGCTTTGCGCCACGTGGTGTATTTTCCTGCCACTGCGGAACATAGATCACATGTTGCAGGACTCGCTCGGGCGTCGGTTCCGGCTCCTGCAACACTCGCTCCTCGGCCTGCTGCAGCTCGGCCCGCACCTCACGACGCAGGCGCTCAAGATCTCTTTCCTGCAGATAGCCGTGCTCTACCAGCCAGCGACCATAGTTTGTGACCGGGTCCTTGGTCGCCTTGGTAAACTCGACCTCCTCCTTCTTGCGATAAGAATAGATGTCCGTGCTGCTGGAGTGAGGATCGAGCAGGCCGAGCTTCAGGTGCATCAAGGCTGGGCCCTGCCCCGAGCGCACATACTCAGCCAGGCGAGCGGTTGCCTCAAAGACCGGGATCGCGTTCGTGCCGTCTACCTCTTCGGCATAGATCCCGGCGGCTCGTGCCCACTCAACCAGCGAGCCGGCCCACTGAATCGAAGACTCGGTCGTGATGGCCCACCCATTATCTTCGATAATCATCAGGACCGGCAGGCGATGCACAGAAACCTGGCGGAACAAGACATTGAAATCGTTGGTCGCCACGCCGCCATCGCCGGTCGTGAAGACCACAATCTCCTTGCTCTCGCGCCGCTTGAGCGAGAAGGCCACCCCGCCAGCAAAGGGCGCTAGAGCCGCCACCTCGCTAAAGGTCGGTAGAATCCGATGGTGTCGGCTGCTGTAGTGCGAGGGCATGTTGCGACCGGCACACATCGGCCCCGTCGTGCGCGAGTAGGCTTCCCGCAGCGGACCATAGATATCGCCCGTCCGCTGCAGCCACGCCGCCAGGTCACGATAGTAGAGGGAGAGCCAGTCTTGCGGATCAACGGCAGCTACTACTGCGGCCATAGTCTCATGCCCGCCGCACCCAATATAGAAGGGAAACTTCCCTTGCGTCTTGCGCACTTTCAGCAGCTCATTGATGCTGCGCGCCATCAGCATGGTGCGGTAAAGCGCGACGGGATCATCAGGCCGCGCACCCGTTGTGGATTCCGCTGCCTGCACTTCCAGAGTCATTGCTACTGCCTCCAATCGTCTACGCTGACATCTCAACCCGGCTCCATCGTCCAGGGTTTTTTTCACTGGCATTATAGAATCGCCTCCCGCGAAAAGCAACCACTGGAGCCACAAGCTTCACCAGAATATCAGGCTGTGCAGGTAAAAAAGGCAGGAGATCAACCCCTTCTCTGTCCGACTGCTGATCAGCTAGTCGCTCTCAGCAAGCCGCTCCAGCTCCCTTTCTCTCTCCCCTTCCCTGGCCGCGCTATTGCTAGCCCTCGTAACGAGGGCGTATAATGGGCAGTGCATCTGGCGATGCACCGGCTTCCTTCTACAACCCTGCAAGAGAAGATCAAGGCGTGAATCGTATGAAAACGCACCTGGTGGTGTCGACGTGGAGCTAGCGACTACTCAGCCTTCACTATCCACGACGCAGTTACGCGACCTCTATCAGCGCATGTTGCTCACGCGCCTGGTTGACGGCTACTGCTGGCAACTCCACCAGAGTGGGCGCATCGGCTTCGTGGCCAGCTGCCGCGGTCACGAAGCGGCCCAGGTTGGCAGCGCCGCCTGCATCCGTCCGAGTTTCGACTTTACCTTGCCGTACTATCGAGATCTGGGAGTCGTGTTGACTCTCGGAATGACTCCCTACGAGATCTTCCGCACCTACCTGCAGGGCTGGCCAGGTAGTCTGACCAATCCCGACCAACGCCCCCACCGCCCTATCCAGCACTGGGGCTATCATAAGCACAATATGATTAGCGGCCCCGTCCCGGTGGCGACCCAGATTCTGCACGCCGCTGGCATCGCCTTCGCCTGCAAGCTGCGCAAAAGCTCCGCCGTGGCGATCGCCTACTGCGGCGATGGAGCAACTGCTGAGCCAGATTTTCTGGAAGGGCTGACCTTCGCCGCCCAGCAACGCCTGCCCGTCCTCTTCATCTGTGAGCAGGATTGCTCGCTCGATGCCCAGGTTTTTCGCCTCTCTCCCGCCCGTCTCCCCTCTGGTCTCACCTATCGCTGCGTTGACGGCAGCGATATCCGCGAGGTCTATGCATCCACCAGCGAGGCACTGGAGCTGGCTCGCGCCGGTCAGGGTCCGATCCTGCTGGAGATGCTGGTGACGCGCGGTTCCCCCGAGCAAGATGAGGCGGAGTGCGACCCGCTCTCCCACTGCCGGCGGTTGCTAGAGAGCAGTGGGGCCTGGGACGAGGTCTGGTACACCCAGCTTGCGGCCCGCCTGCGTGCCGAGGTCGAGCAAGCTCTAGAGGATGCCCTGCGTGACAGTCACCTGAGCGAGCCTGCTGAGATCCAGCCTGCCAATCCCGCACCCCAGCATCGCGCACGCGAAGGAGGATGATACCCTTTGTCACGCCAGACTAGCCGTTCTAGCGCGCCCTTTGAAACCTTGCTCTACGGGGCCGACTATAACCCAGAGCAGTGGCCCGCCTCGCTCTGGTCTGAAGATATGCGCTTGATGAAGCTGGCCGGCCTCAACATGGTCTCGATCAATATTTTCTCCTGGGCCTTGCTCGAACCGGCCCTTGATCAGTACGATTTCTCACAGCTCGATCGTGTCATGGATCTGCTGGCCGAACATGGAATCGCCGCCGACCTGGGCACGGCCACCGCCGCCCCTCCTCCCTGGATGAGCCGGCAGTATCCCGACATCCTGCCGATGACACGCGAGGGCCTGCGCTTCTCCCACGGCTCACGCCAGCATTTTTGTCCCAATAGCAAGAACTACCGTCGCGAGGCCGCCGAGCTGGTCCGCCAGCTGGCCCTGCGCTACCGCAAGCATCCTGCCCTGCGCCTCTGGCACGTCAACAATGAATATGGCTGCCACGTCCCGGCCTGCTACTGCGATAACTGCGCGGAGGCTTTCCGCTCCTGGCTTCAGCAGCGCTACGGCTCGCTGGAGGCCCTCAATGAGGCCTGGGGCACCACCTTCTGGGGCCAGCGCTATAGCCACTGGGAGGAGATCCTCCCCCCGCGCCTGACGCCGGCCCAGCCCTCCCCCAGTCTCTGCCTGGATTACCAGCGCTTCATGTCCGCCTCGCTACTGGAGTGCTTCTTGAACGAGGCGCGCATTCTGCGCGAGATCACGCCCCAGGTACCGGTGACGACCAACTTTATGGCAGGTTTTAAGCCCCTGGACTATTTCGCCTGGGCACCGCACCTGGACGTGATCGCCATTGATAACTACCCGGCCCCAAGCACGCCGCCCAGCGAGGTGGCTTTCACCCATGACTTGATGCGCTCTCTCAAGAACGGTCAGCCGCACCTGGTTATGGAGCAGGCCCCCGGCCCGGTCAACTGGCGTCCGCAGAATCCCCAGCGCCGCCCGGGCGAGCTGCGCCTGCAAAGCCTGCAAGCCGTGGCACGCGGGGCCGACGGCGTCCTCTATTTCCAGTGGCGCCAGTCGCGGGCCGGCGCCGAGAAGTTCCACAGCGCCATCGTCTCCCATGATGGCAGCGAGCGAGCGCGCATCTTTCGCGAGGTCGAGGAGATCGGCGCCGAACTGAAACAGCTCGCCCCACTGATCGTTGGCAGTCGTGTGCCTGCTCAGGTGGCCCTGCTGATGGACTGGGAAAACTGGTGGGCCGTGGAGTACCAGCCCGGCCCCAGCGATCGCCTCCGCTACTGGAACCTGCTCCTGTCCTATCATCAGCCACTCTATGCCTCGAATATCCCTGTGGCTGTGGTCTCGCCAGAGAGCAACTGGCAAGGCTACCGGCTGCTGGTCGCCCCCCTGCTCTATCTGCTGCGCCCGGGCCTGGCCCAGAAGCTGGAAACCTTCGTAGCTGAGGGCGGCATCCTGCTGACGACTTTCTTCAGCGGCATCGTCGATGCCAATGATCGCGTGGTGACCGGCGGCTATCCAGCTGAGCTGCGCCGGTTGCTGGGCCTGCGCGTGGCCGAGTTCGATCCCTGGACCGAGACCATGAGCAACACGCTGGTGATCGAAGAGGGTCCACTGCAGGGACGCTACGCCTGCAGTTTGTGGGGCGAGGTGCTGGAGTTGGAAGGGGCCCAGGCCCTCGGACGCTTTGCCAGCGATTATTATGCCGGCGGCCCCGCGCTGACTGTCCATCACTTTGGTCAGGGCCGCGCCTACTATCTGGCAACCCAGCCAGAAGAGGCTTTTCGGCGGCGGCTTCTGAGCCAGCTTTGCCAGGAGGCGGGCCTGACCCCACTCCTGGAAGCCCCCCCCGGCGTCGAGGTCTCGCGCCGCCTGACCTCAGATGGGCGTAGCATCTACTTTCTCCTGAACTATAACCAGCAGGAGGTCACGCTCTCTCTCCCCAGCGGCCATTTCCGCCAGCTGCCCCAGGGAGAGACGCGCAGCGGACAGGTGCACCTGGGTCCGCGCAGCGTTCTGGTCCTGGAGGCAGAAAGCTAGCCGGCCCAGCACGTTGCCTCACCGGGGCCTGGCCCCCGTCTTCCTTCAGGCCACTCTCCCGCTCGCTACGCCAGTCCCTGATCCTCGGCTGTGCTGCTGCGCTGCGCCCGCAGCACAGCCTCAGCCTGGTTGAGCAGGGCGTCCTCGATGCGCTGCCGATGCTTGGGCAGAGTGTTGACCGGCAGAGCCTGGGGTGGGAAATAGCGGCAATCGCGCGCCTCTTCGGTAGGGGTGAGCGCCCCGCCAACGACGCGGCAGCGGAAGGTCAAGACGACTTCTTGCTTCTGGGGCTTGGAGTAGACACCCACCAGCCGCTCGACAACCACCTCAAGCCCGGTCTCCTCACGTACCTCGCGCTGCACCGCCTCGTCGACCGTCTCTCCCAGCTCCATCCCTCCTCCAGGGAGATTCCACCAGTCGATGTCGTTGCGATGCACAAGCAAGACGCGTCCCTCGTCATCGAAAATGAGGGCAAAGACCCCCACCCGAAAGCGGGCCGGGCTGCTCGCCAACGCCTCTCCATCGGTCTCCTCGTTCTGCATGCTGTTCCTCCCAGACTGATAATGGCCCATGCACACACCTCAGTCCCCCAGGCGGCGCCTGTCGGCCTCTTCCGTCCCGGCTCAGTTGCCGAGGCCATAGAGCCGCCAGGCATTATCGTGCAGGATGAGCCGGGCCATATGTTGGGCCTGTTCATAGTCCAGCTCTTCCGCGTCAATCATCTCTTGCAGAACCTGGGCCAGAATCGAGCGCCCACGCAGGGCCGCCGCCCAGTGCATTTCTGGCAAATGAATGCCATCAGAGCTGTAGACGAGCTTGCTGGCAGGGGCCACCCCGAGCGCCTGGCGAGTAAAAGCCAGCATCTCAAGTTTATCAACAAAGGGGATGCAGTACGACAGATCGAAATAGACATGAGGGTAGATTGCCGCCAAATAGGCACCTAGCTGAACATAAGGATAGCTTTCATGGAGCAAGACAATAGCCATCCCTCGATAATCATCACGCTCCATGATGTTGCGCAGATGCAACGGGTTACCCAGCAGGAGATTGGTATCGCTATCGCCATACCCCGTATGGAACTGCACTGGCAGCCTTTGCTGGGAGGCATAGTGAAAGGCAACATGTAGTAAATAATCAAGCAACGGCTTATGATTGATACGCAGCGTGCCCTGACGCAGCCCCTCGGCTCGTGCCTGAGCAAAGGAGGCCACCGCCTCATCTTTGGTCCATTCCAGAATATTCAGGCCAGTGCGATAGGCTACGATACTTTTGAAGCCGCAGTAGCCACGTTCACGGATGGTGCTCACCTCCTGCTCATAGTGAGCCACCATCTCATCGAAGTCGCTGTAGGCCATGACGAGGCGCTGCATCAGCGGCTCCAGGCGGAAGAGCCTGGCGGCGCGACAGTGACCTAGCTCGCCCATCCGCTCCGGGGAATAAATGTGAGGGCCTTCAGGAAAGCCCGTATCGATGACCAGGGCGGCAAAGTTAGCATCCTGGAAGAGGCGCGCCAGGAGGTCATCGCTCTCCAAGGCATTGCGAGCAGCAATCAGCGCCTCTTCGCTCGCGGGACAGCCATAGAAGGCCGTCGCCTGGCGTACCAGCCAGAGGTAGTAAGCCGACTCGGCCACATGGCGCTGGGCGAAACTGGGATCAGCGGCTTCGGAGAAATAGCTACGGAAGCGTACCAGATCCATTTGCTGATCTAGCATGACCGGGTGGCAGTGATTATCAACGAGTGGTATATCGCTGAGATCGAGCATGGTAACCCTCGCGCGCTATCTTATGAACTGAGGTCGTCCCGCTCATAATAGCAGCCCCAGGGGTCAACAATCAAGCCCTTCAGGGCCAGCGCTCGCCCGCGCAGCCCCGGCCTCCCCCTTCGCGGTAGCAATAGCGCCAGCAGGCGAGCCGGCCCGTCAGGAAGGTGCTGACTAGTCAGTGCTCGACCAGACCATCCCCGATCACCTGCGAGACCAGCGTAGGCTCTCTGCAGTCCCAGTGGCTGCTCAGATCTCCTTGCCAACCATGACCTCGGTCGACTTGATGATCGCAACCACCCGATCACCTGGCTGCAGCTGCAGGCTCTCTGCTGAGGTGCGCGTGATAGCCGCAACCAGCTCCTGACCATCAGGCAGAGCGACCGTCACCTCTGCCATCACATCGCCCAGCTTGACCGCCTTGACCGTTGCCTGCAAGCGATTGCGCGCGCTAAACTGCAAAGTCATGATGCTTCGTCCCCCTTTCGCTTGGCACATCTGGGCCGCGAGCATGCTGCAACACGTCACCTGCTCGCCACCCACAAAGAGCGCGAGCATGGCAGCGCCTCCTTGCTTGCGAGGAGTTCCGCCATGCTCGCTCGTCGTTACGTTGCGCTTACACTAAACAATACGGCGCCAGTGCGCCCGAGGCTTCAGAGTCCAATACAGACTGATTTCACCTCAGTATAGTTCTCCAGGACCTCGTGGCCCATCTCGCGCCCCCAACCGGATTGTTTGTAACCACCGAAGGGTAAGGCAGCGTCAAAAACATTATAGCAGTTGATATAAACTGTACCGGCGCGCAGTTGCTGCGCCAGGCGATGCGCCTTACTGATATCGCGCGTCCAGATGCCAGCCGCCAGGCCGTAGATCGTATCGTTGGCCACCGGTGGGATCTCGTCCAGCTCCTTGATGGGCATCGCCGTGACCACCGGACCGAAGATCTCCTCTTGCACCACCTTCATATCCTGGCGCACATTGACCAGGACCGTCGGCTCAACAAAGTAGCCCTGGTCGCCGTGACGTCTGGCCCCACAGAGCGGCGTAGCGCCATCAGCCAGGCCGGCCTCGATGTAGCCAGAGACACGCTGCAGCTGCTCCTCGGAGACTAACGGCCCCATCTGCGTCTGCGGATCAAAACCCGGCCCCAGACGGATCTTCTTGGCCTCCTCGGCCACGCCTTCGACAACCCGATCAAAGACGTCCTGCTCGACGTAGAGGCGCGACCCAGCGCAGCAGCACTGGCCGTGGTTGAAAAAGATGGCATGAGCAGCACCCTTGATAGCGCGGTCAAGATCGCTGTCTTTGAGCACGATATTCGGCGATTTGCCGCCCAGCTCCAGGGTGACCTTCTTGAGATTGCCCGCGGCGGCATGGACGATGAGTTTGCCCACCTCGGTCGAGCCAGTGAAGGCAATCTTATCAACGTCGGGATGGGCCGCCAGGGCCGCACCAGCGGTCTCCCCAAAACCGGGCACGATGTTGACAACACCATCGGGGAAACCAGCCTCCTGGATCAGCTCACCCAGGCGCAGAGCCGAGAGCGGCGTCTGCTCCGCCGGCTTGAGAACAATAGTGCAGCCCGCGGCCAGCGCCGGGGCCAGCTTCCAGGCTGCCATCAAGAGGGGGAAATTCCAGGGGATAATCTGACCAACAACGCCTACCGGCTCGCGCAACGTGTAGGCGAAATACTCCCCGGGCGTGGAGATCGGAATGGTGTGGCCTTCGATCTTGGTCGCCCACCCCGACATGTAGCGGAACATGTCAACGGTTAGCGCAACGTCGCCGATGCGGGCGATGCGCAGGGGCTTGCCGTTGTCAAGCGATTCAAGCTGGGCAAATTCCTCACTGTGCTGCTCGATGAGATCGGCCAGCTTCCAGATCAGGCGCCCACGCTCCGAGGGCTTCATCTTGCGCCAGGGACCACTCTCGAAGCTGCGCCGCGCCGCCTGCACCGCCCGCTCAATGTCCTCCTTGTCTCCTTCAGCCACCTGCGCCAACACTTCGCCAGTGGCCGGATTGTAGACAGGAAAGGTCTTCCCCGAAGCGGCCTCTTCCCATTTCCCTCCAATGAAGAGTTTCTTTGGACCACTTGCGATGAAGGTCTGGACCTCCGGTAAGACAGCGACATTGCTTTCGGCCAGCGTCATGATCGTTCTCCTTCTTCGTTGCAGCTGGTTGACCGCGCCGTCCGTAACGCCTTGCTTGCATTCGGCCTGTCCTTCAGGGCCATCTCCCAAAAACGCCTCACAAAAGAAGAGTACCAATGCGATGAGCGCTAACCACGCTGAAACTCGCTCTGCTGGTGAAGACTGCCGTGACGACGAAGCGCGAAGTGGGCGGCAGTATCTTGCTCATCGATTGAGTACTCAATAATT
>NZ_JADGIA010000341.1 GCF_019683635.1 Thermogemmatispora sp. | reverse complement strand
GTTGTGAAGGAAACCGAAAGCAGCGTGTAGCTACTGCTGCTGGTCCAGTTGCTCGCTCCACCGCTGATGCCCAGGTAGGCATAAGGACCATCCACGTAGGCGCTCAGCGTATACGTATGATTCGGTTGGACGCTGATTGTCTGAGTGCACTGGCCTGTTGTAGAACTTGTCGGAGTGATCTGCAGTGCGTAAGAACCGCTGTGAACAGGCGAGGTAACGACCTGATCGCCTGAGTCGCAGCTCCAGGGTGCCAGTGAGCCACTCTCAAAGCCGGGGTTCGCGACCAGGTTGCCTCCAGATGGAGGAGAGGTCGGTGTTGGGCTAGGGGTAGGAGTAGCCGTCGGCGCTGGTGTGGGCGTGGGCGTAGGCGTGGGCGTACTGGTCGGTATGGGAGTTGGGGTCGCTGTCGGGGTTGGTGTGGGTGTTGGCGTCGGGCCGGGGTTCGAGGTGCCTCCCAGACCATTGACGATGGCATTCAGCAGCGTATCGGCGGTGTCCTCGTCTTCCAGGGAGAACATCATAGCACCGGCCAGGCCCTTGTTCTTGATGTAGGTCGTTTTCGCAGCGATCGACTGCGGCGTGTCGCCGGTGTAGAAGTTTGTGCCGTCGTAGATCCAGGAAGCCTGTGTGGTCGAATCGAAGAAGTTGTCACTCGCGTTGCTCGTCAGGCCAGCGGCAGCCAGCTCCTTATAGAAAGCGACACCGGCGGTCTGGCTGTAGGAGAAGGACGGTGAAGGGCCGGTAGCGGACTGGTAGAGGCCATGCGTATTGCCAGCGGGTACGCCCGTCCATCCACGGTAGTAGAAGGGGAAGCCCATCACCAGCTTGCTGGCGGGGAAGCCGCCAGGAATACTGTAGGCTGAGAGTCCGCTTGTCCAGGCCTGGATGGACGTATCAATATTATATTTGGCCTGACCGGGGGGGATAGGAGCCGAGGGATCTTGTGGCGACCCATAGAGTGGGTCCTGGAAATTCGTTGGGCCGCTGCTCTCCCAGGCTCCGTGCATGTCATAAGTCATGACATCGGCGTAATCCAGATAATTCCCGATCTGATCGGTCTGGATCTGCATAATCTTATCCTGCCCCGAAGGAACAGCCGCTGTTAGCGTGAAATGCTTGCCAATGCTTGCCCCATAGGCGTCCAGCTCGTTGCGAAACTCCTGGAGCAGGAGCGTGAAGTTAGCTTTATCCTGGGGGCCATAGTGGTTGCCAACATGCCCGAGGACACCGGGGTACTCCCAGTCAATGTCGAAGCCATCAAAGATTCCGGCAGCGGCAGCGGGGCCGCCCGATGGATCGCCGCTGATGCCGGTGGGCAGGTTCCCCTTAAGGAACATATCGATGCAGGAGCTCACGAACTTCTGGCGTGAGGAGGCTGTTGCCG
This sequence comes from Thermogemmatispora sp., assembly GCF_019683635.1. Lineage (GTDB taxonomy): Bacteria > Chloroflexota > Ktedonobacteria > Ktedonobacterales > Ktedonobacteraceae > Thermogemmatispora. Next base: position 1,321 of record NZ_JADGIA010000341.1, on the reverse strand, counting down.
CCACATCGGAGAAGTACTTTGAATAGGTCCAGCCGCCGATGGAGAGCAGAATCTTCAGATTGGGATATTTGACCTTCAGCTCGCGGAGCTGGTTGAAATTGCCCTTGATCGGCTGACTGTAAGAGTCCGAGCTGCCGTCGACGGAGTTAGTGCTGCTATAGCTCTTCTGATAGTCAGCAAAAGCATCGCCTGCCCCATCTCCGGCATTGGGGTCGTTCTCATTGCTGGAGTCTGCCGCCTTGATCGCCTCAAAGCAGGTCAGATTCGTGGGGTCGATGTTCTCGAAAGCGTAGATAATCATGGTCAGGCGTGAGGCTGCTCCCGAGGTATCGACGGTAGAGGGATAGTAAGCGTTGCCGTAGATGCTCCACTGGTCGAAGTAGGCGATTTTCTGGTAGGTGGGAGTGCTAGCTGCCTGAGTGGAGGCGGTAATTGGGGCGCTGGGGGCCGAGGTATTGCCGTCCTTGTCGTAGGCTTGAACGGTGAAGGTGTAGCTCGTCGAGGGCAGCAGCGAGCTGATGGTCACAGCCGTACCCATCGAGGTGGCGACGATATTGCTGCCGTTATAGACGTAGTAGGCTGGCACGTCGCCGGTACCAGAATTATCAGTGGAGGGTGACCAGGCCAGGGTGATCGCTTGCGGACCGCTGGCAACTACATGGACATTGGTTGGTGTGGTAATCACCGTGGCCCCACGCACCGGGAGCGGATGAGAGTAGAGCAGAGCGGCCAGGCCCGAGCAGAGCAGAGCCACCGCTATTCCAAGCTGCAAGAGTCTTTCCTGTCGTCTCATGGTTTCTCCTTGCTAACATTCCTTGCTAGCAGTTTCGGCTGGGGGGATCCTGGCAAAGACACGCGGCAGCCGACCAACCGCGTGCTGAGCGTCGAGCATGCTGATCTGGATAGGGCTATGTGGGCTGCCTGAAAGCGAGCAGAGCAGCCCTTTCGCCACTCTCTCCTCCTTTCTTCTCTTCTCGAACTCAGGCAGGTCAGGGCCGGCCTCTCTCCACAAGTGACCCGAGGACATCTATCGCAGTGCGCAGGCCCTGTCTCAGCGGAAGCCCTCAGTGCTTGTCTTCCACCTGTGGTGCGTTCGCGTCGTTTGTGGACAGCGAGGCCAGGCTGCTACCTGCCACAGAGAGATCCCGGCAGGCCCCGGAGGCCGGTTGATCTCCTCTTCTCATATGGAGTGTACCCATTTATGGTGTATATGTCAAGATGTATAGACCAGATGGAGGGGGAGGGGGAGAAGGTGGTGGAGGAATGCTTTAGCGTGCTGGGGGCGCTGCCTCTTGAGGGAGAGTGGCGGGAGGACAGGGAG
>NZ_JADGIA010000112.1 GCF_019683635.1 Thermogemmatispora sp. | reverse complement strand
ACGTGGCCAAGTGGTAAGGCAGGGCTCTGCAAAAGCCCGATCAGCGGTTCGAATCCGCTCGTCGCCTCCTCCTCTTCTCTCATGGAAAGGCGTGATGCTAAACAATCACGTCTTTTTTATTGCTAAGGACTCCAGCGCATGCGGCAGCAGCGTAGCTACTCCACAAGAGCGATTGTCCTCAAGCGGATCAACCTCGGTGAGGCAGACCGCATTGTGACCCTCCTTACTCCAACTCATGGCAAAATCCAGGTGGTGGCCAAGGGAGTGCGTCGCCCGACTAGCAAGCTTGCTGGCCATCTAGAACTCCTCTGCCATAGTCAGTTGCAACTGGCTCTCGGGCGTGATCTGGATATTGTGACTCAGGCAGAGGGCCGCGAAAGCTTCCTCGATCTGCGTATGAGCCAGTGGCACATGACCTGCGGTTTCTACCTGGCTGAGCTTGTGGATCGTTTTCTTGAGGAGCATACGCAGCATAGTGGGGTTTACTTTCTCATGCTAGAGATGCTGCGTGCGCTCGATGCCGATGCGGCTCGCTCTCCGAAGGAGGAGTCGATTGACCAGGCGAATGATCCTTTGCATACGCTTTCGCAGTTGCTGCTGCGCTATTTCGAGATCCATCTCTTAAGCCAAGTGGGCTATGAGCCGGCCTTTCGCTCCTGCGCCCATTGTGCTGCCGAACTGCGCCCCGAGCAAAACGGCTTCTCCCCTTCGCTGGGTGGTGCCCTTTGTCCTCGCTGCTCGCGTTTCTGGAGTCGCCCCCTTTCTGTTAAAGCGCTGCACGTGTTGCGCGTCTTGCAGCGCAGTGAATGGCAGGCCGTTCCTCATTGGCGCCTCAGTGCCTCGCTGCTGTTGGAGATCGAGCGAGTGATGCATGATCTCCTCCGATTTCATCTGGAACGCGACTTGAAAACCTGGAGCTTTCTTGAAATGCTGCGCCTGGAGCGAAATCTTGATAGTCCTGCCCTTCCCTCCGTCCAGAATCTGTGATAGAGTGGTGCTCAGGTCAGTCCCTTTGCGGTTATCGTTCGGCTTCTCTGCCTATCTCCCTGCGAGGAGGTTTTCCATGAAACTCTTTGCTCCCTCAGTCAGTGCCGACCTGGGAGCCTCCAGGCGGCGCGCCTCGGGCTATGCGACCTATGCCTTCGTGATCATGTTCTTTATTAATTTCCTCAATTATATGGATCGTTATGTCTTCACAGGAGCCTCCCCTATCATTGGCCAGGAGTTGGGACTGGGCCTTGACCAGCTTGGCTACATTGCCTCGGCCTTTCTTATCGTCTACACGCTAGGGACGCTGCCCTTCGGTATCTGGGCTGATCGCACACGGCGCAAGAATGTGGTAGCGCTCTGTGTGACTATTTGGAGCCTTGCCACGGTCTTTACTGCCCTGGCCAGTAATTTTATCGCCCTCTTCCTGTCTCGCATGGTCTTGGGCGTCGGCGAGGCCGGCTACTATCCGGCGGGCACAGCTTTGCTGAGCGACTACTATAGTCGTAAGAAGCGAGCACAGGTCATGAGTCGCTGGTGGGCAGGCTCGCTGATTGGGCTGATGGTAGGCTTCATCCTCGGTGGCTTCATCGTTGGATTGGGGAAAGGGAGCTGGCGACTCGCTTTTCTTATTTCGGGAATTCCGGGCCTCGTACTTGCCTTGCTGGCCTGGCGTCTGCGCGAGCCGCGTCGCAACCAGGCTGATGAGCAGGAACAGATGGAGGAGGGGCAAGTCGGCGAGCAACAAGAGCTGAAGGAGGGAGACGCAGGCTCTGATCTTGTGCGAGCGCATCTGAAGTCCGTGGTCAGCGCGCTGGTCTATCTGTTGGGGGGCTTCATCGTAGGGGGGATAGTCTGTGGCCTGGTGCTTAAGGACCGGGACTTGATCCTGGCCTTTATCGCCATCGGGCTTGTACTGGTGGGGGCAATTGCCTTGCTGGCCATTGGCGGCCTCTTTCTGGTGCGGCGCTGGCAGGCCAGAATCGCCCAAACCCAGGAGACAGATGCTGAAGTCGGAGAGCAAGAAATCACCCCTCTTGCTGAGGCGGCGCTCGCTGCTCCCTCACCGCCTGCTAATGAAGGGCAGCGACTGCCTTTTTCCTGGCGGCGGCTCGGGCGGGACTTCACTTCCCTGCTGCGTATTCGCAGTCTGGTTGTGCTAACGCTTGTCCAGGTCTTTGCTTTCTATGCCCAAGGAGCAAGTGTCACCTTTTTGCCGGTCTATCTGCATCAGAAAGATGCCCTGGGGCTAACAGTAGGGCAGGCGGCGACGCTCTCGGGCGTAGTAGTGGTCATCGCCGGAATTGCGGGTCTGATCATTGGCGGCTATCTGGCAGATATCCTGAATACCTTCCATCCAGGGGCGCGTATTCTTGTCTGCGGGATTGGCTTTTTGCTCTGTGCTCCGAGCTTCGCCCTGGCGGTAACGGTTCATAGTACTACCGCCTTTATGATCTTTTTCTTTATCACGGCTATGCTCATCTTGCTTTATAATGGACCCTGCACGGCAGCTATTCAGGACACTGTGCCCTCGGCGTTGCGCGCTTCGGCGGTCGCCCTGGCGCTGCTTCTGGCTCACTTGCTAGGCGATGCCTTTGCGCCATCGCTGATTGGAGTTCTGGCTCAGCATTTCGACCCGACACACGGCGGCCATTTCGCTCACGATCTGGCCGGTCAGGACCTGCGCCAGGCGCTGTTGGTGACCTGTGTGCCCATGTTGCTGCTGGCTGGACTGGTTGGGATCTTCGGCGCACGCTGGATGAAGCGCGATGTGGCTGCCGCCCAGCGCGCCGACGCTCTTGCTCAGCTGCCAGGGTCGGGAGCCGCGATGGCCTGAATCAAAGAGAGATTTTCTTCAAGGAACGAACGTCGTGGGGAGATCAACAACAAGCAGAAAACGGAATCTTTTCGTCGGAGTCTGGTAGGTAATGGTGCATTTTTATGAGCTGGCGACAATGGATGCAGCCCAGCGCCGGCGTCTACTGCGCCGTGCCGAGCTGCGCATAGAAGAAGTAACGGAGCGCGTGCGCCCCATCGTAGAGGACGTGCGTACGCGTGGCGATGCCGCTGTCCTGGAGTATACAGCGCGCTTTGATGGTGTTGAGCTGAGCGCGGAGCGCCTGCGTGTGAGCGCCGAGGAGATTGAGCGTGCTCATCGTCAACTCGATAGCCGTATGCGCGCGGCGCTTGAACAGGCCATTCGCAATGTCAAGGTCTTTCATCAGCGACAACTGCCCCATGAGCAGTGGTATACCCAGGTGATGCCGGGGGTCATGGCTGGGGAGCTGGTGACGCCGATCAGTAGTGTGGGCCTCTATGTGCCGCGCGGCAAAGGGGCTTTCCCCTCCGTCATGTACATGCTGGCCGCCCCTGCCAGCATTGCCGGCGTCGCGCGGATCGTTGTCTGTACGCCGCCTGGCCCGGGGGGAGAGATCGACGCTGCCTCTCTGGTGGCCGCCGATCTCTGCGGTGTGCACGAGATCTATCGCGTTGGTGGCGCACAGGCCATTGCAGCACTTGCTTATGGCACTGAGACCATCCCGCGGGTGCATAAGATTACAGGGCCTGGCAGCGGCTATGTCGCTGCCGCTAAGCGGCTGCTCTACGGTGTCGTCGACGTTGGGCTACCTGCTGGACCAAGTGAGGCCATTCTCCTGGCCGACGACAGCGCTGATCCCGAGCTGGTCGCGCGCGATCTTTTGATCGAGGCTGAGCATGGCCCCGATTCCTCCAGCCTGCTGGTCACACCCGCTCGGACCCTGGCAGAGGCAGTCAGGCAGCTTTTGCCGGCCAAAATCGCTGCTCTGCCTGAGTGGCGGCGGGCCTTTTGCCGCGCTGTCCTGGAGGAAGAGAAAGGAACAGGCGGGATCATCCTGACGCGCGATATGGAAGAGGCTGTGGCCTTTATCAACGAGTATGCTCCCGAGCATCTGGAGGTTCAGGTACGTGAGCCATTTGCCCTGCTAACGCACCTGCGCAATGCCGGGGAGATTCTCTTAGGGCCTGCTACTCCTATCTGTCTCGGCAACTATTGCATAGGAACCAACGCCATTCTGCCGACCGGTGGTTTCGCTCACACCTTCTCGGCGACCTCGGTTCACGATTTCCTAAAGCGCACCGGCGTGGCCTATGTGACAGCAACGGGATATCGTGCGTTAGAAGAGACAACGCGGACGCTGGCAGAGTTTGAGGGCTTCCCGGCTCATGCGGCAGCCGTGAGCGAGCGTCCGCTGTCGACGGGGCCAGAAGCAGGGGAGTGAGGTGCAGTCTCAAGGGCTGCGGATAGCTCAGCCTGGCCCGTGCAGGGTGGGCCTGGGTGGCCTGCCGTGCCACGGGGAGGCTGAGCTGTGCTGAGTTCACTTCGAGATAGTACAATAGCTTACTTCCTGTTCAATGAAAATGTGCTATAATGCGCCCAGCACCATGAGCAACGAGCGAGCGTTTTTCCTGGAAAACCAGGAAGCCAGAGCTGGTAGACTGAGGAGGGAGAAGAGGGTCTAGGGAGGAGCAAGCCCGGAAGATAAGATAGCAGCATCATACAGGTGAGAGAAAACGGTGGGGTAAGGGGGAGAAGCGGGCATGAGGGCGTCGCTGTGGATGAGAAAGGGCCAGGAACGAGCCTCTTAAGAGAATTCAAGGGCTGCATTAAGAAGCGGTGTAAGGAAAGATGGCTAGCAATCACTCTGATCCCAGAGAAGTCGTGTCTGCCGGGAATGCAGCAACACCTTCAAGTTGGCAAGGAGAGAGCGGACCCCGGTTGCCTCCGCCGCCAGAGGCACCAGCGGCGGTTGGAGCTGGTAGTGTGACGCCGGCGAGTGTCGGATCGCCAGCAGCGGGGGCTGGGGTCATGCGCCTCAGCCCGGGGGTCTTGCTGTCAAATGGACGCTATAAGATTGAGCACCTGGTGGCGGCGGGTGGTATGGGAGCTGTGTATCGCGCGATCGATCTGCGCTTTGAGCGTCCTTGTGCAGTCAAAGAAATGCTGGACGATTTTCAGAGCGAGGTCGAGCGGAACCAGGCGGTCGAGTGGTTCAAACGAGAGGCAACCCTGTTGCTTGATTTGAATCATCCCTGTATCCCGCGCGTACGCGACTTCTTTGTGGAAGAGGGGCGCCATTATCTGGTGATGGACTTCATCGAAGGGCGCACGCTGGCCAAAGTGCTGGAGGAGGAGGGGAATGTCGCGGGAGTCAACGGGGCGCGGGGTGTACCCGAGGCGCGTGCCAGGAGCTGGGCGCAGCAGATCTGCAATGTTTTGAGCTACCTGCATCGCCAAAATCCGCCGATTATCTTCCGTGACCTGAAGCCTTCGAACATCATGGTCACGGACCGCGATGAGATCAAGCTGATAGACTTTGGGATTGCGCGTACCTTCCAGTCGCAGCGCCAGGCTACGATCATTATGACCATTGGCTATGCGCCGCCGGAGCAGCTGCATGGGATGCCGGAGCCACGCAGCGACATTTATGCGTTGGGGGCAACATTGCATCGTCTCCTGACGCATCACGATGCGGCCAACAATAGGCCGACGATCTTCTCATTCCCACCGTTAAGAAGCTTGCGCCCCGATGTCTCGCCCGAGTTCGAGCAAGTCATCATGAAGGCGCTTTCGCCCAATGTAGAGCAGCGTTGGTCGAGCGCTGCGGAGATGGAACGGGCGATTTTGAGCCTGCCGCCGATCAAGATTGTGCCGCCGTTGACGAGCAGCGTGCCGCCAACAGTAGCAGCCTCGCCTGCAACGCCGCGGCAGGTGGCCCTGCCAGTCGGTGGTACCACCGGCCCAGCCGGGCAATTCATTCTCACGGCGCAGGCCCAGCTGCAGGCCGGGCGCGTCGAGGCAGCCTATGCTGCTGTCCAGCAGGCTTATGCTCTGGAGCCAAACAATGCCCTGGTCCATAAGATCTTTGGGCAGGTTTTTGCGCGTCGCCAGCCGCCTGATCCCCAACGAGCGATTCAAGCCTACAACCGTTCAGTCCAGCTCAATCCCAATGATGCTGAGACGCATAAGCTGGTTGGCGATGTCTACCATTTTATTCTCATGCGCCCTGGCGATGCCGTTACGGCCTACACTCAGTCTCTGCGTCTAAATCCCAACGATTTCGAAGCCCATCAGCGCCTTGCGCAGTGCTACGAGCGGTTGAATCAGCTGGAGCCTGCTCTGCGAGAGTTTCAAGAGGCTCTGCGACTGGCGCCCAAAGTTCCGACTCTGCTCGCAGCTTTGCACTATGAGATTGGCCAACTGGCCTGGCGACTCAATCAGCTGTCGCTAGCGGAGCGGAGCTTTGTACAGGTCCTGATTATTAATCCCGCTGATCATCAGACGCGCTTCCTCCTGAGCCAGGTCTATGAGCGGGAGAACAAGCTCGGTGATGCCCTGCGTGAGTGCCGCTATGTTGTTGGGGCTATGCCCACCAATCAGGCGGCTCAGGCCATGTTACAGCGCCTGCAAGCCAGGTTAGGACGATGAGAAACTATTTGCTCCTTCGGCGCATTTCGTCAGCTTTGGATGTAAGGGAGAAAGTGCCGATGAGTACGTATCAGCTGTCTTCCGCGGAAAGGAAAAACATCGGCCTGCTATCAACTGGACTTGGCCCCTTGCTTGGCGCGCTTCTCATCGCCTTACAGCTCCTGTGGCCTGTTGCTGCAGTCGCTGCTCCGGGAGGCGGGGGTGTCGACGTCGGGAAAAGTCAGGTGCTTGACCTTGTAGGGGCAGCAGTGGTACGTTTGCTGGTGACCTATAGTTCCAGCCATGCGAGCAGCGGTCAGCTGCCCCTCATGCATACCTCGGAGGGAAGTGTGTCCGAGGAGCCGGTGCCGCTGAGTCTACCTGGCACTCAGTGCACAGGCTTAGGAGTACTTGTCAGAAGCTGGCAGCCGCGGGGAGCAGATGACCTGAACGCGTGGGTCTTAACCGACGGAGATCTGGTGAGCAGGCAGCGCCTCTGTGGCAATAGCGGCAGCACCGGCAACCTCCCAGATCAATTGACCTCGATTGATATCTATAGCAGCTCGACCGGGCTGGGAACCCTGTTAACTCACATTACCTGCGCTGGCTCTCCGCTGAGCTGCTCGAATCGGGGCCAGTTGCTCCCAAACGGTGGCAGTAGTTGCCCGATAGAGCTGAGCAGTTGCGCCCATGCTCTGGTGCTTGTCCCTTTCCATAGCGCCTATATGCTACCTTATGCAGACCTGGCATCGCTATCCTCGATGGGGCAGGGGGCGACCTTTGGGCTGGAGCTTACTGATGCCAGCGGTACCCCGCCGACTCAAGCCAGCCAGGCGCCGAACTTTCTCATCCCCGAGCTGGTCGGGGGGCAGGAGCGACCTGTAAACACTGCCACCTCGACCCCTGGTGAGCTACAGGAGGCGGGTATGCCAATCATCAACCAGGCTGGCCAGGTAGTCGGCTTGCAGCTTCTCAGCGGCGAGGCCAGTGACGCCAGTCAAGTGGATGTTCTGCTACGTGGTTTCAACCTGCTAGCGGCGCCGACTAATCCGCTCCTCGCTCACTGGCGAAGCGGCATTCAGGACTATTATCGTAGCCAGTATCAGCAGGCCAAAGCAGAGTTTCAGCAAGTCCTCGCCCTCAGCCAGAACCAGCTCCGTGGAGCCCAGCAATTCCTGCAGCTGATTAATCAGCGTCTGCAGACTCAAGCAACTGGCCAGGCACAGCCTCAAGGAGCAGGCAGCGAGGGCAGCTTCGCGGGCCTCCCGCTCCTTGTCTGGGGGGGCCTAGTTGGTTTACTGCTTCTGGTCCTGATTCTGCTCTTCATCACCCTCACGGTGGGGCGCGTCAAGAGGCGCAAGGAGCTGGAGCGCTTCCGCAAAGAAGAGGAGGAAGCCAAGCGCCAGGCGGATCTAGAAGCGGAGCGTCAGCGTCAACGAGCCAGGACCTTCCAGGCGCAGCCGCAAGCGGTGGCCCCTCCTGCGAGGCTACAGCAGAGTCCGATGGAGAGGGATGAAAGGACAGCGGCATCGACGACAACAGCTGGACCCGGTACCGTGCTGCACTGTCCGCGCTGTAAGCAACAGGTCAGTCGAGGAGTTGAATATTGTCCCTCATGTGGGGTTTTGCTTTCTCCTTCGACCTCGGGCCTGCGTCTTCGCGCGCTCGTGCCGCCGGAGGAAGCAGCTCCTCAGCCGGCGCCACCGATGCCAGGACCAGATATGCCGGCGGCGAATGAGACGCAAGCAGCAGCTTTCTCTGCGTCTCCACCTTCTGCTCAAGCCGCCCCATCGCCCTCGCTCAGCGATCAGCCCACATTTGTCTTGCCGCCGCTCAGCGAGCAACCGACGCAAGCGATCATGGCCCCCGCTGCAGCGAGGTCAGAGGGCAAAACCCAAGTCATAAGAGGAAGACAGCGGATGAGGAGCCTTCAGCTGGTGGTTGGTCATCGCACTGATCCAGGCATCAAGCGACGTCATAAGCCGAATGAGGACAGCTTGCTTGCCATTCTTGGAGGGAGGCAACTCGGGGGGCAAGTGCAGCCCTGGGGCCTCTTTGTCGTGGCCGATGGTATGGGGGGCCATGCCAATGGGCAGGATGCCAGCCGCCTGGCCATTCAAACCATCGTCGACTATGTGCTGCCTTCGCTGCTACGCGAGCATGAGCTGAGCAACAACGACTACCAGCGTCTCCTGGTAGAGGGAGTGCAGTCGGCCAATCAGACCCTCCATGAGCAGAACCTGCGTGAGCATGCTGATATGGGAACCACCATGACCACGGCACTGATTATCGGCTCTGTCGCCTATGTTGCCAATGTAGGCGATAGTCGCACCTATCTGTATCGAGAAGGCAGGGGCCTCAAGAAGGTGACGCAGGATCATTCGGTCGTTGCCAGTCTGGTGGAAGCAGGCATTATCAAGCCCGAGGATATCTATACCCATCCGAAGCGCAACCAAATCTATCGGAGCCTGGGAGAGAAACCGATGGTCGAGGTTGACCCTTTCCGTGAGGAATTACTGCCTGGCGATAAGCTCTTGCTCTGCTCCGATGGTCTCTGGGATATGACTCGTGATCCCCATATCGAGGCCGTGCTGCGCAAACCTGCTGATCCTCAGCAGCTCGTTGACGATCTGGTGCAGCTTGCGCTCGACGGTGGTGGCGAGGATAACATTTCCGTCATCGTGGTGCAGCTCGTCGAAAGCACACGAGCAAAGAGCGTGTCCAGCCTACAGGTTCTTGCTCAACCTGATCAGTTTGCTCTCCCTACCTTGCCGCAGAGCTGACTTCACAGCAGCAGAGGCGATCAGTTGCAACAGAGGCACGCCAGGAGAGAGAAGCATGCTCCTGGCGCTTGCTTTTTGATAGTGGCCCTCCTGGGTCAGAGAGGGTGAAGTCAGTCGGTCTGTTTGTCGCCTGTTCAACCCTGTGCTATAATCTTTGCAGCATCTTCTGACCCTCTTTTCCTTCGTAAAGAAGGGTCTGACAGCTGGAGGAAGGCGTGTGTCACTAACTACCAGTACTGGGTATCTTTATGCCGCGATTCTGCTGGCCGCTGGTTTCACCTTTGTCTTGATCACAATGACGGTCGCGAATCTGCTGGCTCCCAGACGCAGGACCCCTGAGAAGCTGCAGACCTATGAGTCGGGCGAAGTGCCGATCGGTTCGGCCTGGGTCCAGTATCCGCTGGGATTCTATATCTTTGCCTTGCTCTTCGTTGCCTTCGATGTCGATATTGTCTTTATTATCACCTGGGCTGTCCTCTTCAAAAGCCTGAGTATCTTTGGCTTTTTTGAGATACTCTTCTTTATTATTGTGCTCGCGCTCGGTCTGGTCTATGCCTGGCGCAAGGGAGTGATCCGATGGATATAGTACCGCGTGTTTCGCCGATTCCGAGCGCCGCCGACTACAGTGACGAGCTAGCCGAGCTTACGCGTGACCTGGCGCCGCTGGCGCAGATCACCGGTCAGCCGGTGGCGCCGCGGGTGATGAAAGGCAATTATCTGGGCATCGAGGTCGATCGGGCCCAGCTGGTTGCCGTCTGTCGCTTTCTCCGGGATCAGCTTGGCTTTGACCTGCTCAGCTGCATCTCCGGGGTCGACATGCTTGACCACCTGGAAACGGTCTATCATGTGCGTTCGACCACCCGCGGCTCGCTCTTGCAGGTCAAAGTGCGCCTGGATGCCGAGAACCCGGAGGTGGATAGCGTAGTTTCGGTCTGGCCAACGGCCAACTGGCTGGAGCGAGAGACCTATGATCTGTTCGGCATCCGTTTTACGGGACATCCCGATCTGCGACGCATGCTGCTCGATGACGACTTTGAGGGGTACCCACTGCGCAAGAGCTTCCATCAGGTGCCTCTGACAGTCAAGCCGCCGGCAACAACGCAGGTTGATCCCAATATGGCGGTCGCTGGCCAGTATCAGCAGCGTGGGGTCGAGCATGTGGTGCAGAAGAAGTTTGGTCAGGGCAAGCTAGAGCGACTGCATCCAGGGACACCGACCTTTGGCCATGCTTCCCATGCTCACGAGCACGAAGAGGAAGAAGGAGAAGCGCGTTCAGGTTCGACGGAGGGCCAGACTCGCTGATGGCCAGCAGCAGGGGGAGCAGCAAAGGAACCAGAACCAGAGCCTCAGCGAAGGCCGGCAGACGCCCTGAGCGTGCTGAGCTACCACAAGGGCGGGAGCCAGAACCAAGGGTGCGACCACTTGCTGCCCGCTCAGCGTCCGAATTACGTAGCTTGCTCTGGTCTCTCTTTCTGGCGCTGGCCTTCTGGTGCCTGGCGATCATCTTTTATGTGAGCTTGCAGCGAGATCCGAACCGCGTACTCTACGCTGCAATGGCAGCGCTTCTGGCGCTGCTCTGGACTGTCAACTTCAGTTTTCGTCTCTCCAGGAGGCGACAGCGCTGAGATGCATGCCCAGTGGCTACCTGAGCCAGGATTCGCCTCGCCCGCCATTCTGGTCAGGTTGCTGCCCTACCTGTCAATCGGTCAGCCAGCTAGCCAGCTAGCAGCGAGAAGACAAGAGTAAAGTTCATCCTGCCTCAGCGGCTGGAGAGCCGTGCCGAGGTACAGGTACAGCACAGTCAGTGGTCCGTCACGCATGCTTGCCTGCTGCGGACATTGAACACTGACTACCTCTACTACCTGCTGAGTGAGACCAAAGAGCTGCGAGGAAGCTATGGCGACCAATCAAGGTGTAAATAGACCTCCCCTCGAAGGGGTAGCGCCCGGCGAGCTGCGCTCCGAGGAGATGATCCTCAACATGGGGCCGCAGCATCCAAGTACTCACGGGGTTCTACGCCTCGTTCTCACCCTGGAGGGTGAGACAGTGGTGGATTGTACGCCGGTGATTGGCTACCTCCACCGTGGCATTGAAAAGATTCTGGAGAATCGCACGGTGATGGCCGGCATTCGCTATATGGACAATGCCGACTATCTCTCACCGATGCTCAACGAGACCGCCTATGTGGGGGCGGTCGAGCAGTTGATGGGCATTGAGCCACCGCGCCGTGCCCAATATATTCGCCTGATCACCAATGAGCTGCAGCGCATCGCCAGCCATCTGGTGGCCATCGGCACCTATCTGCTCGATCTGGGCGCCTTTACGCCAATTCTATGGACCTTCCGCGATCGCGAGGGAATTCTCTCGCTCTTCGAAGCCCTGGGAGGAAGCCGCTTTAATGTCAACTATATGCGCGTGGGCGGCGTCCTGCATGATTTTCCCAAGGGCTGGCTCCAGCAATGTGAAGCCTGGTGCAATCAGTTCGAGAAGAATCTGCAAGAGCTAGAGACCCTGATCACGGGAAATGAGATTTTCGAAGCGCGCACTCAGGGCGTCGGTTATGTTGATCCCCAGCAAGCCATTGCCTATGGACTGACCGGTCCGATGCTGCGCGCCAGTGGCGTGAATTGGGACCTGCGGGTCAATCGCCCCTATATGGCCTATCGGGAAATCAAGGTCAATCCCCAGGTGCGCCAAGAGGGCGACTGCTATGCGCGCTATCGGGTGCGGATGCAGGAGATGGCTGAGAGCCTGCGCCTGGTGCGGGTGGCAATGGATCAGCTTCCGGGTGGCCCGATCTCAACGCGGACGCCGATTGCGCTCCGTCCGCCGCGCGGAGAAACCTACTTTGCCATTGAGAGCAGCAAGGGTGAGCTGGGAATCTACTTTATCAGCGATGGCAGTGAGTATCCGTGGCGAGCCAAGATCCGTGGACCTTCCTTTGTGAACCTGCAGATCCTGCCCGAATTGCTGCGCGGTCATAAGATGAGCGATGTCGTGGCCATTCTGGGAAGCCTGGATATTGTGCTGGGAGAGGTCGATCGTTAACGCGCTCGGTCAAGGCCACAAGCTGCGCCTCCCGCCAGAACAGGGTCGCTGGCTCTGTGAATACGTGCAGGCTCCGGACCGGGCAGCCGCTCCTTTCCATCAGCGGTGACCACGGCTGGTAGCCTGCTATGAAAAGCAAAAGAGTAGACAGAGATGTCGAGCAGAGAGGCGGGCGCGCATGGCTTGCCCGTGGGCGCTCTGATGCAAGGTAAGAGAGTGGAGTGTATCCTATGTCCGGTGGAGTTGTATTAGCCGAAGTCTGGTGGGAGCAGCTCCTCCACGGCATCCTTTCCTGGGAGTTTCTTGAGTTCGTGGTGGTGTTTGTTTCCATCTTTGGCTTCGTGATGACAAGTGCAGTGATTCTGATCCTGGCCGAGCGCAAAGTCATGGCCTGGATGCAGGATCGCTATGGCCCGCTGCACACGGGACCGTGGGGCCTGTTGCAAACAGTGGCTGACGTGGGCAAATTGCTGCTCAAAGAAGATATTCATGCCGGTAAAATCGATAAGGCTATTTTTATCCTGGCCCCTTCGGTTTTCCTCGCCCCAGTGATTGCCTCGTTCGCCGTGCTGCCGTTCTCGCCCTATATCAGCCTGCCAGGGGCACCGTTGGCGACAGGTATTGTCTACTTGATCGCCATGAGTTCGCTGGATGTGGTGGGTGTGGTCATGGCGGGCTGGGGCTCTAACAATAAGTATGCCCTCATCGGAGGACTGCGCTCCGCGGCTCAGATGATCTCTTACGAGCTGCCGCTGGTTCTCTCTTTGGTCAGCATTGTGATGCTGACCAGCATCCTGAGCGACAACGGCCTCGGCACTATTGCTATCAAGGATATTATGAATTTCCAGATGGCGCAGAGCTGGCCAGGCAAGGGCAACCCAGTCTGGGACTTCATCTTCGAGGGTTTCACTCCCTGGGCCTGGTTTATTCTGGTGCAGCCGTTGCTCGTTTTGATCTACTATACCTGTGGACTTGCCGAGACGAACCGCTCACCTTTTGATCTGCCAGAGGCTGAGTCAGAGCTGGTGGCGGGCTATCTCACTGAGTACAGTGGCATGCGCTGGGCGCTCTTCTACCTGGGTGAGTATGGCAATATGACGATCGTCTCGGCGATCACCGCCATGCTCTTCCTCGGTGGCTGGTCGGGTCCGGGGGTGGCCTTCCTGACGGCGCCTGGTATGGCCATCGGCTGGCAAGTCCTGGGCAACCTGCTTGCGCTCGTCTACTTTATCCTCAAGATCTACCTGCTCTGCGGAGTGTTCATTTGGGTGCGGACCACGCTGCCGCGCCTGCGCGCCGATCAGCTGATGCAGTTTGCCTGGCTGATCCTGATCCCCACGACCCTGGTCAACATCGTCCTTACTGGCGCGCTCTATCTGGTCCTGAACGCCCTTGGAGTCTCGAACGTAGTCTTCCTGGTGGTCCTGGGGGTTGTCAACTGGCTGATGCTCTTTGGCTTCTTCTGGGTGGTAAGCCGGGCGACGACGGCCTCGACGCGACGTGCAGTGGCCCCGGCTATTCGGGCCCGCCAGCGCCTGGCGACCCTTGCGCCGCCTTCCGCGGCCCCACGTCTACCTGAGCCAGAGCGAGCCGGTGTGACCGGTGCCGGCGCCGGCACCGGCAGGTGAAGATGGTAATGAGTAGGATATCAGCGAGATGGCGAAGGCCGGGGCCGGCGGGCAGAGCGATGGCTAATCAATGGTGGCCGTTGCTCTGCTCTATCGCTGTCCCTGCTGCGGCACGCTGATATCTCTCCAAGGAAGCATGATCATGAAGAGGGGGCAGGAAGCTGCCAGAGCCAGCAGCGGCTGGACAGAGTTCCTGCCCCCCTTATTGCGGTCCAGGTCCTTGCCGGTTTTCTTCCGTCTCTGCAGCGCCTTCCCTTCCCGTTCCTATGCTGAATAGAGAGCCGCTCAGCACAGACCGCGAGACCTGCGAGCGGCTGGTAGCTAGAGTCCCCGCAGCTTGAGGATGACGGTGGTGAGCAGGATACTCAAGAGAGCACCGAGCGTTACCTGCGCCACTGTATGCCGGCGCAGGACCACTCTGGACCAGCTTACCAGGATGAGTAGCAGGAAGAGCGGCAGCATCACCGAGCCATACATGGCGGTCAGCAGGGTTGCGGCACTGGCCATCGAAGAGGCGTGGACGCTGATTTTCCACCAGAGTGTGATGAAGAGCATCACGATGCCGCTGGCGATCGTGATGATCAGCAGCGTCGTCAAATTATAAGGTCCGTGGAGGGTCTGCAAGACAAAGAGACCGACGGTGGCCGAAGAGATGGAGAACAGATAAGGACCCATGCGCTCAGAGCGGCGCGTGATTTCCAGATCGGAGAGCCGACCGGTGTGGACGCCGATGGCGATATAGAGCAGGGGCCCCAGACTCAGGAAAAAAAGAGTGATAAAGGCGCAGGCCAGAGCATGGCGCGGGTCTGAGCTATGGTAAAGCGCGACCAGTGTTACCAGCGGCAACGAGATAGAAAAAGGCGCAAGAACGTTGGAAACGTGGCGTGCGATCCGTAGGCGTAAAGACTCACTATCAGTCATATCAAATTCACCAAGTTGAAGGCCGGCGGCATCTTCTTTGGGCAGCTGAGTCAGACGGCGGCTGTTCATCGCAATCACTCTTTCTCTTCTTCGTGAGCGGCGCTAATAGTTAGCTGGGCGAGCTGGCTGGCCTGGTGTACCACAACAGGATAGCCCAGAATTCTAGAGGCGATCTGGCGGAAGGAGGTGGGGTCACCGCTGCACCATACTTCCAGTCTGCCGTTGGGGTCCTGGCCTCGTTGATTGGCCGAGGGCTTCAGCAGCGCGGCGGCTTCCAGCACGGAGCGCGTTCGGCGAGCAATAGCCGCTCCGCTGTCGATGACCTGAACGTTGCTACCGGCCACGCGCTCGATCACCGGGCGTAGAGCCGGGAAATGGGTGCATCCCAACACCAGCACATCGATATCCTTGCTGAGTACGGGCCTCAGAGCCTGGTGCACGACCTCCTCCGCTGTCGGCGTATCCAGCTCACCACGCTCGACGAGGGTTACCAGCTCAGAGCAGCCGTGGCTATAGGTCTCAATCCCGCGAGCAAAGTCGGCAATTAACTGTTGCAGGTAGGGCGAGCGTGCTGCTTGATTCGTCGCGATGATACCAATGCGCCCCTTGCGTGTCAGGCGTGCTGCTGGCTTCACAGCAGGTACTACTCCGACGAACGGCACGGGGAAGGTGGCGCGCAAGGTGGCCAGGGCCGCTTGTGAGGCGGCATTGCAGGCGACAACGATCAGTTTCACTCCACGTTCTACCAGGAAGCGACTGATCTCCAGCACCAGCTGGGTGATCTCAGCCTCACTGCGCAGGCCATAAGGGCAGTGAGCGGTATCGCCGACGTAGATGTAGTCCTCGTCGGGTAGCTCTTGCCGCAGGGCGCTGAGAATGGTCAATCCACCAGCCCCCGAGTCAAACACTCCGATGGGGGCGCTGGCCTGGCCGGCTCCAGGGACCTGCAGAGTCGGCAGCTGTGATGGCTGGGACTCGACCGCCTGCTGGAGATGGGCGCTTTGGATACTACCGCTCAATGACGCATCATATAATTTTTTATAATCACTATTATACATAACGCTACTGTAGAACCACCAGCATAGTGATAGCGTAGAAAAGCACGTGCCCTGATGGCGAGCGCCTGGCATAATCCCGAAGGCGAGCGGCCCCGATAGAGGCGGGCGAAGAGGCATCAGGGCCTCTTCGTTAGAATACTCCACTGTCCCACAGTGCAGGCAACCCATCCATCCATCGGCATTGCTGCTACTCAGCTTCAGAGCCGCATTGACTCAGCCAGGCTGACCTTGGCCAACGACACCGGGTATCTCTGACAGGGATTGGCCTGAAAGCCAGGAGTAGCTCGTCGGCTTGTCTGATTGCCCATTCCCGGTTCTCCGCTCTCCTCCAGTAGCCAGGTAGGCTCAACAAAGGACGACCTTCGCTTCTGCAGAGGAGGCCAGCGTGTGGCGTCAGCGCCAGAGCAGAGATCGCCTTGCTCATGGTGAGCGGAGCGCAGGGTTGCAACTGCAGCCAGAAGTATACACGTTGCATACCGCCACCAGCCCGGTCGGTACGCTACGGGCCTCACGCGATCCCTGCGGAGGCTGCAGATCCCGGTCGTATCAGTCAGGTACTCTTTATAAAACGATCCAGACAAGAGATCGACCACACTGGCCCCACCTGTCCCACTCCTGAAAAAAGCCTGATGGCTAAAGACTGAGCTACGGCGGGGAAAGAGAAGGTCGGGCCACAAGCACGCCCAGGGATACTTGCCAGGCAGGCCGGATTCTAACGCTTCTCTAACACTCTTCCTATGCTCCTCTAATGCTTTTCCTACGCAGCTCTAATGAGGGGTGTGGCATACTCAAAGCAGGCTCAGGTGTTGCTTGGACAGCAAGGAGAGGCGAGGACCCATGTACGCAGCGAGCAATCGGTCACAAGGGAACGCTGGTCAGAGTGCTCAGCGGGCGCCGCAACCGCA
>NZ_JADGIA010000009.1 GCF_019683635.1 Thermogemmatispora sp. | reverse complement strand
CGCTGGCGCGGGCTGTGGATGAAGCTGCCGGCCTGGCATAAGCGGTGGGGTGATGAGAGACAGGAGAGTGGAGGAGAGGGGGAAAGGGAGGGGGTTCTAAGTCCTCCCTCCCTTTCCTGTTCCTGTTTTCTGCTTTCCTAGTGGATGATCCCGTAGCGTAGTTTGAGCAGGAGGATGCGCTCGACTGATTGGTCGATGCGTGCTTCCGTCAGTTGGCCTTGTTGGATGGCGGCCTTGAGGGCGCTGACGACATCAGTCACCTGGCTCGGTGTGTAGGGGCCTTCGATGAGATCGTTTCCGGCTTCGATGGCCATGACGGCTGCTTCACTCAGCGACCAGTGTTCGCTGATGCCGCGCATGTAGAGGCCGTCGGTAATAACGACCCCGTTGTAGCCGAGCTGCTGTCGGAGTACGCCGTCGATGGCTTTCGGCGATAGCTCCGCTGGCAGCTGCGGGTCGATGGCTGGCATCAGGACATCGGTGGCCATGATCATTGCTGGCTGGTCTTTGGGAATCATGAGGCGATAGGGTGCCAGGTCGATCCGGTTCAGGGTGGCCAGGTCGCGGTTGACAACGGGTAGGCCGCTGTGCGGGTCGGAGGTAATTGCTCCCAGCCCGGGAAAGTGCTTGAGGCAGCCAGCAACCTGGTGTTCTTGCAGCCCCTGCAGGTAGGCACCGGCGTAGGTGGCTACTGTTTGTGGATCGCTCCCAAACATGCGTGTCTCCAGGACCGGGGGGTCCACGGTGTGAACGTCAACAACGGGGGCCAGGTCGCTGTTGATGCCGAGCTGTTTCATCCACTCGGCGGCCTGGCTGCCTTGCTGATAGGCATAGGAGGGTTTTCCCGTGGCTGCCATCTCTTCTGCTGAGGGCAGCGGCCCGTGAAACTTGTAGAGCCGGTTGACAAGTCCTCCTTCCTGGTCGGTGGCGATCAGCAGGGGGATCTTGGCATCCTGCATGGCCTGCTGCGAGAAGGCTGCTACAGCGGCGATGCTATCATAGGGTGCGTCAAAATTGTGGTTGCTTTCCTGATACATGAAACCGCCGACGTATTGGTCGCGGATCATTTCCTGCAGGCCGCTTTCCTGGTAGTCGTGGCCCAGGTATTCGACAATAATGAGCTGGCCAAGCTTCTGGTCAAGGGTCATGCTGGCCAGTATCTGCTGAGCCTTGGCAACCAGGAGCCGATCGCTCTCTACGCTGCGTCCCTGCCAGTCCGGTCGGGTGGCTGCAGGACGCGAGAGGGCTGTTGCTGAGGCCACAGGTTGGCGGCTCGCTCCTTCACTGCTTTGACCGCAAGCTCCTAGAAGTAGCAATAATGCGCATATAGAGATATAAGAGGCGAGTCGAATGCTTTTTCTTTTGATGCTCAGGGTTTTTTTCTTCATTCCTGTACCTGTCTGCCCTCGATATGGTAGGTGGCAAAGATCATCAGTGTGCTCTCTGCTTAGCATAACTCTCCCTCGAAGGGTTGGGACGGTGCAAACGGCGGCAGGTAACGGATTGAGAGAAAGGGGCTGTTTATCTGTCGTCCTGTTGGGGATCAGCGGCTTGTGCGTCTGCTTTTGTGTATGTGTAGTTCATGACTATAAGAATATGCTACACCAGACTGGATACTATTCACCAGCCCCTCCCCACTCCCCCGTGCTAGCTACTTACCGCTAGCCCAGGCCATGCTTTCTTCCACACACGACCTTGCATCTAAGACTACGAGGCAATGCTGCCTGGTGGTCAGGTGGATTGCAGCAGGTGCAGGCAGTCCGCATCACAGGTTAGTGAGAGTCTAAAGCCTTGAGGCTATAAGAAATACCCAACGGAAGGAGGAGAGCAACTTGACGCAGCGCAGGCTCAGCGGCTATCATCCCAAGCAAAGCAACCAGCAGAGACAGAGATAGGCAGCGCCGCCCCATGCGACGCGCCGTCAGTGGAGGCAGAAAGGAACCCCCTAATGAGCGAGCACTCTCATCACTACGACGTCATCATCATCGGAGCTGGCCATAATGGTCTCGTTGCCGCCGGCTACCTGGCGCGCGCTGGCAAGCGTGTCCTTGTTCTCGAACAGCGCGACCGTGTAGGGGGCGCCTGTACTCTCGAAGAACCCTTCCCAGGCTTCAGCGTCTCCCCCTGTGCCTACGTCGTGAGTCTCCTGCGACCGGAAATCATCCGCGACCTTGAACTAGCGCGCTACGGCTTCGAGGCCTACATCAAAGATCCTCAGATGTTCGTGCCCTTCCCAGACGGCAGCTATCTCTTCATTCGCGCCAGTAGTGAGCAAACCGCCGAAAGTATTCGACGCTTCTCACCGCGCGACGCCGCCGCCTATCCGCGCTTTCTGCGTTTCTTTGAACGCGCCTCAGACATTCTCACGCCCCTGCTCCTAGAGGAGCCGCCCACACTGGCCGAGCTGGCGGCACGCTTTCGCGGCGAAGATGAAGAAATCTACAGCCGACTCATGTTCGGCAACCTCTACGATTTGCTTGCCGAGTATTTCGAATCTGATCAGGTACGAGCTGCCTTTGCCGGTCAAGGTGTCATTGGCAGCTTCATCGGCCCCAAAACGCCAGGCTCTGTCTACGTGATGTGGCACCACATGTTCGGCGAGGTGAACGGACAGCGCGGCCTCTGGGGCTACGTTCGCGGCGGCATGGGGCGCATCAGCTTTGCCCTGGCAGCCTCAGCCACCGCCCACGGTGCCCTGATTCGCACAGGCGCCCCTGTGGCTAGCATCCTGATCCACAATGGGCGAGCTGAAGGCGTGCGTCTGGAGACCGGCGAAGAAATCCGTGCTCGGGCAGTCCTCTCGAACGCCGACCCCAAACGAACCTTCCTGCAACTGTGCGCTGACGCCGGCCTTGATCCCACCTTCCTGGCACGCATCAAACGCTTCAAGACCGAAAGTCCTGTCATCAAGATCAACCTCGCTCTCAAGGAACTTCCCAGCTTCAGCTGCCTGCCAGGCAGTGAACCAGGCCTGCAGCACGCAGGCTCATGCGAGATTTCGCCCACCCCCGACTGGGTTCAGCAAGCCTACGAGGACGCCCTGCGAGGCGAGCTATCGCGCCACCCCTACATCGAGGCCTACATGCAGTCGGCCACTGATCCCTCACTCACCCCGCCAGGCAAACACCTGATCTCAATGTTCTGCCAATACGCTCCCTACCACCTGAAAGATCGACCCTGGAGCGAAGAAGTCAAAGAAGAAATGGTCAAGCGCGTCATCGCCACCATGTGCGCATTCGCCCCCAACTTTGCCGATGCCATCATCGATCGCCAGGTGCTGAGTCCAGCGGACATCGAGCAGCGCTACGGTATGACCGAAGGACACATCTTCCACGGCGAGATCACCCCCGACCAGCTCTTCGGTCAGCGTCCAACGCCCGAGTGTGCCCGCTATCGCACCCCAATCGCCGGCCTCTACCTCTGCGGGTCAGGCACCCATCCCGGCGGGGGCGTCATGGGAGCACCCGGCCATAACGCAGCTATGGCGCTGCTACGCGACTGGGGAGCAACCTCCTGAATCTTCTGGCCGCAGCAGCCAGAACCAGGGGCAAGGCTGGCTGTCGCAACAAGGGATTAAGGCTATAAGAAATCCAATTAAGAAGAAGGCAGTCAGGCCGCCCATCCCTGGTTAGCGAGCAGGGCCTGGGCCGCAGGAAAGTGCGCCTCCAGCCAGAGGCGCAGCTCCTCACTCAACGGTGCTACCAGAGTCGCCGGCGCCTCATCGGGATAGCGACGCACCGTCAAACTGGAAGCATGAAGAAACTGGCGCAGCAAAGCGGCCTGGGGTGTTCCCGGCAGCGGAGGAGGAGCATAGGTCTGGTCACCGACCAGCGCATAACCCAGAGATGCCAGATGAGCGCGAATCTGATGAATCCGTCCCGTAATCGGGCGTGCTTCCAGCAAGAGGAAAGGTCCCTGCTGGGCCAGCACCTGCACCAGCGTCTGCGCAGGCAAGCCTTCTGGCCCCACCACGCAGCGTCGACGATCCTGGGGATCACGCTGAATCGGCCCATCAAGCAGCCAAAGGCTCCCAACGGGCAGTGGTAGCGGCTCCGGCTCCGGCCCCTCTCCCGAGATCACCAGCTCCTGCGAGCCAGGCCACTTCCCTGTTCCAGCCAGGTCAAGAGTTCCTGGCCCCAGTCCATCCTCCAGCTCAGCCACAGAGAGGCGACACACCCGCAGCGGCTGCAGCGGTCGCGTCCAGGCCGGCGCCCCGGCGAAGGCCACCGCCAGATAGCGCTTCAGCACCCGATGCTCATTGAACTGGCGTCCCAGATAGCGCCGGGCATTCTCTGTACGGGCCAACAACACCACCCCCGACGTATCCTTATCCAAACGATGCAAGAGTACCGGCTTGGGCAGCGGCCCCTCCTGCCTGCGCAGCCGCGCCGCCCGCCGCTCGCGCAGCATCAGGCGCACCGCCTCGGGCGCCCGCTCCCAACCCGGCTCATCGGGCAACTCCGGCGGCTGCCACTCCTCCGGCCCCTGCCGTTCCAGATAGGCCAGGATCATATTCCAGAGCGTATCATCAGCATGCTTATAGGTTGGATGAATCACCACGCCCGCCGGCTTATTGACCGCCAGCATGTGATGATCTTGATAGAGAATCAGACTCGGGTCCAGCTCCATCACAGAAACCACCTCCTGCCGCTCGCTGGTTTCCCAACGCCCCCACCCTCTTGTCAGTGTGCTCAACGCGGCGAGCGCATCCAGGCAGGTCCACATTGTCAGGGTATTATAGCCCCCGCCTCAGCGAGGATCAAGAGCCAGACCCTGGCCGGGCGTAGGGGGGAGAACAAGAGAGACTGCCCACAATTTCCCCAACATGGTAGAATGTGTAGGATACGGTCCAGGGAAGGCAGAGAGAGGTATGAGCATGTCTCTGATCCAGTATTATCGTGAACACCTGCAACTACGCAACCCGGTGCTGATCGCCGCCTTGGCCGGCTGGAACGACGCCGCCGACTCGGCCACTACCGCCATCAAATTCCTGATTGATCGCTGGAAGCCGGTGAAGATCGCCGAAATTGACAGCGAAGACTTCTACGTCTTTACCGAAACGCGGCCCATTGTGCGCATTGTCGACGGCATGCAGCGTTCCCTGGTCTGGCCCGCTAACCAGTTCTCCGCCCACAGCCTTCCCGAGCAAGAGCGCGACATCATCCTCTACCTGGGAGTAGAGCCGCAGCTCAAGTGGCATACCTTCAGTGAGTGTTTTCTAGAGGTCTGTCGCCACTTTCACGTCTCGGAGGTCATTCTGCTGGGGGCTATGCTGGCGGACATCCCCCACTCGCTGGCCGTGCCCATTACCGGCAGCTCGTCAACGCCCGAGCTCCAGGAACGGCTACGCGAGTTGGACATCCACAGCTCTGGTTACGAGGGTCCCACCGGCATGATCGGCGTGTTGCAGGATGCCTGCCGCCGCGCCAACATTCCAGCAGCCAGCCTCTGGGCGGCAGCGCCCCACTACCTGGCCGCCACGCCGAACATCAAAGTGACCGCGGCCCTCCTGACCTATGTCAACAGCCTCCTCTCCCTCGACCTCGACCTCAACGAGATCCAGGTGGATGCCGTCCGCTTCGAGGAGCAGATTACCGCGCTGGTGGCTCGCGATCCCGAGGCCAGCGCCTACGTCCGTCGCCTGGAAGAACAGATCCATGCCCTGGCAGACGAGGAGGATGAGGAGGACGAGGAGGATGATCCAGAGGACGAGGAGGAGCCACCCGTGGTGGAGACAGCCCACGGTCCGGCCACTGACCTCGACCACCCCGCCGGCACCGGTCCCCTGCCGAGCGCGGATGTGCTCATTCGCAGCGTCGAGGAGCTGCTGCGACGTGAGCGCGAACAGGGGCCACCCACCGATACCGACGATTCCAAGGACGAGGGTTGAATGAGCAACCGGCTGTATACGCTTGAGGAAGTGCTGCACCCGCGCTCTGTCGCCATCATCGGCGCATCGCGCGCGCCCCAGAAGTGGGGCCATGTCGCCGCTCGCCAGCTATTGGCGAGCTTTCCAGGCGAGGTCTATCTGGTCACGCCCAGCGCCCCCGAGATCCTTGGCCAGCGCACCTACCCCAGTCTGCGCGCTGTGCCCGGGCCTGTTGATCTGGCCATCATTACCACCGCCTTCCAGCACGTGCCCGCCGCCGTCGACGATTGCATCGCTCACGGGGTGAAAGGCATCGTGATCGTCACCGCCGGCTTCAGCGAGACCGGCCCCGAGGGCCGCGCCCTCGAAATGGAGCTGGTCACTCGCTGCCACGAGCACGGCATCCGTATCCTGGGCAGCAACTGCATGGGGGTCTACGTGCGGCGCGCCCGGCTCAACGCCCTGGGCATGGCCTTTCCGCTGCCAGAGGGACCGATCGGCCTGGTCTCCCAAAGCGGCAATCTCGGCATGTACCTCTACGCACAGGCTCAGCTCGATGGACTGGGCTTCACGACCTTCCTGAGCATGGGAAACGGCGCCGATGTGCGCTTCCCCGAGTATCTGCAGTATCTAGCCAACGACCCTGAGACAAAGGTGATCGCTGGCTACGTCGAAGCCATCGACGAGGCCACACTGCAGCAGGTGACACAGCAGCTCTACCGCCAGGGACGCTATAAACCGGTGGTCATCTTGCTGAGCGGAGCCACCGAGGTTGGAGTACGCGCCGCCTTAGCCCATACTGGTAGCCTGGCGACAGTGCGCCCCGACCATGACACAGCATTACTCGGCAGCGGCGTGGTACGCGTCATCCGCTCGGATGAGCTGTATCCAGTGGCACGGGCCTTGGCGCTGCAGCCGCCGACCCCAGGCGGGAGGCGACGCATCGCTATCGTTGGCGATGGAGGCGGAAGCGTGGTAGCCTCCGGCGATGCCGCCTTACGCTGCGGCCTGGAGGTGCCCGTCCTCAAGGAGGAGACGCAGCAGCAGCTGCGCGCCTTGATGCCCGCGCGGGCAACAGCCACCAATCCGATCGATGTCGCCGGCGCCGCCGATGAGGACCCGCTGGCTTTCGCTCGCCTGAGTGAGGTCTGTCTGGCCGATCCCGACGTTGATGGCGTTATCATCACGGGCCTCTTCGGCGGCTATCGCTGGTTGCTTTCCGAGGCTTTCGGGGCGCGCGAGGAGGAAGCTGCCCGCGAGCTGGGCCGCCTTGTGCGCCAGTACGCCAAGCCGGTCCTGGTACAAACCATCTACGCTCGCTACGATAAGGAGATCCCGGCGCTGCAGCTGCTGCGCGAAGAGGGCATTCCTTACTACGAGTCGATTGAGATCACCTGTCGCGCTATGGCAGCTTTGGTTGAAATTGGCCAGTTTCTGACGCGCATGGCCAGCAGCACCGCCAACCGGGAGCCTGGAGCGTAAGCAGGTCAAACGAGGTCGAGCCTGGCAGAGCGCCTGGCGCTCACAGGCGGCGCGGCGATTGCTCTCGCTCGACCTCCTCTTGCCTTGCGCTGGGCCAGGCACCTGACTCAGCGCGGTGCGACAAAGAGTCCTGGCAGGCGCCGGCTGATCTCCCAGGCTTCCTGGACAATGCGCTCGATCAGCTCCTGAGCCGTGGGAATATCATGGATGAGACCCACCACTTGCCCAGCCCAAACAAAGCCCTCGTCGAGAACCCCCTCCAGAGCAGCTCGTTTGTTAACAGCGCCGCTGATGAGCGGCAACAGCCGGCGCAGGCGCTCCTCAGCGGTAGCCCCTTCGCGCTCTAGCTCTTCCTCAACCTGGCGAATACGCTCGGCAACCGGCCCTTTGAGAACGCGCGCCGGACGCCCGATGCTGCGCTCGATGATCATGGTATCCGTCTCCTGGGCTTCGAGCAGGGCCTGCTGATAGTGCGGGTGGGCATTGCTCTCCCGCACAGCTACAAAGCGCGTGCCCAGCTCAATGCCCTCAGCTCCAAGAGCCAGGGCTGCCGCGAGACCGCGCCCGTCGGCGATGCCACCACTGGCCAGCACTGGAATCTTGACGGCCTCGACAACGCGCGGCGTCAACACCAGCGTACCAAGATCGTCGCGCCCGAGATGCCCCCCACCTTCGAAACCGACAGCAATAACAGCATCAGCTCCCAGGGCCTCCGCTTTGCGCGCCGCCCTCACCCCCGCGACAAGTACCATTGTGCGTACTTTCACGCCGCTCGCTTGAATGCGCTTGAGCAGCGGCTCGGGATTGCCACCGGTGATGCTGATGACCGCCGGCTCTTCGCTGAGAGCAGCATCGAGAAATGGCTCAAGGGAAATATGTCCGATGGGGAAATTGACGCCAAACGGTTTGTCGGTAAGCCGCCTGGCCTTCTGGATCTCAGCCCGCAGTTCTTCAGGCGTGGCAAAACAGGCACAGCCGATCTGACCAAGGCCACCAGCGTTGGAGACCGCCGCCGCTAGCTCGGCAAAGGAGAGATGGGAAAGCCCTCCCTGGACAATGGGATAGCGAATGTTAACGAGTTCTGTAAAGCGCGTCTGCATGCGCTCAGGTAGCGATGTCAAGTGCGTTCCCGCCTTTCGCCGACCGGGTTCAGGATGAGATGACAGGCTCTTCTTCGCCTCCCGCCTTCGTTGGCCGGCAGAGGATATTATACCATCGACGCCGCTCGCTCTTCCCTTCCCCTGCGCTGTTCCTCAACAATTGATTGCCACAATTGTATCGCTGATACATACAATCCTTTACTATGCTCTCCTGCTCATAGGCTAATGATAGTCATCTGTGTACAATCTCTCCCTTGTGTAAGGGAGAGAGCAGCAAACTACTGAATTGACAACGATTGTGGATTCGCATATACTAGGCTATACAATCCTTAAAGGCTCCAAATGGCGAAATGAACCCCATCTGTAACTTATAGTATTTCCCATGAAATAGCAGGTAGGACGAAGCCAGGCAGGGACTATGAGTATCACTTTTTCATTGGACAAGAGCACGCGTACTCTGCTCTATCAGCAGCTTGCTGAACAAATCAAAAGCGCCATTGTGCGAGGAGAGCTTACAGAGGGCACGCAGCTGCCGCCGGTACGTCGGCTGGCGGCGGAGCTGAGCGTGAGCACAACCACAGTTGCTCAAGCCTACGATCTACTCGCTAGCGAGGGAGTAATCGGCGGCCACGTTGGGCGTGGTACCTATATTCTTTCTTCGCCTCTGACGGCCCTGGCGCGGGCACGGGCACCCTTCGGGGGTGATCTCCCGACAAGCGGTCCGGTCTCGACCAGCCAGTGCCAACGACTGGACTGGGCGACTGGCTGGCTCGGAGGACTATCGCTACAGGCCAGCCGAGCTGGTCAATTGCAGTGGCTGACGCAGCGCTCCCTGGAGCGCTGGGGCGATCCTGCCACCATGCTCAATCTGAGCAGTGGCTATCCTGATGTCAGCCTCTTTCCCATCGAACGCTGGGAACACTCGATGGCACGCGCCGGGCGGCTCCTGGCCGAGGAGACGCGGCAGGCAGCCAGCTTGCAGGTATTGCAGTACGGTTCAACTCTGGGCGATGAGGCTCTGCGCCGCTATCTCTGCCAGTATTTCACGCGCTTCGGCTTCCAGCCGGAGCCACAGGAGATTCTGCTCACGAGCGGCAACCAGCAAGGGCTGGATTTGGTCGCGCGCGTGCTGCTCACGCCGGGCGAGCCGGTCTTCATTGAGGAGCCGGCCTATCTGGCGGCTCTGGATATCTTTGAGCAACAGCGAGCGACCTGCCAGCCAATTCCGGTCGATGAGGAGGGGCTGCGTCTCGATCTGCTGGAGCAGGCGCTAGAGGCACCCGCGGCTCGCCCCCGTCTGCTCTGTGTGGTGCCGACCGCCCATTCACCCACCGGCGCCACGATGTCACGTGAGCGTCGCCAGCAGCTGGTTGAGCTGGCCAGTCGCTACAATCTGCTGATCGTCGAAGACGACTATTGTAGCGAGCTGTTCTACGGTGAGTCGGGGTGTGGTGAGCCGCCACCAGCGCTGCGCAGCTTTGATGGCGAGGGACGCGTGATCTATCTGAAGAGCTTCAACAAGTTGATTTTTCCAACGCTGCGCCTCGGCTGTATCGTGGCAGCTCCGCCGATCCTGGCGCGCCTGGTCGAGGGCAAGCAGACGTTCGCGCGCGGCACCTCGCTGCCCCTGGCCCGCGCTCTTCTGGAACATCTGAGCGATCCCGCATTCGAGGAGGAGCTTTGTCTCTATCGCCAGGAGTATCGGCGCCGGCGCGACGCCCTGTTGAACCTGCTAGAGGAGGAGCTGGCCGGGCTTGAATGCCGCTGGACGGTGCCGACCGCGGGCCTCAACCTGCTGCTCTGGCTGCCGCCGCAGCTGCAAGAATATGAAGTGATTGAGAAGGCTGCCGATCGCGGTCTGTTGCTGGCTCCCGGTCAGCTCTTCCGCGTCGAAAACAGTCAGCAGCAGCTGCCGAGTATACGCCTGACTTTCGCTGATAAGTCCCCGGAGCAACTATGCGAGGGGGTCAAGCGGCTATCGTCGACGCTGCGCGCTCTGCTACATGGGAGCAGCTCCGGTCGGGGCCGGGCCTCGCCCGATCTGTTCACCGCTGTCTGAGGCATCGAACTGGTCTGGGAACCGCGCTGGACACCCGAGCACCTGACCCCCGAAGGAAGACGCCTGTTGGGACTGGCCTGACCAGCTAAGTCGCCAGACCGGTTCCAACAGGCGTGTCTGTCGAGGGCTAGCTGCGTAACGTGCTCAGCTTCCATGAGTGATCAGCAAGTAGAGGCTTGAGACTTTGACGCTCGCCGCCCCAAGTACATGGAAGATAGCAGGCAATCGTGAGAGAGTAGTAGTCTGAGGCAAGGTGAGGCAAGATAAAGAGTTTGAGAGGAAGTAGCACTTTGAGAGGCTGCTGATCCCGTCTGACAGGACTTCATTCGCCCAGCCAGGCAGCAGGGGACGAAACCAACGTAAATGATTCGGAGAAGGTTCAAGAGAAGGAAGAGACGAAGGCTCGTGGGCGCGACCTGCCTGCCCTTCCAGACAGAGTGAGGAGCCTTCTTTCTCTCTTCCTGTCCTACCTGTTACTCGCCGGTGAAGTGTGCGGGGCGCTTTTCCACGAAGGCCCGTGTTCCCTCCTGACGATCATGAGTTCCAAAGAGGACCAGCCAGGCCTCGGCCTCGATCACGAGGCCCTGATCCAGGGAGGTCTGTAGGCCCTGATTGATGGCTCGCTTAGCCTGCTGTACCGCAATCGGGCTATTGCGCGCGATGCGCCGCGCCAGTTCGTGGGCTTCGCTCAGCAGCCGCTCGCGTGGTACCACCCGATTGACCAGCCCGATCTGCAGCGCTTCCTCTGCTCCTACACGGCGCCCTGTGAAGATCAGCTCTTTGGCCAAACCAGGCCCCAGCAGGCGCGCCAGGCGCTGGGTACCGCCCCAGCCGGGCAAGAGGCCAAGCGAGGTTTCTGGCAAGCCTAGCTGCGCCCCCTCCGCTGCCAGGCGAATATCGCAGGCCAGGGCCAGCTCCAGCCCTCCCCCAAGGGCATAGCCATTGATAGCTGCGATACTCACTTTACTGCTGCGCTCAAGTCGCAGCAAGACCTCCTGTCCCGCATAGACAAAGCGCCGCGCCTCCGGCATGCTCATGGCCGCCATATAGGCCACATCTCCTCCGGCCACAAAGGTCTTCTCTCCGGCCCCCGTCAGAATGACCACCACTAGCTCGCGATCCTGTTCCAACTCATCTACCAGTTGACCCAGCTCGTCAAGCACAGCGCGGTCAATGGCGTTGAGCTGCTCCGGGCGCGCAATGGTCACCTGCGCCACCTGGGGATGAGCGCGCTCCACCTGTAGATAACGATAGCTCATCTCTGCCTCCCTCACTTTGCTTGCGCCTGCTCAGTACGAGCGCGGCAGTCCCAGCACATGCTGGGCAATGTAGTTGAGAATCATTTCCTGACTGATAGGCGCCAGACGGAAGAGGCGTACATCACGCCAGAGGCGCTCGATGTGATACTCCGTTGAGAAGCCATAGCCGCCCAGGGTCTGCATGGCTTGATCACAGGCGTTGAAGGCGGCCTCTGCCGCCACCATCTTGGCCATATTGGCCTCCGCCGCACAGGGCAGGTGATGATCAAGCAGCCAGGCTGCTTTGTAGTTCATGAGACGAGCCATCTCAATCTCGGCTTTCAGACGCGCCAGCGGGAACTGAATGGCCTGATGGCGACCAATCTTCTGGCCGAAGACCACGCGCGCATTGGCATAGTCGACCGCCAACCTGATGGCCAGATCCCCGGCGCCTACGCAGCCCGCAGTTGTAACGATGCGCTCGCTGTTCAGGGTATCGACCAGATATTTCCAGCCCTCGCCCTCTTCACCGATGAGTGCTGTCTTGGGCACGACCAGCTCGTCAATGAAGACCATGCTTGAGGTCACGCAGTGCGTTCCCACTTTCTCCAGCGGCTGATGGCTAACGCCCGGCGAGTGCGGATCAACGAGAAAGAGGCTGAGGCCAAAGGTGCGGCGTGGCGCCTCCTCTAGCGGCGTGGTGCGTGCCACAAGCAACATGCCACCGGCGCGATCAACTCCTGAGATCCATACCTTTTGGCCGCTGATGACGTACTCATCGCCGTGGCGGCGTGCCAGGGTCTTGGTGGCCAGCGTGTCGCTCCCCGCATCTGGTTCGGTGAGGGCCATGCTGAAGTCGAATTCGCCGCGCGCCAGCGCTGGCAGGTAACGCTCGCGTTGCTCTTCGGAGCCGTGCCGTAAGATGGTCAAGGCTCCAAAGACTGGCGTCATCATGAACAACTGGGCAATAGTGGCACCCGCCCCGCTGGCGGCCATCTCTTCCACCACGATCGCCATTTCCAGCAGCCCCATGCCAGCTCCCCCATAGCGTTCGGGGATGATCGTTCCCAACCAGCCGGCCCGAGCCAGCTCCTTCCATAGCTCCTCGGGGAAAGCATGCTGGCGATCCTTCTCGCGCCAGTACTCCAGGCCATAACGGCTGGCGAGCTGCCGCACGCTCTCACGAATGAGGGTATGCTCTTCTGAGGTCTGAAAATCCATCGTTGTTCTCCCTGTGCAAGATAGGATGGATCAAGATGGGTCGGGCCGCACCCAGGCCCTCCAGGATGGAGGACACCCTGTAAGATAGCTCCCTTAATGGGCCGAGAGGAGAAGCGTCCAGGGATGCTCCAGCAGATATTTGACGCGCGCAAGGAAACGCGCCGCCGGCTCGCCGTCGACGAGACGGTGGTCGAAGGTCAGGCTCAGCCCCAGCCGGCTGTAGCGCTGGAAACCCTCGGCGCCAGCCCGGACTTGCTCGCAAACGCGCCCCACTCCCAGGACGGCCCCCTGCCCCCTAGGAAGGATGGGGGTGAAGTAGTCGACTCCCTGCGCTCCCAGGTTGGTAATGGTAAAGGTCGCCCCGGCGAGTGCATCGGGCGGCAGCCGACCGCTGCGAGCCTGCTCGGCCAGGCTCTGCAGCTCCGCACTGATCTCGGCCAAGCTCTTGCGATCAGCCCCCCGGATAACAGGCACGAGCAAGCCATCCTCAAGCGCTGTGGCCACGCCAATATTGATCTCGCGATAGAGGCGGATCTCGTCCCCCACCAGGGCAGCATTGAGCCGACGATGCTCGTGCAAGGCAAGAGCCACCATCTTGATCAAGAGATGGGTAATGGTGATTCCGGCCCCTCCAAGGCGCTGCTGCTCCTGCTGTAGCTCCGCCCTGAGTTGCAAGGTCTGGGTAACATCGGCCTCCATCATCAAGGTGAGCTGGGCCGTCTCTTGCAGGCTGCTCAGCATATGCTCGGCAATACGCCGACGCATAGGGGTCAGCGGCTCGCGATCGTAGGCCGGCAGCGACGCGACGCTCTGGACGGGGGCCATCGCCGCAGGGGACGGCGCCGTGCTCACCGCGTCGACAGCCGCTGGCTGGCTGCTCCCCTCACGGAGCTGCTGCCAGGCCCGCAGAACATCAGCCTTGTGAATGCGTCCCCGGGGGCCGCTGCCCTGGATGCGCTCCAGGGGTAGGCCCAGGTCCTGGGCCATGCGTAAGGCCACGGGCGAGATCTCAAGCCGCCCACGCCCGTCTCCGCCACCAGCCTCCTGCCTCGGAACTGGAACTGCTGCCGGCACGCCGCCTGGCAGCTTTTGCGCTTCCCGCTCTGGCCCTGGCCCTGGCGCCTCAACTGCTCGCGCGGCCCCTACAGCCATCGCCTCCCGCTGAGCCAGAATGCGCGCAATGACAGCGCCGACAGTGACGGTTGTCCCTTCAGGCTGGAGGATCTGCAGATAGCCACTCCTGGGAGCCTCAATCTCATGAGTGATTTTCTCCGTCTCAATCGTGCAGATGACCTCGCCAGCGTTGACCCATCCTCCCTGTGGCTTGGACCACTGGACGATGGTACCCTCCTGCATGGTCAGGCCCAGACGAGGCATGATCACCTCGGACTGCGCTCCCTCACTTGCCTCAGTCATAGCTGCTCCCCACTGTGTTTGCCCGGCTAAATGGTCAACGGCCAGATCATAAGGCTGACGACACCCCGGTCAGGAATAGTGTGAGACACCAGCGCCTCATCTCACGGGGCCAGCACTCGCTCTACAGCCGCGATAATGGCCGCCCGATCGGGCACGATTGCCCGCTCCAGCGGTGGTGAAAAAGGAATCGGCGCGAACGCCGCCCCTACGCGCATAATAGGCGCGTCAAGCATATAAAACGCCTCTTCACCGAGGGCCGCTGCTAGCTCAGCTCCAACTCCGCCGCAGCGCGTGGCACTATGAGCAATCACCAGACGATTGGTCTTCTCCAGCGAGGTTCGTACCGTCTGCAGATCTAGCGGATTCGCGCTGCGCAGATCAATGACCTCGCAGGAGATTCCACGCCCGGCCAGCGCTTCCGCCGCCGCCAGGGCTTCACGTACCATGACTCCAATGCTGGCAATCGTCACATCCCGCCCCTCACGCTTAATCGCCGCGCGCTCCAGCGGCAGGACATAATCGTCGTCCGGGACCTCTTCGGCCAGGGCATACAGGGTTCGGTTCTCCACAACGATCACGGGATTGTCGTCGCGGATAGCCGCCTTCAGCAGGCCCTTGGCCTCGCAGGGGCCAGAGGGCATCACCACTTTGAGGCCGGGCACGTGGGTTAGCCAGGCCTCCAGACTCTGCGCGTGTTGGGGGCCGGCACTGTCGCGATAACCAGTCTGGGTGCGTACCACCAGCGGCAGTTTGGCCTGCCCTCCAGTCATGTAGCGCATCTTGGCCGCCTGGTTCACGAGCTGGTCCATGACCAGGGCCAGGAAGTCCATGAACATGATCTCAACGACCGGGCGGAGACCGAGCGTGGCTGCGCCGATGGCCAGACCCACAACCGCCGCTTCGCTGATCGGCGTGTCGCGGACTCGCTGCGGGCCAAAGCGCTCCTGCAGGCCACGCGTGGCTCCAAAGGGGCCGCCAGGCGCCCCAACGTCGACCCCGAGCAGGCAGACCGCTGGATCACGCTCCATCTCTTCACAGAGAGCCTCGTTGACTGCACGCACATAGCGTTTTTCCGCCACAGCAACTGCTCCTTTGCTTACCCGGATGTCAGCTTAGCCTCGCTCAGCTCAGCCTGCCCCTGACGGCTGGTAGAGCACATCTTCTAAGGCCGAGGCAGGATCAGGAAAGGTCGCCTCTTGAGCATAGGCAATGGCCTCCGCCACCGCCTGACGGGCCTGAGCTGCCAGCTCCGCCTCCTCCGCCTCGTTCAACAGCCCTTCACGTCGCAGACGCTCGGCAAAAAGGCGGAGAGGATCATGAGCTGTCGCCTCCTCCAGCTCGGCAGATGAACGATAGCGCTGCGGATCACCTTCGTAGTGCCCACGTACACGCCAGGTCAGGCACTCCACCAGAGCCGGCCCTTCACCAGCGCGGACCCGCACCAGCGCCTCGCGTACCGTCGCCCGCACCGCCAGGGGGTCCTGTCCATCTACCCGCCAGGCTGGCAGCCGATAGGCGGCGGCCCGCTCAGCCACGCTCTCGACGGCAGCGTGCACACTCAAAGGCGTAAACTCGGCATAGCCGTTGTTCTCACAGAGCAAGAGCAGCGGCAAGCGCCAGAGAGAGGCAATATTGGCCGTTTCGTGAAAGAGGCCGGTGCTGACAGCCCCATCACCGAAGACCGCCACGGCCACCTGCCGCCGTCCCTGCAACTGTAAAGCCCAGGCCGCTCCCGCCGCATGTGGGAGACCTGCCCCAACGACCCCATTGGCTCCCAGTATCCCCACCTCAAAGGCCGCAATGTGCATGGAGCCACCCCGACCCCGACAATAACCGGCAGCCTTGCCGAAGATCTCCGCTGCTACGCGCTTCAGGTCGGCCCCCTTGGCAATGACATGGCCATGCCCTCGATGCGTCACATACAAATAGTCGTCGCGCTCCAGAGCGCTGGCCAGACCGGCAGCCACCGCCTCCTGACCAATAGAGAGATGAATAAAGCCAGGAATATGCCTGGCGGCAAAATGATCGCGCACCGCCTCCTCGAAGGCCCGAATCAGCTGCATAGTCGCCAGCAAACGGCGCGCCAGCGCCCCATCAATCTCCTCAGCAGGCACACCTCGCCTCCTCTGCAAACAAGATCAAGATCGATCTCACAGGGCAGACGGGCAACCACCGGCGGATAGCCGTTTTTCACCAGCTTCCTGTGTTGCCCGTCTGCGCAGCGCTCAGCAGCACAACGCTAGCTGCCCACGGAGCTGGGAGCCGGTATCTCCAGCAAGCGCGTCAATTCATGCACATCCTGGCACTGCTCCAGCGAGCGAATCAGCTCGATCAGCCGCTGCGTCGCCTCGGGCGTCAGAGGCAGATCTGGCTGCAGCTCCTTGAGCAGTTCCAGCTCGCGAGCAAAGTCCCAGGCATAATAGCTGGCATCGACCTGCAGCTCCTGCTCCAACGTGCGCCCATCGACGAGATGAACCGTCAGACGCAGCGAGAGCGGCGGCAGATCCTGGCGTGCGCGCATCTCCAGTTTGCTGATCAGAGCGCGCGTGGCCTCGTCATCAAACTGGGTGAGGGCAGAGAAGGAGAACGCGCGATGCGCCAGAGTCCAGGCCACACAGAAAGGCGCACTCATCTGTGTCTGCTCCACCGTCGTGAATGGTCCGGTGTAGGCCATGCCTGGATAATTGGCCTCGTAGGCGTTCATCTCCAATTCGATACGCGCGATCTCCTCTGGACGCGGCCCATGCGCTCG
Organism: Thermogemmatispora sp.; assembly: GCF_019683635.1. Taxonomy (GTDB): domain Bacteria; phylum Chloroflexota; class Ktedonobacteria; order Ktedonobacterales; family Ktedonobacteraceae; genus Thermogemmatispora. Next base: position 32,569 of record NZ_JADGIA010000009.1, on the reverse strand, counting down.
CACCAGCTCCAAGGCCGCCGTAATCGGGCTTTGATTAAAGGCACAGACTGGATAAGGCTTGAAGGTCACGTTGAGGATCTCCCAGGTGCGCCCCAGGTGACTCACCACGCGCTCCAGCCCCTCGCGCGTACCGGCAAAGGCCTGGTAGAAGCCGGCAGGACCCTCCAGAGCAATGGCCGAGGCCCGCGCTCCTTCGCGCGCGAGCAGAGCCGCCAGCAGGCCATTACGCGCCGCCACGCCGTTTTCAAAGTGCCACTCCATCGTTCCCGAGGCAAAGGACTGCGTGGTTCCTCCGGCAAAGGCCGAGGCCAAACCTAGCGCCGCCGCCAGCTGCTCCTCGCTCAAAGCCAGCGCCTTGCCCGCGGCTGCCGCCGCTCCAAAGACCCCGTAGATAGCACTGGCCCGGAAGCCACGCGGCGTGGTCAAGGCTGTAAAATCACGACTGACCGCCGCCAGGACCTCGTAGCCGGCCACCAGTGCGGTCAGGAAGGCCCGTCCATCCAGCGGACGCAGCTCGCTCGCAGCCAACAGCGCGGGGATGATCATCGTGCCCGGGTGGGCCGTTCCATGCGTGTCCTCCTGGACACGTCCATGCAGAATGACCCCGTTGGCAAAGGCCGCCCCGGCCACGCTCGCGCGTAGAGAGGAGCCGATCACGGGCGCGCTTACCTCGCCCACTCCAGGCTCGGCCAGCGCCACCAGCCGGCGCGCAATGTGAGCATACTCCAGCTCTGAGCCGGCCAGCCCGACCGCCAGGCCGTGCAACAGGCACGTCTTGGCCTTGTCAATCACCTGGGCCGGCAGCGCCTCATAGCCCAGGCCAGCCACAAACTGCGCAAGCTCTGCGCTCAAGGTTCTTTCCATTGACACCCTCCTTGTGCTCACTCACTTGCTCACGCACGCAGCAGCAATCGCCTCCAGCTTCGGTACCGGACTGACTCACCGCCCACCGACAGACTCAGGCCGGATTAGCCGACTGGCTGGGGCTGGAACTACCTCCCCTGGCCGTAGCCGCGGCGTCCTCAGCGACGCGCAGGCGCAGCTCGCGCTTGAGTACCTTCCCCGAGGGATTGCGCGGCAGCGCCTCGATGAAAAAGATATGGTGCGGCACCTTAAAGCGGGCAAGCTTGGCCTGACAGGCGGCTCGCAGCTCCTCGGCAGTCACCGTCTGGCCCGGCTTTACCACAACATAGGCTACCGGCACCTCTCCCCAGCGCGGATGCGGCATACCCACAACCGCCGCCTCCAGGACGCGCGGGTCCTCGTAGAGCACACGCTCCACTTCGAGCGAAGCGATATTCTCGCCGCCGCTGATGATCATGTCCTTCTTGCGATCGACAATGTAGAGATAGCCCTCCTCGTCGAGATAGCCGATGTCACCGGTGTGGAACCAACCGTTGCGCAAGGCCGCCGCCGTAGCCTCGGGGTCCTTCCAGTAACCTTTGAAGACCTTGGGACCGCGCAGGACGATCTCCCCAGGCTGACGCGGCGGCAATGGCTGATCGTTCTCGTCAACAATGCGCAGCTGCAGGTGGAGACAGGGCTTGCCGACAGAGCCAATCTTCTCTATGGTCTTGGCCTTGTCGAGATAGGTATCACCCGAGACCGTTTCAGTCAGACCATAGGCATCGGCAAACCAGGCCTGGGGGAAAAGCGAGAGCAGCTTCTGAATGAGCGGAATGGGCATCTTCTCGCCGCCATCGATAATGAAGCGGACCGAGCTGAGGTCATAGTTCCAGATGCCTTCGGCCTGGAGCAACATGTTGATCATTGAAGGCGGTAGCCACATGTTGGTGACGCGCTCGCGCTGCACGGTCTCCAGCAAGGTCAACGGCTCAAACTTGCGCAGAATGACCACGCTGCCACCTGCATAGAGAACCGAGGTCGCTGGCAGATCCAGCCCACCAACGTGGTAGAGCGGCCCAACGATGAGCGTGCGATCCGCCGCCGTGATGCCGAAGAGCGTGATCTGCGCAATATTCTTCCAGTAGAGGTTGCCATAGGAGATCATGACCCCTTTGGGGTAGGCCGTGGTGCCAGAGGTGTACATGAGACGGTGTAGATCATCGCTCCCTACCTCTACCGCCGGTAGATGCTGGCCCTGGTGGGCCGCCAGCAGCTCATCATAGACCAGCCAGCCCGCCGGTACGTCCGCCCCGACCCCAATGACATGGCTCAGCGCCGAACAGCGCCCACGCACCGCCTCAACAACGGGGGCAAACTCGCGCTCACTCACGAGCAGCTTGGTCTCGCTGTGATTGAGGATATAGACCAGCTCTTCGCCTACGAGCCGCCAGTTGACCGGCAGAGCCACCGCGCCAAGTCGGTTTACGGCGATGATGGTCTCCAGGAACTCAGAGCAGTTCTTGAGGAGAATAGCAACGATGTCCCCAGCTTTCAAGCCACACTCCTGAAGAGCACAGGCAAGCGCCTCACAGCGCTCGTGAAGCTGACCATAGCTGAGCCGTCGCCCCTCGTAAATAATGGCCTCCCGCTCGGGGTGCCGTTCCGCATAGTGCTCAATGACACTGCTGAAGTTGAAGGTCATGACGCGCTCCTTTGCCGGCTCACCAGGCCGCAGCTTAGCAGGCAGATCGCTCCTTTGCTCGCTGGTGGCCTGGCAAGCACCTTCCTTCCAGGTTGCTGGACCGGAGAGATGGAGAGGACAACACAACGCAACGCAGATGCTGCGCGCGGCTGCCACTCTGAACCGCCTGCTGGCAGACCCAGGTCCGGCCCCTCGCTCGTCGACGCGCTGGGCGCGGGAGACACGGCTCGCTGGCCGGGTCCCACTTTCCCGACCGACCAATCGGTCTGTTCGGCGGAAGTATAACATAGCCTGCAATTTGGCGTCAAGGGTCAGTGGAAAGTATTGCGCGGATTACTGTCGCGCAAGATTAGATTTTACTAGTATCGCGATTTCACTAAAGGCCGAGGAGCAGCGACTTCTAAAAGTGCTATAATCGATAGACCCTTGACGGCGGTGCTTCGCCTATGCTATACTCTCAACCGACTGGTCGGTCGCATAGAAGCGACGCGTCCACCGTAGACGCTGCCGCTGGCGCAGCGCACAGCGCAGACCGTCAGGTCGCTGCTCTGCTTTCTGCAGCTCCAGTAGAGCAGACGGCTGACCGTCGACGTCAGGGTAGCAGCGTGCTTCTGGCCTGGTCTTGTTCGGCCCGGCCCGCACAGAGACGACGTGCGGCCTTCGTTCAAAGGAGGTCTAAGGATGAGCGTCTACCCACGGTCCAGTGAGCCTTTCCTCTTTGTCCACAAGGAGCCTGTCCAGGGTCAATGTCCTGAGTGTGGCAGCCACAACCTGCGGCGCTACCCCGTGCTGAGTGAAGGCGGCTGGTGGCTCGTTACAAAATGCCAGGACTGCCTCTACAGCCTGGAGCGCGAGCGCTGGGGTCGCCTCGGCTCCATCCAGCTTCTCTCCGAGACACTCTAGCCCGGCCCGATTGGGCGGAGTGTCATCCTTGCGCCCTGACTAACTGACTGACTTCACTGATCGTAGAGTCGCCTCGCATGAGTATTTCTTCTGAGGAGTCTTTCTATGCTTGCAGTCGATGTTGGCGGCACGTTCACCGACGTTGTGGCCCTCGACGACCACACGATCAAGGTGACCAAGGTCCCTACGAATGCCCTGGAGACGGAGCGCTCGGTGATCGAAGGCGCGCGCCTGCTCGATATCGCCAGCAAACCGATCTTTAACCATGCCAGCACTGCCGGCCTGAATGCCATCATTACGCGCCGTCTCCCCAAGGTAGCCTTCCTGACGACAATCGGACATCGGGACATCCTGGACATGGGACGAACCTGGCGCCCGCTCGACGCCCTGACCGACCCCGGCTGGCGTCGCCCCTTCGGCGATGCTGCTGCTCCCCTGGTCCCTCGCTATCTGCGCCGCGGCATCAGTGAGCGTATTACTGCTGATGGCAGCGTGCTGATCCCTCTCGACGAGTCCCAGGCCCGCCAGCAGCTGGCCATTCTCAAGAAGTGTGGCGTTCAGGGAGTTGCCATCTGCCTGCTCAATGCCTATGTGAACCCACAGCATGAGATCCGTCTGCGCGAGCTTGTTCGCGAGGAGCTGGGCGATATCCCTTGCTCGATCTCCTCGGAGGTCTCTCCCCTGGCCAAGGAGTACGCACGCGCCTCGACGACGTTGATCGATGTGCTGATGAAGATCATTTTCTCTCAGTATTCGCACAATCTGCTCTCGGGACTGCGCGAGGCCGGCTTCGCGGGCCAGGTTAATTTTGCTGATTGCGCCGCGATGCTACGCCCCGCAGAGATCGCGATGGAGCAGCCTTTCCGCATTGTCTTCGCCGGTCCGGCGGCAGGAGCTGTCTCCAGTGCCCATTTCGGGCAGCTCATCGGCGAGGAGAATCTGATCTGCTGCGATATCGGCGGCACATCGTGCGATATCAGCGTGGTGACACATGGTCAGCCGGTGGTGAATGAGACCTTCGAGCTGGAGCATGATCTGCTGGTCAATGCACTCTCGATCGAGATCACCAGTATCGGGGCTGGCGGTGGCAGCATCGTTTCGATCGCTCCTTCCGGAGAGATGCACGTCGGACCGGAGAGCGCTGGCGCCGATCCCGGTCCAGCCTGCTACGGCAAGGGCGGTACAGCCCCGACTCTGACCGATACCTGTCTGCTGATCGGTATCCTCGATCCCGAGCGCTTCCTCGGCGGCCAGATGCGCCTTAATGTGGACCTGGCTCGCGCGGCTTTCGAACGCCTGCCCACTTCGTTGAGCCTGGAGAAGCGCATCGAGTACGCTTATAAGATCGGTCTGAATAATATCGCTGAGGGCCTGCTGGACATTACAATTAAACAGGGTATCGATCCGCGCGATTATAGCTTGATCGCCTATGGCTCCGCCGGCCCGCTCTTCCTGCCGGCGATTCTGGAGCAGATCAAGGCCAGGCGGGTGATCGTTCCTCCCTATCCTGGCTTCTTCTCCGCACTCGGCCTGCTCAGCTCCGATCTGGTCTACTCCGACAGCCGCAGCGCCTATATGGTTCTGACGCCGGAGGCGGCTCCGACGATTGCGCAGATCTATCGCGCGATGGAGGAGAAGCTCCTGGCGCGTATTCCTGGCGACAAGAGCCAGCTACGGGTCCTGCGCAGCTTCGACGGGCGCCTGCTTGGCCAGACCTGGGAGACCCCTTTCGTGGAGGTGCCCGCCGGTGAGATTACCGCCGAGACGATCACGACGATGATCGAAAATTTCCACCGCGTCTATGAGCAGCGCTCGGGCAATCGCTTCGAGGCGATTCCGGTTCAGAGTGTGACCTATCGTGTGCAGGTCGTGGTGCCTTCGCAGAAGGTTGAATATCCCTTCCTGGGGCAGGGCCAGCCGCACGAGGCCGTTCCCGAGCGCTGGACGACGCTGCGCTATCTCGGCAACGGTGAGCTGCGAGTTGCAGAGTATGAGCGCGCTCACCTGACGAGCGGGGCACTCGTGCGCGGTCCGGCCATTATCCGCGAACCAACCTCGACGATCCATGTGGTCGCCGGTCAGGTGGCCCGCGTTGGCTCCTGGGGAGAGATTGTTATCGAGCCAGCGGCTTAGCGCGATTTGGCTCCATCTGGTGTGGGCAGAGGCCACTCTCTGCGCTCACTCGCCCGCAGCGACAGCGAGCCTCTGCCCGCCCTCGGACCCGTCAATCTACTTCGCCTTGTCTTAGCCGTCTGTACGCTTCTACAGTACATAAGGAGGTCCCTACTATGGTGCGCGTCGAGCCACCGGTGCTCATCAAGGATCTGGACGAGGATGCTTTCCGCGCGCGCTATCAGTGCGATCGCTTTACGGCAACGGTCCTGTCTAGCCGCCTGCGCTACATCGTGCAGCATATGTGCACGGGACTGCTTACCAATGCCTTTTCAGTTATTTTACGGGATTGGTACGATTTCGCCAGTACGATCGCTGGCCCACCAGAGCTGGACTATCCGACACCGGCGGTGAGCAACAGCCTGGTGCTCTTCCTGGGTACGATGACCGATGCGGTGCGCAATGCCGTTGAGGAGTTCGGGCCCCAGAATCTGCAGCCGGGCGATGTGCTGATGTGCAACGATCCCTATCGCATTGGCACCCATGTGAACGATGTCTGCTTTATTCGTCCGGTCTTCTTCGAAGGCCGTCTGGTCGGCTTCGTCAATCTACAGGCTCATATGCTCGACATGGGGGGCGTGGTGCCGGCTGGCTTCAGTGGCACGAAGCGCAATGTCTATGAGAACGGCCTGGTCATCGGGCCGCAGTTGCTCTATCACGACGATCGTCCGGTCAAGTCGGCCTGGAGCCTGATCTTCGACAATGCTCGCTTCGGCAATCTGCTGCTGCCGGACATCAAAACGATCTATCAGAATCTCCGTCTGGGCGAGAACCTGCTGCTGGAGACCATCCAGCGCTACGGCGTTGAGAGCTATCTGGGGGCGGTCCGCTATGCCTGCGATCTCTCGGCGGAGACCATGCGCCAGGCCCTGGCCCGCCTGCCGGATGGCGAGTTCGAGGGTGAGGACTTTATCGACTGCGATGGTATTGACGATAGCGAGGAGTACCACGTCAAGGTGAAGGTGCGCATCCGCGGCGATCGCGCGGAGGTTGATCTGAGCGGCAGCTCACGCCAGGCGCGCACGAGTATCAACGGCGGTTGGCTGGACGCCAAGACGGCGGTGGCGGTGGCCCTCAAGTATCTGCTGGACCCGCGCAGCCCCTTTACGTCGGGCACGCTGCGCAATGTGGATATTGTGCTGCCGGAGGGCACTTTCTTTAGCGCCATGCCGCCCGACGGGGCGATCTTCCTCTATTGGGAGAGCACCCAGCCACTACTGCTGGCAATCTTCCGTGCGCTGAAGGAGGCTCTGGGGCCGAACGCCGTCGGCGGCGATTACTGTTCGCTCAATATCCATAATGCCAACGGCGTGCGCAATGGTGTCCCCTGGGTGACGATGGCGCAGTGCGGCGGCGAGCACGGCCCCTGGGGCGCGACCAAGGATGGCGATGCCGATAGCTATATGGTGTTCTACCTGGCGAATAATCTCGACCCCGCCACCGAGGCCATCGAAGCCGATTTCCCCTGCGTGGTGCTGCGCAAGGAGTATGCCACCGATACTGCCGGCGCCGGTCGGCATCGCGGTGGGGCGGCGGTGGTTAAAGATACGCTGTGGCTGACCGAGGCCGAGCACTATTCGATGCCGCTGCATACGAAGGCCCCCAGCGGCTTCGGCGTCTACGGCGGCAAGGATGGAGCCGTAGGGGCTGTCTGGGTCTGGGAGCCTGAAGCCTACGAGCAGGTTCAGCGAGCCGGTCTGGTCGGCTTCGATGAGGCGGTCTATCGCCAGGCTACACCTGTCGCCGGGGTGCTCAACCCAGAGTCTCACACCCTCGACCGCCAGGGACGCTACTTTCACTTCGCCCGCGTGCCAATCTGGCGCACACGCCCACGCACGATGTTCCGCTACCTTACCAATGGTGGCGGCGGCTGGGGCAATCCTTTGGAGCGTCCCCCCGAGCGAGTACTGCGGGATGTGCGTGATGAGTACATCAGTATCGAGACAGCACGAGAGCTATATGGCGTGGTGATCCAGGGCGACCCTCACCACGATCCCGAGGGACTCCAGATTGACTATGAGGCAACGCAGGCGCTGCGTAACGCAGCTGCCAGTCAGAGGCATTGACAGGCGTTCTATAATCTGTACTGCATGTGAAAGGTGGGATCTATGGGCCAGCACTTCCCGATCTGCAGGAGAACACGAGGCCTTCGACCCGCGGCTCCGGCTTCTATCCCGGTTGCGGTTCCTCCTCATCCCCCGTAAATCAACGCCGCCTTTGCTTGCTGCAGTGCAGAAAATCAATTTGGGACACGCTGATGGTGACTGACAGTTTGTCGAGGGAGCAGAGGCCGGCCCCCTGCCTCCCACCCCACGTCCAGAGAGGAGGGTTCCCGTGGCGCGCAAGCGCGATATTATCGAGGTAGCTGCTCAGCTCTTCGCCCGGCATGGCTACCACGGTACCAGCGTACGTGACCTCTCCGAAGCGCTGGGGCTGGGCAAGGCCAGCCTCTACCACCATATCGAAAGCAAGGATGAACTTCTGTTTTGGGTGCATGAGCAGTTCATCAATCCCTTGCTAGAGGAGACAGAGCGACGCCTGAGTGCCGAGATGGACCCACGCGATGCGCTGCGCACTCTGAGCTGTATTCTGATGCGCGTCATCGCTGACTACCGGCCCTACGTGACTGTCTTCTTGAATGAGTGGCGAGCGCTCTCTCCCGAGCGGGCAGCAGCGATTCGGGAGAAGCGCAAGCGCTTTGAGGGCTACATCCGCGCGGCTCTGCAGCGCGGTATTGAGCAGGGCCTCTTTCGGCCCCTGGATGTCTCGGTGACCTGCCTCGGCTTCTTGGGTATGCACAACTACGCCTATCAATGGCTCAATCCCGAGGGGCGCCTCTCCCCCGAAGAGATTGCGGCTACCTTTAGCTCCATCTTCTTGCGCGGCATTGCCCAGGGAGACAACCAGAGCCAGGCTCCGGAGACCTCAGCCGGTCCACAAGCTGGCTGATCGGCATCGGCCCGCCGCGCGACTCGTCCATTCTCTCGCTCGCTTACTTGCCGAGCGACGAGTGGACGGCCAGCTGTGATGCGGTGCCCAGTACGAGCCGGGGCAGCCACCGGGAGTGCCTTGAGCACCCGTTGCGGCTTGCTGACCCTGGCTGCAGTTCGGGCGCTGCTGGTTGCGTGTGCATTGAGGCAAAGTGAAGCGATGCAGCGAAAGGCGGTTCTTTTATGGCAGCAGCTCCTGTCAGTGATCGGATTAACCTGAGTGGCCAGGTGGCGGTGGTCACCGGCGCGGCCCGCGGCATCGGCCAGACCACCGCCCGGGTGCTGGCCCGTGAAGGGGCCAGCGTGGCCGCCCTGGATGTGCTTCCCTGTACGGAGACTGTGCAGGCAGTAGAGGCGCTGGGCCAGCGCGCCTTGAGCGTGCACTGTGATGTGTCCGATGCGCAGCAGGTGCGCCAGGCGATTGATGAGGTCGTGGCCCGCCTCGGCGCCCCCCATATTCTGGTCACCTGCGCCGGGGTGGTCTCGCGGACAGATCTGGAGGCGATGACGGTGGAGGAATGGGATCGGGTGCTGGCCATTGATCTGCGGGGCACGTTCCTCTGTGTGCAGGCGGTCTATCCCCACATGAAGGCCCGCGGCTATGGGAAGATTGTATGTGTAGGCTCGGTCGCCGGGAAGGTGGGCGGCGTGATCTCCGGCCCCCATTATGTGGCCGCTAAGGGTGGCGTTCATTCTTTTATTAAGTGGGTGGCGAAGGCTGGCGCTCCCCATGCAATCTATGTCAATGCCGTGGCTCCCGGTCCGGTCTGGACGGATATGACGATCGGGCACCCTTATCGCGATGAGATGTCTCCCCTGGGCCGCCTGGGCGATCCGCGCGATATCGCTGAGGCGATTCTCTTCCTGGCTTCCCCTGCCTCGAATTGGATCACCGGCCTGGTGCTGGATGTCAACGGCGGTATGCTCATGGATTAGCAGTGCTCCGCTCTTCCCTCTGGCTCTGCTTTGACTCCAGTTCGAGTGAGCGCGGTGGTGTACCGCTGGCTTCTGCCTTACCACCGCGCTCTTCATCATTATGGAGGACGACAGATCTCCGCCTCTCGCGCCCTTGATCGGCTTCTGCGTGCTCCGACTGCATCTGCGTCAATTGCTGAGCTTGGCGCAGGGTCAGCAGTAATGCTATCCTGGTAGGGCAGAGTAAGAACGGCGAGCAGGAGGGGTGATTGCTTCTCAAGGGCTGAGCAAGCGTGGTGGCGCTGCTTTCCGGCCCGCCCAGAAGCCGCAGCCTTCCTCTACTCTAGCAGAGCGATGATGAGGGACAGGTAGACTATGAGCAGTTCAGCGGAGCAGCCAGCAGAGCCCCAGTCTAGCGAGGCATTGGCCGAACGCCGGCATATGTATGTGATCGATCCCGAGAATCCAGGCGAACTGGCTCGCCTGACGATGCAGGAGCGCATCATCACCGAGGGTATGGGCGGCCTCTTTCCCGAGGGGCTGACGCTGCCCCCGGAGGCCAGAGTGCTTGACCTGGCCTGTGGCCCAGGTGGCTGGGTTCTGGACCTGGCGCGCGCCTATCCCGATGCCGAGGTGATCGGGGTCGATATCAGTCCGGCAGTGGTGGAGTACGCGACGGTCCAGGCCCAGACACGCCGCCTGGCCAACGCCAGCTTTCAGGTAATGGATGTCACAGAGCCGCTGGCCTTCCCCGAGGCAGCTTTTGATCTGGTGAATGGCCGCCTGCTGTCTGGCTTCATGCTGCCCGCAGCCTGGCCACGGCTGGTGGCCGAAGGGTATCGCCTGCTGAAGCCAGGGGCCGTACTCCGTCTGACCGAAGGCGAGCTGTCTCTGACAACCAGCCCGACGCTAAGCGCATTGCACGAGCTGGGAACACGCGTGCTAAAGATGGCTGGTCGCAGTTTTTCGCCTGATGGACGCCATGTTGGTATCACTCCCGTACTTCCGCGCTTGCTGCGCCAGGCCGGATTCCAGCAGGTGCGCCTCCATGCGACCGCCATTGAATGGTCAATCGATACCCCTGCCTACTATGGCCTCTTTAAAGACTGCCTGATGGGCCTGGAGCTGATTCAACCGTTCTTGTTAGGTACCGGCTTGATTGAACGCGAGAAGCTACAGCGTCAGATGCAGCAGGCTCTGGCAGAGATGCAACAGGACGATTTCTGTGCTATCTGGACCCTGGTGACAGTCTGGGGCCAGAAGCCAACGGCCTCATCTCCGGCCTGAGTTCCCTGGCCCGTCCTCAATCCGCCGACTCGGCCTGACTGACCTGGCTCCAACTCGCCCCAGTGTGACCGTGGGTTAGAGCTGGCTTCCAAGAGCCAGCAGGAGGAGAAGGGTACTCAGGAGTAGGCCACTGAGCAGGAGGAAGGCGATGAGGCGGGCCTGACGACTGGTTTCGCCTACCGGGATGTTGACGGCCAGCAGCAGACTCTCATCGTTCATGGTCGGCTGGATCGGCTCCGCCGGATAGCGGGATCTGCCAGCGCTGGCATTGGCCCGCCAGTGCTCAGGCCAGCGGCTGAGATACATGAGCCGTGGCCGGCCCAGGCCACAGCGCAGATAGAGATAGCAGAGAACCACCAGGCCGCCAAGCAATAGCATGCAGACGATTAGAATGAGAAAGGGCAGCATAGTGTTTCGCTCCTTTGTGCTTCACGGCGCCTACACTCGTTCTTTCGTCACCCCAGGAAGAGTGTTGCCACTCTACCTACACTCTGTAATGACGCTTGTCTCTGGCTTCCGTGAAAAGGAAAGGGCGACCAGCTTCACCCATACTCACGAGCTAAGCAGCTTCCCTGGAGACAGATCCCTCCCGCTGGAGAAAAGAGGCTGCAGCGAACAGGCAGAACAGCCAGGCCAGCAAGAGAGGATCTTCAGTATCAGCATCTATCGCTCTTGGCGCTCACGGCTGAGATTGTGACCACCCCGTTGACTGTGATAGAGTACAGGGACGCAGAGAGAATGTGAGAGAAACGAGGTGTTCTATGAGTGACCACGACCAGTTGGAGCTGGCCACGCTCGCGGGAGGCTGCTTCTGGTGCACCGAAGCGGTCTTCAAGCGCGTCAAAGGAGTGGAGAGCGTCACTCCCGGCTACGCCGCTTCCCAGGTTCCGAACCCCAGCTATGAACAGGTCTGCTCGGGAAAGACTGGGGCCGCCGAGGCCGTTCAGATCCGCTACGATCCGCGAGTCATCTCCTACGAACAGTTACTTGACATCTTCTGGCACATCCACGATCCAACGACGCTTAATCGTCAGGGGAACGACGTCGGTACACAGTACCGCTCAGCCATTTTCTACCATGACGATGAGCAACGGCGCATCGCCCTGGCTTCAAAGGAGGCCCTGGAGCGCGCGCGGACCTACCGCGACCCGATTGTGACAGAGATCGTGCCGTTCAGCAACTTCTACCCTGCCGAAGACTACCACCGCGACTACTACGATCGTCACCCTAACCAGCCCTACTGCATGATAGTCATTACACCCAAGGTGCAGAAGCTGTTGAGGGAGTACACTCCGGTCGTTAAGGAAGACCAGGCGCGCGCGTAGCTCGCCAGAGAGGGGACGCGTCCGTAGGCGCTGGGAGCCGGGTCCGAGAGCGAACGGAAGAGCGGTGACCCCAGGGGGAGAGAACAGACACCTGTCTGATTGTTTCAGGTATCTTCTCCCGGCTCGCCCTCTCTGCAGCACTCGTAAGAGCCAGGGCAGAGGGCCTGCCTGGGGTCACCTTCTGCTTCGCTGATAAATGGGGAGCGGAACAGTGGCAACAGTCGGGTCCGCTAGGAGGCGGTCGCTCTTAGAGGACAGCGGTTACCCGGCGCAACTTGCCATCGCGCAGGAAGTTCACAACCAGGCGCTCACCGGGCAAATGGCGCCGCACAATACGCTGCAGGTCGCGCGGCTCAGAGACTGGCTCACCGTCGGCGGCCACAATGATATCAAGACGGCGCAGGCCGGCCCGCTCAGCGGGGCTGTCATGGTGGACTTCCAGCAGCTCCATACCGCTGACCTGGTTGAGCTGGGCGCTGCGCCGCAGAGCCGGGTCTAGCAGGACGCGCATGCCCCCAACTCCCAGCGCCACGCTTCCAGCTCGTGCTGTGCTGCCACGCGTGATACGCGCGATGGCTCCCTGGAGCGTCTCCAGAGGGATCGAGAAGCCCAATCCCTGAGCCAGAGCGACCATCGCGGTCGTCATGCCAACGACCCGCCCAGAGCTGTCAACCAGCGGGCCGCCCGAGTTGCCTGGGTTGATGGGGGTATCGGTCTGAATGAGGTTGGTGAGGCGACGCCCTCCACGCCCCTCCAGCGTACGCCCGAGGGCGCTGACAACCCCCGCAGTCACGGTCCAGTTCAATCCGTAGGGGTTGCCTACGGCAATCACCAGCTGGCCCACACGCAGCTTTCCCCGTCCAAATTCGGCGACCGGTAGACGGTCCGCGCCGATACGCAGGAGAGCAACATCGGCATCAGGATCGGCACCGACCAGGCCGGCATCAAAGGAGCGCCCATCGGCCAGCGTTACCCGAATGCGCCGCGCGCCCTCGACAACGTGGGCATTGGTCAGCACCTGTCCATCGGAGGCGAAGAGGAAGCCGGAGCCCAGCCCGGTCGCGTCGAAGCCGGGCCCCCCATACCCCGGGGAAAAGTATGGCCAGCGCAGCCCGCCGCGCTCAACGTCAATTCGCACTACTGCCGGCCCCACCCGCTCCGCTGCTGTCGTTACCGCGCGCGAATAGGCATCAAGAGCCTGTGCATCGCGTTCTTCTGTTTCCATCATAGCTGCAATTGCGCTTTCTGCTGTGGAACCCCATTTTTCGCCGAGCGTGCGAGGCCGCGAATCAATGAGATTGCTTTCTATTGTATCACATACCCCCTTCAAGGGGCAGCGCAGACTCTCACCCCAGTCGGCTGGCTACAGGGTGCCTAGCAGCTCCATGAGGCGCTCTAGCTCGCGCCCCTCGTCAGCCACTGGCACCAGGGTCACCACCAGCTCATCCAGCCCCTGTGCCAGCAGCTCGCGCAGACGAGCAGCCACCGTGGCCTCGTCTCCCCAGACCACCAGGTTCCTGACCAGCTCTTCTGGCAGCAGACCGTCGGCTCCCAGGGGATAGCCCGCATCCGCGAACATGTTGCGATAGAAGGGCGCGCGCCCATAAAAGCCGAGATGCTTGCGCGCCACCTCCAGAACTGCCCCCCAATCTCTCCCTAACACTACCGGCACATGAGCCAACAAGGGCGGTACCGGACGCCCACGTGAGGTAGCCCCTTCGACCAGAGCCGGCCTGGCCTTCTCCAACAGATAGGAATGGGGGCACATCCACGAAATGGCTCCATCGGCTAACTCGCCCGCCAGTCGAAAGGCCCGGCTCCGCAGGGCCGACACCAGAATGGGAACGCGCACCGGCTGCGGAAAGGTGGCGTGCGCCGTGTAGAAGCGTCCCTGAACGTCCACAGCGCCATCCCACAGCGCCGCTCTCAGGATGCTCACATACTCGCGGAGCTGCTCCAACGGCTCCACCATCGAGAAGCCGTAGACCCCCTCAATTGAGTGGCGATGGCTGGTCCCCACTCCAAGGCGCAGGCGACCCGGCCCCAGCTCCTCCAGCGTGTAAGCCTGCTGAGCCATCACCAGGGGATGCCGCGGGTAGGTCGGCACAATCGCCGTTCCCAGGCGGATGCGCTCCGTCTGCACCAGGGCCGCAGCAAACAGCGTCAGGGTATCCGGCGAGGTCGGTAGCTGCGTCATCCAGAATTGGCGCACACCAGCCTGCTCGGCCTGACGAAGCCTCTCTAGGAGATGAGGCACACCGGCGCGCCCAAAGAGCGCCAGCCCAACACGCTCGCGCCCCGGCTGGTTAGCAGTCCCTTGTCCGTGAGCAGAAGCGGTGCTCTCTTGCTGCATAGGTCTTCTCTCTTCCTTCTCTCATGCAATAGGAGAGCAGCCTCAACAGGCGCTCATCTGCCGAGCAACATAGCACCCGGCGAGCAGCCCTGTCAAGCCAAGAGAGCGCTCCCAGCGGACCGAAACCGCGCACGTAGATCGATCGCTCAGGCCAGCAGCAGGCTAGCGACCCGCCATCGGCTGCCGGCGCTGATTGGCCCCGATCCGATATTCGCGCATCACCAGCTCTGTCAGCTCCTCAACCGAGGTCTGCCCCGCCGGCTTATCCAGGGCAATCTGGCCGTGCTGCAGGAGATTGACGCGATCACAGATCTCCAGTACCTGGGCATAGTTGTGGGCGATCATAATGATCGAGACCTGACTCTCGCTCTTGAGCGTACGAATCAGATTCATAATCAGGCTGCCTTCCTTGGCCCCCATCGCCGCCAGCGGCTCATCCAACAGCAAAATGCGCGCCCGTGAGTAGACCGCGCGCGCAATAGCAATCGATTGACGCTGGCCTCCCGAGAGCCGGGCCACCTCCGTATCGACCGAAGGGATATTGACCCCCATACTCTCCAGATACTCGCGCGCCAGGCGGCGCATACGCCAATTATTGAGCAACGGCAAAGGATTCAGCAGCGACTCACGCTTCAGAAACATGTTGTGATAGACGCTCAATTCATTCACGAGAGCCAGATCCTGATAGACGGTCTCGATGCCCAGTGAACGCGCATGGGAGACCGAGCGCAGGCGGACCTCTCTGCCGTCGATAAAGATGCGGCCCTCATCAGGCTGCAGGAAGCCTGTCAGGATCTTGATCAGTGTCGACTTGCCGGCCCCATTGTCGCCGACCAGGCCCAGAACCTCACCCTGGCGCAGGTAGAGACTGACACCATTGAGAGCTGTCACCGCACCAAAGCGCTTGACCAGCCCCTCTGTGCGGATCACCTCTGTCGTTGTAGACTCACTCATTCGCGCCCTGCCTCTCGCCATAGTCGCAGGCGAACGTTCAAAATCATCGCCACCAGAATGGCCGCCCCCAGGATAATATCAAACGTGAAGGCACTGACCCCGAGCAGGGTAAAGCCATCGCGTAGGATGGAGAGCACGAGCGTGCCCAGGAAGGCCCCGACAATCGTGCCCAGGCCACCGGTCAAGGCTGTTCCCCCGATGACCGCGCCGGCCACCGCCATGAACATAATGTCGGTGCCACCAGCCAGGGGATCGATCGAGGTAATGCGGAAGGCCTCCAGGATGCCTGCGAAGCCGCCGAGTACGCTACAAAGCATGAAGTTTCCAATCTTGATGCGCGCCACATTGACTCCCACCTCGCTGGCTCCTAGCAGATTGCCGCCGGTCGCCACCGTGTGCAGCCCCCAGCGCGTCCAGGAGAGCACAATCTGCATGACGACGGTGATGGCAATGGCCCAGATGATTTCTGAGTAGGAGGCGTGCCCCAAGATTTCATTGATCAGCCCCTCCGAGGGCGTCAAGACTGGGAAACCCTGAGAGATGGTCAGCGTCAGGCCATTGATCAGGAACAGAGTGCCCAGGGTCGTGATGAAAGAGGGCACTTTCAGCATAACGGTGATCAGGCCATTGAACAGTCCCACAAGCGCACAGACGATCAGCCCCAGAATCAGCCCCACCAGCAGCGGCAGGCCCGCCTGATTGGCAAAGTACATGATAAATGGCGCCAGGGCGTAGACTTGACCCACCGAGAGGTCAATCTCACCACAGATCAAGAGCATAACCTCACCGGCGGAAATGATGGCGGTCGCAGCCACAAACTGGGAGAGCGTCCTGATGTTCTGCGTTGAAAGAAAGGCCTGATTGGAGAACTGGAAGTAAATGATCAGGGCTATGGCCACGACCACAATGCTGGCTTCACGCTGCCGCAGGAAGAGACGGGCCACTCGGAGCCAGGGATTGGGCCGCTCCGGCGTCGGTTCCGGCTCCGTCTGCACCGGCGGAGCAGAAAGCACATTTTCGGCCATTGCGATGCTCCTTCTTGTTGTGTGCTGTCTACCTTCTGATTGCCTTCCGCCCTATCAAGCTGCTGCCTGCTCGCACATCTCTGGGCTACCTCGCCAGGCAGATGGTGCTTCCCCCCTTTCAGTTGAGGAGCAGACAGTAATAGTATGTCCTATAGGATACGAATCTGTAAGTCCTCGCCGCTTTCTCGCTCCTCTTCCCCTGGGGGAGGCTACCACCCGTCAGGCCGGCCCAGAGAGTCAAATCAGAGGGGCGCCAGCGCGCCAGACTTACAGATTCCGCAGCTTATCTTATCCTCTTGCCAAAGTACTACCTGGCTGGCTGTCCGCTAGCCGGGGAGAGAGAGGTAGCAGACAGACAGCCAGGCAGCTCGCCAGTTCTCAATTGGTCGGCTTCCCGGCTAGTCTTCTTCTATCCATGTGCTCAGGCCCCTTCACGAACGCGGCACCAGTTGCTCTTTGGAGGAACTCCCCTCAAAGCGCGTCTGCGTGCGCAGATAGGGGCCAACGTTCTCCTTGGTGACAAAGAGCAGACCGGTGTCAGTGTCGGAAGGCACCATCAGACCGCCCGAGAGTAGGTAGAGGAAGAGCTGGATCACCGGGTAGAAGCCCTGCAGGTAGGGCTGCTGATCGATCGTGAAATCGAGGTTGCCAGCCTGGATCTCCTGGAGGGTCTTGGTCAACAAATCGTAGCCGCCGCCATGCACTCCCTTGGACGCCAGGTTGTATTTCTCCATCACCTGGGCCACGCCCTGGGTACTGCCCGCATCAACGGCAAACATGCCTTTGAGGTTGGGATGACCCAAATAGTAGGCTTCAATGCGCGATAGCTCCTCTTCTACCTGGGCCCCCGTCGCGACCTCAACAAAGTTGATCGGCGCTTTGGAGTCCAGGATGGCCTGCTTGGCACCGTCAATGCGTGGCTGAATGTTAAGCGAGCCAGGAGTGGCGATGAAGCCCACGACGTCGCCGCTGCCTACGAGGGAGACAATGCGCTGCCCCATGCGATAGCCCGATTGATAGAGATCCTGACCGATGTAGGCCAGGCGCCGGTTCTTGCTCCCGGCTGGGGCGTCGGCGTTGTAGGCCACCACCGGAATGCCCGCATCGAGAGCGCGATTGACCGGATCATCAAAGGCCGTGGGGTCGATGATGGCAACAGCAATGCCGTCGGCTTTGGCGGCAATGGCTGCGTTGAAGGCGTCTACCATTTCCTTGACAATGCTGTTGGCCGAGCCTGTCCATTGATAGCTGCAGCCGACAAGGGCGCAGGCATCTTGTATGCCGTATTGGGTGGGGACGAAGAAGGGATTGGTGGTGACGTGATTGATGAAGACAAAGTTCCATTTCGGATGGCTGGGGAAGTTGCCCGCCGTTCCCGTGGGCGAGCTGCTCGATGACTGGCCACCACAGGCCGCCAGCGCCGAGGCAAGCGTGGCCCCGGCTCCTCCGGCTAGCGCGGTCTGCAGCAGACGCCGTCGTCTGAGAGGAAGACGCTCGAAATACGCTGAGAAGCTTGATCCTTCCACGGCTGGACCTCCAGTTCCTTCTAGTCGCCTGACAGACAGAGCGATCGCCTGGGAAGGCACACTCCGAGCGAGCGACGAAACTTGACAAGGAGAGCTTCCTCCTTGCTGTTTGCTTGCTTTCCTCGCTTCAGTCGCTTGACTGATTGGTTCGCGCTCTTGCTCCCGGGTCCCTACAACCTCGTACGGATGCTCGTGCTCTCCAGCAGCCTCGTTATCGATATTCATCTATCTAGTGATGGAAAGGGATCGCCGCGCTGGCGCTGGGTTACTCACCTCCTTCCCTGGTAGTAGCTGGCATCTGGCCCTGGCCAGGGCAAGTGCTCAGCGGCAGGTCGGAGCCTGTGCCGCTATAGCCCAGGGCCCGGTGCACATCCTCGGTAGTCAAGACAATGAGTTCGCGCATAGCCTCCTCGGCGGCCAGTTCCTGGCCCTGACGAATGGCCTCGGCAACGCGCCGGTGGAGCGGCATCGTGCGCCGATTAGCCCCTGGCAGGCGCGCTGTCACCAGACGGCTGGCGCGCAAGGGGGCCGCTAATGTGGCCACAATGCGCTGTAACAGCTCATTGTGGGCCGCGGCACAGATGGCGCTGTGAAAGGCCAGGTCAGCCTCGATGTAGGGTTCGGCCTCCTCAACCAGCTCCTCCAGCCGGCCACACGCTCGCTCGATGGTCTCTATCTCTTCGGCAGTCGCCCGCGAGGCCGCCAGCCGCGCCGTCATCGGCTCAAACATGAGGCGCACTTCACAGATTGCCTCCAGAAAGGCTGGATCAGGCCCCACCTCGTACTGCCAGGTCAGCACTTCAGGATCAAGCAAGTTCCAGTCCGTCCGGGGGCGCACGCGTGTCCCCGTTCGGGGGCGTGATTCGATCAGCCCCTTCTCCGCCAGCACTTTGAGCGCTTCGCGCAAGACTGGACGGCTGACGTTGAACTGCTGGCTCAGCTCTGGTTCGCTCAACAGGGCATCTCCCGGCTGAAATTCCTTACGCATGATGCTCAACCCGATCTCCCGCACAACCTGCGCAGACAGGTTCTGCCGCCTGAGCGAACGAAAGGTTCTTGCCATCTGCCTCCACAATTGTCATACAATTTAACGGTATGATAATATAAGATGTGGCCTCTGTCAAGCCGTCCGTTGATGGAGTCCGCTCCGTGGCGCCATTCACTGTCGATCCGATCATCTCTAGAGGAGCTAGCGGGTACCGTTATGAAAATTGTCGATGTCAAGACCCACGTGATGGGCACCGCCTGGCGCAATCTGACTTTTGTGCGCGTGATTACCGATGAGGGACTGGAAGGGGTCGGTGAGGTGCGCATGCTCAATCATACTGATGCCCTGTTGGGCTACCTGGCCGAGGCCGTGCCCAACCATGTGCTCGGCCACGATCCGCACCATATTGAGGATCTGGTCCAGCGCATGTATCGCAACGATTACGCCCGCGCCGGCGAGATTGCCATGTCGGCCATTGCCACCATTGAGATCGCTTGCTGGGATATCGTAGGCAAGGCCCTGGGACGCCCGGTCTATGAGCTACTGGGCGGCCCGGTTCGCGAGCGCATCAAGGCTTATGCGAATGGCTGGTATACGGTCGAGCGTACACCGGAGGAGTTCCATCGGGCGGCGCGGCGCGTGGTTGAACGCGGCTATCGTGCCTTAAAGCTCGATCCGTTCGGCTCGGGTTTCTACGAGCTGGAGCCAGCGGAGAAGCGCAAGGCGGTGGCCCTGGTCGAAGCGGTGCGCGATGCTGTCGGCCCAGATGTGGAGCTGCTGATCGAGATGCATGGGCGCTTTAATCCAGCGACGGCAGTGGAGATGGCCCGCGAGCTGTCTCCGTTCAGACCTTCCTGGATTGAGGAGCCGGTCCCGCCTGAAAACCTGGCGGCGCTCAAGAAGGTGGCCGAGCAGGTGACGATTCCAGTCGCAACGGGCGAGCGCCTCCACACGCGCTACGATTTCCGCCCGCTCTTCGAGCTGCAGGCTGCCGATATTATTCAGCCCGATATTACGCACTGTGGCGGCATTCTGGAGATACGCAAGCTGGCCGCCTGGGCGGAATGCTACTATCTGCTGGTGGCCCCCCACAATGTCGGCGGCCCGGTCTCGACAGCGGCAGCGCTCCACCTGGCAGCTGTAACTCCCAACTTTAAGATCCAGGAGCATTTTAACGATCTCAATGAGGAGTGGGTCAAGCAGGCAGCCCCGGGCAATCCCGAGGTGGTCGACGGCTATTTCTCGCTCCCCCAAGGGCCGGGCCTGGGTGTGACCCTCGATGAGGCTTTTGTGGCCGCCCACCCACGCCAGCGCATTTTCTTTAATCTTTTCGCGGAAAACTGGCATTTGCGCCAGGCAGTGCAGCCACCGGTGCAGGGATCTGGCGCTTCTCCTGCCGAGCAGCCACCATCGCCGTCAGCCCCCTGATCAGCGACTGAGACGAGCTGCTCTGCTACCCAGAGGGCTTATGAACTCCTCTCTTCTCTCTTAGATGGGCTGGAGCAGGACGGTCATGAGAAGGGCCGCTCCGGCTCCAGCCAGGGTCCATAGCAGCGACCACGGCTCGCTGGAGCGCTGACTCGCCGGTAAGAGATGACTGGCTCCTAGATAGAGCAGGAAGCCACTAAAGAAGCCCAGGTAACGCGGCAGGAGCGCGGTCGGCAGGCTGATCCAGATGGTCGCCAGCGCCCCCAGCAGAGGCGTGCAGGCAAAGAAGAGCAGCCAGGCAAACGCCTGCCGGCGGCTGCTGTTGTTGGCCAGTAAGAGGACAACGGCGTTGAGGCCCTCAACAAGGTTGTGGAGAATGATGGCCCCGGCCAGGAGCAGCCCCGTAGCCGGGTTGACGAGGAAGCCAAGGCTGATGGTCGCTCCTTCGAGCAGGCGATGCAGTGAGAAGAACAGTACGGAGATGATGCCGAGAAGGGGCCGCCCCACGGTGACGGTCGAGGTCTCACGCTGCTCTGTTTGCCAGTGCAGGGCCAGCCTTTCAAGCAGATGAAAGGTGAAGAAACCGCCAGCCAGGGCGACAAAAGCTGCAAAGCGCTCGTTCGGTAGCAGGGTCAGCACACTGAAGAGGCGCGGCAGCCATTGAAAGGCGGCCAGGCCGACGAGCGCGCCGGCGGCGAAGGCCATGACCTGCCGGAGCTGTTCCCGTTGCCTCAAGGCGACGATTCCTCCCGCACAGGTGGAGCAGAAGGCGATAATTGACAGCCAAATCGTGCTCATCCGGGTTTTCACTCCTGAACTGGGAAAATGCCGGCTGAGAGATCCACAGCGATGTCACCGCCGGCACTGGCGGCGCACTCCCAGGAGGCCAATCCGTCCCTGGTCCTTTCTCTAAAAGTGATACCATATTGTTCCTTTTCAAAGCAATGCATTTCTGATACTCTTACTCCCGAAAGTCGCTTGCTTGTCAGTCAGAAAGCGCCAGGGAGGCGAGCACGTGCGAGGATGCCCCGGGTCCTCAACTCAACGGGAGGATGAGGCAGAGTGTAGAGGCAAGGAAGCTGGCGGAAGGAAGGGACGAGGAAGACTGGTCAGGCACCGGCGGCAGCGCCTGGCGTCACCGCACCGCTTCGCGCGCGCTCTCTCTGGGAGAAGCCGGGACAAGCGCCAGGCCGGGGGATGCGCCTGCGCTTCCTTACTTGGCCTAGCGCAGGGCCGTTTCGCTCAGGTTCGCTCCGCTCTGCTCTCAGACTGCGTTGGGGGCGCTCAGTAACGCATCGATGGCCGCGGTCAGTGTCTGAAGCTTGAAGGGTTTTTCGACGACCACGGCCCGAGGAGCGATGCTTTTGGCTTGCTCAATCTCGCTGGCTGGCGCCGCGGTGCAGAGAATGAGCGGCAGATTACGCGTGTGTGGATGGGCCCGGAGCTGACGAAGAACATCTTCGCCCGCCATATCGGGCATGTAGAGATCGAGGATGAGAAGATCGATCGGTAGAGAATCAGGAGCCGGCCCTTCGGCTTCCGTCCCAGCGGGTTTATCGGCAAGGAGAGCTTCCAGGCACTCGCGGGGATGTCGATAATGCACCACGCGATGACCGGCAAAGTCTAGAAAGGTCACGCAGAGCTTTGCAATGCGCGGATTATCTTCCAGCAGGCCAACCTGCGCCATGTTGCTACCTTCTTATTTAAGAAAGCAGATCTGTTATCCGCTCTTCCCACAAAAGGATACAGACAACACCCTGCAAATCTGGTGATGCTTCTGCTTTGCTCAACACATCCCGTTCAAGATTGTAGTGTTCTTGATAGACGCATGTCAAGATAGTGTTGCTCCAGCGCGGGGCACAAGAAGGTAGCTCGCCTTGCCTCGACGGGTCGGCTTTGATGCTGTACAATGCCTTCAGACGAGGCAGTTCGCTGCTGCGTTGTTGCCGTTCTGCCGCTCTGAGGCGCCGTTACCACGTTGTTCTCATCTGGGTTCTGCCTTCATCCACACCAGAGTAATCTGCTTTGGCTCGGCCCGAGCTGGTTGAGGGTGGCCTGTCTCGGCAGGGCAGGGGAAGAGACACAGCGGCGCCGGGGCGAGCCAGCTATCAGGATGGGAATGTCACAAGGAACGTATGAGCGAGAGCGAACAGGAACAGAGCAAAACACCCCCCGTCAGCGTGGTCCGCTTCGGCTTGGGAAAGGAAATTCAGCTTTATCCAGAGGAGCTGGCGGTGGTGAAACGCGAGGAAGGGGAGGAGACGCGCATTCCACTGGCGCAGATTCAGCGTCTGATTCTGATGCCAGGCGATCCCAATCCCGCCAAGCTGATCTTGTTGGCCGACCTTGACGAGAACGAGACCGTGATGCTGGCCGAGGGGATGAGCAATGTGCGCGATTTTCGCGCGATGCTGCCGCGCCTGCGCGAGCTGGCACCCCACATCCAGTTTGATCCTCCCGATATGGAGGAGCAACTGCGCCAGGCGCTCAATACGCGCCGTGCCTGGACTTTGACCTGCTATGGCGCTATTCTCCTGGTCTGCATCTTACTCTATCTGATTTATTTGCTGGTAGCCTATATCGGTAGTCACCACCCATGAGCGCCTCGACCGCTACGAGGTGCTACCTACGGAGGAGCGGCAGGCAGGGCCGGCTAAGACGGCGTCCCGCCTGCTCTTCCTGGCCACTACCTCTGGTCAGGAGGCGAAGATCCTTCTTGCCGGCGAGGAGGGAGAGCAGACGGTAGCTGCGGCTCTTGCTCCTCCTGCTGCGCGGGTGGCTGGTCACCGGGTCCCGCTGTGGGCCGCGCCGCGCCGAGTAGCCCACGTCGATGACGACGGTTGCTGCGCGTGAGCCAGTAGAGCAGGGCGAAGAAGGCAACAGCCAGAAGCAGAGGGACGAAAGCGTTGGTATTCCAGCCGCCGCTGCTGCCTGGGAAAATATAGACATCATCTACAGCAGCGTAGAGCTGACTGTAGTCGCTGGCGCCCAGAGTCAGGGCGTAGACCTGTCGATTCTTGGGAAGGTCACCGCCGATCACTGCGCTCCAGACCTGTCCGCTGTCGTTGCTGCGCAGGACGCCGATGCTGGTTCCCAGGTAAATAGTGGTCGGGCTGCGAAAGTCGATCAGGATAGCTCGCACGCTGACACGCGCCAGGCCCTCCTTGTTGCGCTGCCAGCTCGCGCCGTTGTCGTGCGAGAGAAAGATGCCCTGATCGCTGCCAGCGAAGACCAGGTTCGGATCTCCTCCGCTGAGGGCCGCCGGACGCACGCGGTAGACGGTGATCCCCGCGGGCAGGCCCCGGCTGAGAGAGCGCCAGCTCTGCCCGCCGTTGTCAGAGCGATAGACGCCGCCAACGGTGGCCGCCCAGAGTTGACCCTGATCGCTGACATAGGCCAGGTCATTGATCGGAAGGTTCGTCGGCAGTCCCTGAGTGGCCGCGCGCCAGTGTTCTCCGCCATCGCTGCTGACAAAAACGCCGTGGTGAGCCGTCCCAACATAGAGCATACTGGCGTGCTCCACGTCAATGGCCAGGGCTGTGCAGCTATCTGCCGGCAGCCCCTGATTGGCTGCCTGCCAGTGCCCTCCACCGTCGCTACTGACAAAAACGCCGCGGCTGGTGGCTGCATAGAGGCGGCGCTCGCTGGCATCAAAGCTAAGGGCATTGACGGCCAGCGGCAGGGGCAAACCCTGATTACGGGGCAGCCAGTGCTGACCGGCATCGCTGCTGGCAAAGATGCCATCCTGGGCATCGCCGGCATAGAGCTGAGCCGGATCTGCAGCGTTCGCCACCAACGCCCGGATGTGCTCGCGCTGCAGGCCGGTTGATTCCCAGGCGCCGCCAGCGAGGATGCCGCTGCTGGGAGCACAGGCCGCCAGAAGCAGCAATAACCCAAGTGCCAGCGTCCACAGGGGAAAGGAGCGCAGCCTTCGCCGCGACCACGTCTTATGAACGGCGGCGAATGACCCGCTCGATGTAGACAACCGTTTCTTGAATCTCATAGCCCCGTGGTAGCTTAGGGGCCTTCCCAGATGCCACCGGCCCCAGCGGTTTCAGATGGCTCAGCAGCGGCAGGGTCTGAGCAGCCTGGTGGCCCGCCCCGGCAGAGCGAACCAGGAGGGCAGTCAGTCGACGCCGTAGTAGCTCCAGGCCCACGCCCACAGCCAGGGCCCCTACTCCGGCGGCTACCCCCTGCACCGGACCGCGCAGGAGCGCCGGCCACTGCCGCCGTCGCGGCGCCAGGGCTGGCCGTGGCCTGGTCACCAGGCTGCGGGAGACCGGGATGACCAGCTCAGCACCGCAGGCCGGACAACGCTGGTCCTCCGGCGCGCAGCTGGCATGACATTCAGGACAGACCATCGCTCTCCTCCCTTACGTCCTTTGTGCTTGTCATGCTTGCTTGCCTCTTGCATACAGAAATAGAACGAACCGTCGCAGAGCCTGGTTTCGCTTCTTCCTGGTCTAGCCCCGACCGTCGTGGCCCCGCTCTTCCAGAATCTCTTCGAGCGCCGCGATGATCATGGCGTTCTCCTCGATGGTGTTGTAAAAATAAGGAGAGATGCGCACAAGGCCAGGGCGCGAATCGACGATAATATTGCGTTTGATCAGCTCGGCGACGATCTGCTCGGGCTGCTCCATCTCTAGCATGACGATCGAGTTGCGTCGCTCCGGCTCCTGGGGAGCACGCACCCGCCAGCCATGCTCGCGCGCCCGCGCAATCAGATCATTGGTCAGGTAGCGCGTGCGCTCACAGATAGTCTCAACGCCAATCTCGCGTACAATCTCCATACCAGCGTTGGCAACGTAGACAGATGGGACCGCTGGCGTCCCCAGCTCGATCCGCGCCGCATCTGGACGAAATTCCAGCTCCCGCGTCTTGAACTGGAACTGCTGGCGATGGCCAAACCAACCAGCGATCGTCGGCTCTAACTGCGAGAGCAGCCCCTCACGGATATAGACAAAAGCCAGACCAGGGCCACCCATCAACCATTTGAGGGTGCCACTGACCAGAATATCGATGTCCATCGCTTCAACATCGATGGGGATCTGCCCCGTGCCCTGGTAGTCGTCAATCAGAAGATAGGCCCCTTGCTTGTGAGCAATGTCGGCTACAGCCCGCACGTCCTGAATGTAGCCGCTGGTATAGAAGACGCGCGAGGTGGCCACCAGCAGGGTGCGCTCATCTACCTTCTCCTCGAACAGCTCAGGGGGCGTGCAGATGCGATCGGGGCTTTCGACAAAGACGCATTCAACGCCCAGGCGCCGCTTGGCTAGCCACTGGTAGGCGAGGGTAGGGAAATCCATGTCGGCCAGCACCACTTTGTTGCGCTGGCGATAGTCAAAGGCGCTGGCAATTGCCCCAAGAGCCACGGAGACATTGGGAGCGAGAGCCACCTCGTGCGGCTCCGCACCGATGATGGCCGCAAACTGGCGCCGCGCCCGCTCTAGCTCGCCCAACCAGATTTCGTACCAGGCGTGCGCTCCCCATTCATTCCAGCGCTCGGTGAATTCGGCCAGACGCGCCATCCCGCGCTGCGAGAGGGCCCCCAGCGAGCAGCTATTGAGATAGGTCTTGCGCTGAAGAATGGGGAATTCCTTTCGGTAGGCCTCTAGTTCAGGGTGCTCTACCGCAGGCGGTACAGGATACGGCACACGCGACGCATCCGTGGTCATGACTACTTGCTCCTTGCTTGCTTGTGTCTTGTCTCAGGCGAGCCACCTCTGGGCAACGGCTGGGAGGGAAGCCTCAGCCACAAGCCAGCCTGGCCGGGCGTTCGACAGACAACAAGCTGTGTGTGACCCGGCTGCCGACCCTCATCTCAGCCAGATCGCTCTGGCCACAGCCAGAATGTGGCTTCGCTCGCGCTGCTGCCTTTGCTCTTGCTCTCTATCTATTCTAGCGCTGCTCGTGTACACAGAGAGAGTGCACGCTGGTCTCGTCTTGTGGTCTGTTGCCTCCCCACCTCATCAACCTGATCAGCGCTAGCCCCTGTTGCCAGCCCAGAGTATACCAGATCCGTCGTTGCTTGTCTTCCCATCTCCTGGTTCAGCCCAACCAACGGGGGAGACGGCGCCAGGAACCAGCCTTCACAGGCCCTAGGGACGCACATTGCGGGCCAGGGCGCCGATGCTGCGCAGCAGCGAGACGGCGGCCCGTTCGACTTCGTCAACGCTGCTCCAACGTCCGAGTGTGAGGCGCAGGGCGCCCAGGGCGCGTTCACGGCTCAGGCCCATCGCCAGGAGAACGGGCGACGGGTCGGCGCTGCCCTCATGACAGGCCGAACCGGTGGAAGCGGCCACTTCAGGCGTAGCCGCCAGGATCTCCTCGCCGCTGAGACCACTGACGCTCACATTGAGCGTGTTGGGCAGACGCTCATCGGGATGGCCGTTGAGCTGGACACGTTCGCCCAGGTTTTCGCGCAGGCGCTGCCAGAGCAAGTCGCGCAGGCGCTGCAGCCGCGCCCTCTCCGAGGGCAGACGCTCCGCCGCCAGACGGCAGGCAGCGCCCAGGGCCACACAGGCCGCCACATTCTCGGTTCCAGCTCGTAGGCCACGCTCTTGCCCTCCCCCATAAACGATCGGCTCCAGGCCAAGACCCAGACCGCGACGCACATAGAGGGCGCCGACACCCTTGGGGGCGTAGAGCTTGTGCCCGGCCACCGTAAGCAGATCTACACCCAGCTCAGCGACGGGAGTGGGGATCTTGCCCACACTCTGGGCCGCATCGCTGTGCATGAGCGCGCCGTAACGATGAGCAATGGCCGCGATCTCAGCCAGCGGCTGCAGGGTGCCGGTCTCATTGTTGGCGTGCATGATGCTGACCAGCACTGTGCTCTGATCCATCGCCCGCTCGACCTGTTCTGGGGAGACGCGCCCGTACTCGTCGACCGGCAGATAGGTGATGCGGAAACCGTGGAGCCGCTCCAGCGCGCGACAGGTATTGAGCACAGCTGGATGCTCGGTGACCTGGGTGATGATGTGGTTACCCTGCTCCCGCCGCGCCAGGGCCACCCCCCGAATGGCCAGGTTGTCGCTCTCGGAGCCGCCCCCAGTGAAGATAATTTCTCCTGGGGTGCAGCCGAGCAGCGCAGCTACTTCAGACCGCGCGCGTTCGAGGGCCTGATGGGCCGCCCAGCCATAGCTGTGAGCGCTGGAGGGATTACCAAAATGCTCGCGCAGGTAAGGGAGCATGGCCTCAACGACGGCAGGATCAACCGGCGTAGTGGCATTGTAGTCCAGATAGATCAGATCGGTACGTAGCCCTGGATGCCGCAGGCTCATGCTGGCCTCCGCCTCCTTCCTTCTCTCCTGATCGGCCTTATCCGCTCTCCTTAAGCAGCTTAGGAGAGCCGGGCCAGCTCGGCCTCCAGCCCCTCCCGCAGCTCTTGCCACAGCCCACGCACGGTCTCCTCGCTGGTACGCAGGTTGCCGATGGCGGCCCGCAGACTATATCTGCCGCGCAGCCTGGTATGCGAGAGAAAGTAGTGCCCCGCTCCGTTGATGCGATTGAGGAGGCGCTCGTTGAGAGCCGTCAGCTGCTCCTCGTCGTCGAGCCCGCGCGGATGGGCCCGGAAGCAAACGGTGCTGAAGGGAGCGGGTGCCAGGCGCTCGAAATGGGGCGCCTCATCGATCCACTGGGCCAGAAGCTGCCCGAGGCGAATGTGCTCACGTAGACGCGCCTGGAGGCCCTCCTGCCCAAAGTAGCGCATAATCATCCACAACTTCAGCGCGCGGAAGCGCCGCCCGAGCGAGATGCCATAGTCCATGAGATTGGGAGCCTCCTCGTCGGTGCGCAGAATCTCCAGCACCAGACTGAAGGTGGCCTTGACAATCTCAGGCTTGCGCGTGAAGAAGACACTGCAATCCAGTGGCGTGAAGAGCCACTTGTGGGGATTGACAATAAAGCTGTCGGCGCGCTCGCAGCCGGCCAGAATATGGCGATACTCCGGCAGCAGCGCGGCAGAGCCGGCGTATGAGGCATCGATGTGCAGCCAGAGGCCGTAGCGCTCACAGAGATCAGCAATGGCCGGCACCGGGTCGACGCTGGTGGTGGAAGTGGTGCCAACGGTCGCAACAACGGCGAAGGGCCGCCAGCCAGCGGCCAGGTCCTCCTCGATGGCTCGCTCCAGGGCGGCAACGTCCATGCGATACTCATCGTCGACGGGAATCTTGCGCAGGCCCTCCAGACCAACGCCCAGGACGATGCCAGCCTTATCGACAGCAGAGTGTGCTTCCTGAGAGGCATAATAACGCAGACGCGGCACCTCGGGCCGCCCACTCATGCCGCGCTGACGGATCTGGAGATCGCTGAGGGCTTCGCGCGCCGCCGCCAGGGCGTAGAGGGTGCCGGCGGAGGCGGTATCATTGATGACGCCAAAGAGCGGCTCGGGCAGACCAAGCATCTGGCGCAGCCAGTCGAGCGCCACTTGCTCTAGCTCCGTGGCAGCCGGGGAAGTGCGCCAGAGCATGGCGTTAACGTTGAGGGCCGCGGCGAGCAGTTCGCCGAGAATGCCCGGGCCGGAGCCGGTAATGCCGAAGAAGCCCATGAAGCCAGGCGCGTTCCAGTGGGTGATGCCGGGAAGAAGAATGCGCTCAAAGTCGGCGAGGATGGCTTGCATCGATTCGGGCTGCTGCGGCGGCTGGGCTGGTAAGGCCCGCCGGATATCGCCCGGCTGCGTGCGCGCAAGTACGGGATAGTCGCCGACGTGCTCTAGATAATCGGCAACCCAGTCGACCACCTGGTGGGCGTAGAGGCGAAAGCTGGCCGGGTCCATGTCGCCGGTGGCCTGCTCTTGTTGGGCAGGATCAAGGGTTGCTCGCTTCTGCTCTCTTTCTTGCATGGTCAGGGTTCCTGCTCCTCTCAACATCGATCGTCTCGCCGCTGCTGCCTGTCTGCCTGGCTCCCCGCTTGAAGCTGTCGGTAAGCTGTCGGTCGCCCAGAGCGCCGTGAATCTCGCTGGCGAGGCCACCGCCTGACTGACACCTCTCCCGAGCGGGGAACACAATTCAGGAGACGGGCAAGGACTGATCGTTTAGATCTTATCACATCTGGCCCGCCGGGTGGGACAGGCTTACCCCAGGCTCGGCGCCGTTCAGTCAGAAGGTAGAGGATGCAGGCTACCAGGCTAGCTGCCAGCGCTTTCTGTGCCTGGGTTCCCCAACGCCTGACCGCACGGGGGACGAGGAGAAGGCACCCGGGATCACTACGGCGCTGAGCGGCTAGCCCTGGCCCGGCTCTGTGATGGCGATCCAGCGCGTTGGCTCCCCTTTAGCTGAGACCGAACTTCTGCGCCAGCTCGCGGTTCGAAGGCTCCACGAGAACGGAGCCGTCGGGGAAGACGATGGTGGGGACGCTGCGCAGGCCGCCATTGACCTGCATAACGTAGGCTGCAGCCTGCTCGTCTTTTTCTATATCGATGTAGTCATAGACAATGTGGTGCTCGTCGAGCCAGCGCTTTGCTCTACGACAATCACCACACCAGCTTGTCGCATATACCTTGATTTGCTGTTGGGTAATAGTCGAAGCGGTAGCGTGTCCTTCCACTGAGATAGCTCCTTGGGAATACGGTGATAGTGGAGTGCGGAACCCCAGGTTACATTTTATAAAAACACAGCTGGGACACTGCTCTATTCCTGAGTCTGTCCTCCAGACCTCCGTGTGACGCTTCGCTGGCTTGGCCTGGCCTGGCCCTGCTCTCCTGGCTCTGAGGCACCTGAGCGACTGCGGCGACTGCGATCCAGAGTGGGGTCACCCCCAGGCCCCTGCATGCGGTGGTAAACTGAGAACCACACAGGCAACGATGCCTTCCCGGCCATGCAACCTTTCCCGTCAGCCAGGTGTTATAAGGAGCAGAGTCAAGAGCAAAAACACGCCTACCTGAACAGGAGTGAGGCATAAAGGAGAGGAGGCCAGTACAAGCAGTGAAGCCGGCTTTCACCTTCATTCCCAGAGCTAGCAAACACCTGAGATCGGGCCTATCGGGGCAGGAGTCCAGAATAGGCCGGGGTCTGGAGCAGGGCCATGCCCATGAATCATGCTGATGTGGCAGGCATTCACCAAGAGCAGGCGCTGTTGAATAGCTTGCTTGCCGACCTCGACCGCTGCTTCGAGCAGGTAGTGCTGCACTATGAACAGCGCCTCTTTGCCTTCGCTCTACGGCTGAGTGGGAGCTATGAGGAGGCGCAGGAGATTACTCAGGATGCCTTTGTGCGCGCCTATCACGCGCTCAGCGGCTATTCTGTCGAGCAGGTGCGCAATCTGGCTCTGCGCGCCTGGCTCTATCAGATTGTGCTCAATGTAGCGCGCAATCGACTGCGCAAGCTCCGCCACCTGCCGACCTGTGTCTCTCTGGAACAGGTGGGCACTGACGCAGACGAGGAGCTAGAGAGTGCACCCGCCGAAGGGCCCGAGGCCCTCCTGGAAGCGCGTGAGCGCCAGCTCCTGCTGCAACAGGCGCTTCTGACACTGCCGCTCGCCTACCGTGAGGTGATTGTGCTGCGCCACATCGAGGGGCTGAGCTATCCAGAGCTGGCGCACCTGCTCAATCAACCGATTGGCACCGTCAAGGCCAGAGTCCATCGTGGCCTGGCGCAGCTGCGCCAGGTGCTTGCCAAACACCATGCTCGTGAGGTGCTCTATGACTGAGCAACAGTCTCGCAGCCTATCACAAGCGCGACAACTGGTCCGCGAGCTGCGCACTTTCCAGCAGGAGGCCTCACCTCCACCAGCCCTGCGCTCCCGCGTGTTGTTTCGAGTCGGGCTGGCTGACGGCTACCTGCGCTTCTCGTCGCCGATCGGACCGGTCTTCGTGGCACTGAATGCACGCGGGATCTCCGCCGTGGATCACGCAGAGGATGCCGCCAGCTTCGAGGCTCGCTTCCGTGCGGAGTTTGGACGGCCCATCTTTCCACTCGATCCCGCCGAGGCTCCAGCCTGGGTCGGAGAGATCGAGTCAGCCCTGCAGACCGGTCAGACGGCCCATCTGCCTTTCGATCTGCGCGGTCGCAGCCCCTTCGAACAGGCGGTCTTGTGCCGGACACTGCTGATCCCCTCTGGCGAGGTGCGCCCCTACGCCTGGGTAGCGCGCGAGATCGGGCAGCCACACGCCGTACGGGCCGTGGGCAACGCCCTGGCACGCAACCCTATCCCGCTGCTGATCCCCTGCCACCGCGTGGTGCGCAGCGATTGCCAGATCGGCAACTACAGCCTGGGCGGCCCGTTCAACAAACGGGCGTTGCTGCAGGCCGAGGGAATCGACCTGACCCTGTTGGAGCAGCTCGCCGCCAGGGGAGTGCGCTACATCGGCAGTACGACCACCCATGTCTACTGCTTCCCGACCTGTCGCTACGCGCGCCGGATCGCCCCAGAACACCGCCAGCCCCTGCGTTCGCCAGAAGAGGCCGAGCGCCTTGGCTACCGCCCCTGTCAGCGCTGCCGTCCTGCCCCGCCGGAAAGTCCAGATATCGGTCTCGCCAGCGAGTAGTCAGGGGGAGACCAGCCTGCGCTCAGCCCGCACTGGCCCCCTGACCCAGGCGCTCCAGAAGACGCTCCAGCAGGCGCCGGCCACCGCTGGCGACGAGGCGCGGGCTGCGCGCCATAATTCCCATGAGCAGGCCCGCGGTGAACTCGCCACGCATAGCCTGGGCCCACTGGGCCGGTGTCAGACGCCGGAGCAAGACTAAGGCATCGTCCCACTGTTCATCACGGTAGGCCGCAATGTGCCTGTTGATCAAATAGGCAAGCTCCATCTCGCGCCCAAAGCGCGCCCGCCAGCGACGGTCAAAGCGCTCCAGGAAAGCCGCCGAGGTGTTACCCTCCTCGATCGCCTCCGCCGCAACCTCCCCAGCCAGCCACCCGGCGTAGATGGCAAAGCGAATGCCCTCGCCTACCAGCGTCGACCCCTGCCCCCCGGCATCGCCCGCCAGCAAGAGGCCAGCGGTGGAGAAACGTTCCACTGGCCCTTCCGCCGGGAAGAGGCCCGTGTGATACTCGACAGGACTGGCCCCGCGTAACTTGTCACGCAGGCGCGGCTCCTCGCGGAGCAGATACTCCAG
Organism: Thermogemmatispora sp.; assembly: GCF_019683635.1. Classification (GTDB taxonomy): domain Bacteria; phylum Chloroflexota; class Ktedonobacteria; order Ktedonobacterales; family Ktedonobacteraceae; genus Thermogemmatispora. The sequence goes on along the minus strand of NZ_JADGIA010000009.1, from coordinate 99 downwards.
ATAGAGGCGCGCATCATCCTCGCTATCTGGATGAATCACTCCCACCCCGACGCGAACCCGCCCCTGCCCCCGCGGAAAGATCCAGGCGTAGCCGCTGGG
>NZ_JADGIA010000340.1 GCF_019683635.1 Thermogemmatispora sp. | reverse complement strand
ACATCAACCACTGGCGCCGGCGCTGGCACCCTGCTCCCACCCCCTCCTCCTGGGAGCGCCTCCATCTGTCCCGCCAGATCGGTCCGCGTCTCCGGGTTGCCTCCTACGTACGCAGACGGGTCCTGCCCTCGCTTGTTCCCCTGAACCGTCTCCGCCGTCAGGAACTGCCCTACCGCCGGACCTTGACAGTAGATTCCATCACAGTCCCAGCTCCCCGGCAGGTGCCCCGCCTGACCTTCCTTCCTAACCCAGGCCAGCGCCAGGCGCTGCTTCTCTCTATTCATACACTTTCACTATTCTCACATTGCTAGCACTGGCATTATCCATCCCTTCACCTCAGGCAATGGCAGATCCACCTTCCATGTCTCTTGCCCGCTGGATTTATCTATGTCATTCAACACAAATTGGTCATTTACATTCTTTTGCATAGTAATCACATAAACATCACTTCCACCTACCACTAGCCGGGAAGGAAGCAACCCTCCCACACTCTCCTGCATCAACCCCCTTTGCCAGAGCACTCGCCCGCGTTGCTCATCCAGCGCCTCCACCCTCCCTTGTCCATCCACCAGATACAACACCTGCCCTTCCATCACTCCTTGCAGCGGCGCCGCGAATCGGTCGGACTCTCCAGCCAGCTCGACCGACCAACTTACCTGGCCATCCTCCAGCCGCAGCCCACTCACCTGTATCTTTCCCTCCTGATTTTCTTCTTTCGCCACATACAGCCTGCCCTGCCCCACTCCAATCAGCTGGTAGTCCTTCCATCGCGAGCTGTTCACCTGCCAGAGCTGCCGCCCATCGCTAGCACGCATCCCAAAGATCTCATCGTTCAAATCCAAGCAGAGCACTCCTTCCCCTAGCAGCAGCGCCTGCGGCACCCGCAACGGATACGCCTCAGCTCCCCCTTCCGGGAAGCTCCGGGTCCACCGCGGTTTCCCTGTGCTCACATCCAGTGCCACCACGGTCGCGGCCCTTCCCTTCACCGTCCCTAAATCATCCCCCACCACATAGATCACCTTTTCCCCTACTACTGGGGCCAGACGGGCGCCCGTTATTGTCTCACCAGCCCGCTTCTGCGGCAACCGATAGCTCCACCGGTCCTGCCCATCACTCAGATTCAGCGCCTTCACACTCGACACATCCACCCCATATACCTGCCCAGCTACCTCATCCACCGCCGGCTCCATCCAGAACTCCGGGCCCGCCTCCATCTCTACCCCCTAGCGAATCGCCCCATTTTGCGCGTCCAGCACCAGCAGATAGCCATACTGTATGCCAGCGTACAGCTCTTGCCCGACGTGTCTGATCGCACCGAACCCCATTAACGGGTTTTGCTGGGAGGGTCCCTTCCACCGCAGCACCCGGCACCAGCGCGGGAATCCACTGCCAGCATCCAGCGCATAGAGCCAGGGGCCTCCCCCTACATAGAGCGTTGCCGGCTCACTCCTGACAAGATGCCCAGCCAGTCTGGTGACGTGCACCTGCAGCTGGGCCGCAGCACAGGGAGTCGCCTCTAATGGCACAGCTGCCAGCACTGCTACGCCCCACTCCAGACCCGGCACCATCAGCCAGTTCTCAGGAAAAGGGACGAGCCTCTTCAGCGCTCCCATCACCACAAGGGGCAGAGCTCCTGCCAGAAAGTCGACGTGCTTTGACACGCTGGCCCCACAATCGCTCTCGCTGCTTCATATGCTCCCTCTCTGATCTCTCCTTCATAAAGGACCTCCTGGTCAGCAGGCCAGCACCATCGTGCCCAGGTCCCTGTCCCAAAGCAGTACCAGAAGCAGGCCAGGGAGGCAAGCGCTCCTCGCGAATACGTAGTCAGGGGGGGAGCCTCCTCAAGGTGGCTGGACGGCTCAACTCAGCACTGGTCTCTCTCACCTTAGAGCTGGGCTCTTCTTCCTGCCGCCTTCCCTAGATCAGCTCCAAGATCTGCCACTTGCGCCCCGAAAACACCAGAGGGCCAGCCGTAGCAGCAGCACCACCATCACCACCTGCCAGCCACCCCCAGGCAGAGCCAGCTCCACTCTGGCAGGCCAGAGATCGAACCAGATCTGCACCATCGCCAGCGCGAAGAACCCTCCAGTTCCCAGCACCAGCACCGAGATCCCCACTCGCGACAATGGCCAGAAACGCGCACGGCGTTCAGGATCACCACACGTGAACCAGACCAGCAACCGTAAACTCAGCGCTCCCAGCCCCAGCTGCAGCGCGCTCAGACTCAGCCGCCAGAGCAGCCCCTGCTGCAGCCACAGCGAGCCGCCCACTCCCATGACGATTGCCAGCAGCCACAGCACCAGCGAGCCCACGCTCCTGGCTCCCCCTCTTGAGGCTCTCCACCCCCGCCACCAGCGCGGCAGCACCCACCTGCTCTGGCGGACCAGCCCCGGCATCAGCCGCCAGCCCATGCGCAGCTCCAGCACCAGCAGCCCTGTCACAAACGCTCCCGCCAGGACCAGTTCTACTACCCTCACCCCTCGCCACAGCCAACTGAGCAGCTGGGGCATGTCAGGACCCAGCTTTGGCACGCTTGGCCACGCCACCCACTGCATCGGTCCCAGCAACCACGCAAAGCCCGGACCTCCAGCCAGCACCAGCCGCGCTACCTCTGCCTCCCCACCTCTCCCTTCCTCCTTCTGCACCGAACCCCCTCCTTCGTCTGGCGCTATCTCATACAGCCAGACCAAAAGCACGCTCACCAGCCCCCATGCCACCAGCGCCACCACCCCCTCCACCAGAAAGCACAGCGGCAAC
>NZ_JADGIA010000339.1 GCF_019683635.1 Thermogemmatispora sp. | reverse complement strand
CCAGTTGGCGCGACTGTTGCCAGCAGTCGAGATAGGCTGCGCCCTGGCTTTGCTGCTCGGAATAGCAGCCCGCTGGATGGCTTCCGCTTTGCTTATCTTACTCCTGGTGTTTTCTGCCGCCTTGGCTAGCGCTTGGTGGCGCCACCTTCCTCTGCCTTGTCATTGTTTTGGAGAAGCTGACCCGGGGAAGGTTAGCTCTTTCCCCCGCTCCTTATTGCGCAATGCTGGCTTAGGGGTGGTGGCTTTGAGCACAGGACTGGCTCCAGCCCCGGCCCTCCGTGGGCTGTTTCCAGCCTTGCTGATCGATCCATCTTATCAGCTCGGGTTCCTCTGCGCCTTGATAGCCCTGGCACTTCTGCTGACCGTCACCGCGGTGTGGACAGTCTTTGCCAGTGCGAGGAAGCAACATGTTTTTATACCTGGGCAAACACGGCGGTTTCATCCAGATCCTGGAGCCTCCGCAGCAGAGCGCGGAGCTCGCCGCCGGCACCTTCCTATTGCTGACCACTTCACGTCAGGAGACGGTTCCGTTTCAGGGAACGCTGCAGGTGCTCGACGACTGCGGGCCGAGGTTGACGTTTGCTCGGGCCAACATCTATAGTGATGAGCACATTGTGCTGAAGCGTGAGTGCGTGCTATGTCACGTGGTACTCCCTTACCAGTGCTGGTATCGGCCCTGCCATCCTTATGATCTGAGTGCATACGGGCAGAGGTGCAATCCTGGCACAGCGCCGTTCTCCGTCCCGTCCAGAGAGGAGGCTCTGCTCACGAACGCGCACATCTTCACCTGGAAGGAGGGCGCATACTGACAACCTATCACCTGCTGGGGAGCATGCGCGTTGAGTCGCCGCTGGAGCTGGGAGACTCGCCAGGCATGGCGCTACGCGGGTTGCTGTCTACAGCGGCCTGGCGCCGTTTCTGCACCAACAAGCAGGCGCGTACTTGTTTGGAACATCCCCTGCTGTAGATTGGCCCTGTCAGTGCTCTCCTGGCACCAGCTGACGACCCAAGAACGCCGGCGCTGCAGCGTCTCAATACCCCTTGATACGTTGCCCAGATGTTGGTGCTGCCACCGCTATTACGGTGACAGACCCACTGGCACCGAGGACACTGGAATAACTGCCCTTGTACCGCACTCTTGCCTCGCTGTCCACACGCTGGGCTCGTCGTGCCCGTGTATCTTTCTTCTTGCAAGACGGCGCTCATTGCAAGCCTCTCGGCCTGATATGTAAGCATATGGCGCGTCCTGCCATCCAACCACTGATGGATGTTTTGCTTCTTCGCAGAGCGAATATCATTGTTCTGCCTGATGTCTTGCATATCATCGATGATCAGCGTCCGCACGCCTGTCTGAGGCAGTGTGGTGATGAGTCGCGTGGTCTACTTGGGTTCAACCTCTTTTGATTTGGTGGTTGAGTTTCCTGAGTTGCTTCTGCTTTGATCTTTCAAGCTTCTGAGGGCGGCGTGACTCTTCCTTCTTCATATCGATGTTCGCTTGCGGGATAGCGTTGAGCTTGTTTGAATATGGCCAGTTCGACCTGAGTAGTCGCCCATTCAGGAGAAGAACTTGTTCTCCATCAAAGGCCACGGCCTGGTGGGTTTCTCCTCAATCACTGCTTGCTATCTTCTCCCCAATGGGTTCGGCTGGGGTCTCAACCTGATAGGGAGCAATGGCTTCCATATTCGTTGCCTGTCCAGGGGAAGACTTCTGGTTGAGGCAGTTCCCAAGGCCGATCCCAGACAAGAGGTGCCTTGTCACGCCCGTTCGAGCATCGCAGCGACCCAGTGGGGAGGTTCATGGCAGAACGTTTCTCCTCACTACGAGGGTAGCAGACTCTCTTGCGCGGGGTTGGGCCGTGGATGGGATCGCCCGCTTTCTTGCGTTCTCTCCCTGAGAGAGGCAAAGAAAGCTTATAGGCAGGAGTCAGCAGCGCATAAATAAAGTCAACGCTCATGTTCAGACCCTGTTGGGAGCGCCGCTGCGCGGCATCATGGATCACCAGATCGCTAGTGTTCCGACTACTGAAGCGGCCTCGCCTGCGAGTGACCCAACAACCTGGCCGGCCAGCGTGACCTCAAGGGGGACCCCAGCAATAGCAATAGTAAAGATGATCAAGACCGCGGGAGACCAGACCCCCGTTCCGTCTGAGGACGGCCTCCTTCTCCCAGAAACCAGAAATAGGAGAGAGCCATCCCTCGACAGTCCCTCCCTCCAGTCATCTTTTGTCCAAGGTATTCCCCACTGGCAGGATTCTCCCTACTCGGAGTGTCTGAGCCTTTTTTGTGTATTTTTGGGAGAGGGAGTGCGCGATGCAGGGAGGGGGCGACAGTACGGGCTCCGCTCCCACTCATGAGAAGTGCCGTTGCTGTGGGGCCATCACTCGCTCGAAGGGCCACCGTTGTGATCACTCCCTGCTACCTGTCCCTTTCTCGCTTCTCACTCCGCCTGGCCCGTCCGGTTATTCTGGTAATTCTATCTCCGGGCCAACGCCCCCACCAGACAGCATGCGGGCGGAAGCAGCCGGTGAAGCGGGGCTTGCTCGACTCTTCCACGCTCCACTAGTGCCCAGCAGCAGCGCTCTGGGCGGTGCCCTTATGATGCGTTCCCACCGCGGGAGGCGTCCCTGCTGACCGGATATCTGGTCAGAGCTGACCACTCCCCTCGAAGAAAACACGATCGCTACCCTTCCGGGGCGTGCCCCCAGACGGTGAGCAAGGTCCAGAGGGCGCAGCAGTCCTCCTGTTGCATCTCAGCCACCGCCTGCTGA
>NZ_JADGIA010000338.1 GCF_019683635.1 Thermogemmatispora sp. | reverse complement strand
TGGCGGCGGTGGCGGCGGTGGCGGTGGCGGCACCACCACGCAGCTGCTGAGCAACCCTGGTTTCGAGAGCGGTAGCTCCCCCTGGCAGGAATCTTCCTCCGGAGGCTATGAGATCGTCGACCCTACGAATCCCCATACGGGCAGCTACAGTGCCTACCTCTGCGGCTATAACGGCTGCAATGATCAGATCTGGCAGACGGTCACCCTGCCCAGCACCACGACCAAGGTGGTTCTAAGCTACTGGCTCTACATCAGCACGCAGGAGTCGGGCAGTACCTGCTACGACTACTTCTACGCGCGCATTCGCACCTCCAGTGGCTCGACGATCACGACCGTGCAGACCAGGTGTAATGCCAATGCCTCGGGCTGGACGCAGTACACCTTTGATCTGACCTCGGCGCTGAGCAGCTACTATGGACAACAGATTCAGGTCTACTTCCAGGGGACGACCGATTCGTCACTGGTCACCAACTTCTTTGTCGACGACGTTGCCCTGAACGATACACATTCCTAAGCGAGCCTCCTGAGCGGTAGTGGTGGCTCATTATGAGCCTGCCTCCAATCCATTCGGCAAGGGCGGAGCAATGGCGCTCCGCCCTCTTTTCATGGCTGGGCTGGTGGGTGCAGCGGTCAGGCGGTGCTGTCAGCTGTCTCCTGCCGGGGGTGATCGCTGCGGGCCGTCCATCTCTGCTCTGGCCTTGGAACAGCCAACTATACTGGCTGTAGTTCATCTAGCTGGTGCGCCATTGCTGGGCGATCAGCAGGTCCAGCAACGCACGCAGGCCATAGCTAGCATCACACACCCATCCTTGAAGCCAGGAGGCATGGCAATGTCGCATCTTCAGAGCAGAGGCCGGCAATGGCTGCCGGCCATTCTCTTCTCGCTCACGCTCTCGGTCCTTCTCCAGCCTCTACTGCCGCCGGGCACAGGAGCAACAGCCCTGGCGGCGCGTCAGTCGCCTGCCGTCCCTCTCTCCTCTCCACCGGCTGCTGTTGCGCCCGGTCCCGGGGTCAAGGGCGTTCAGATCTTTGTCGAGCCGCAAGCCGGTGAACAGGTTATTCTGCAGGCTATCTCTGAGGCTCAGCGCTCACTGGCTGTCGAGATCTATCTCCTCACCGACCGCAGCGTCATTCAGGCCCTGGAGGGAGCGGCCAGGCGGGGCCTGACGGTCCGTGTGATGCTGGAGCCTCATCCCTACGGTGGTGGCTCTCCTGATGGAACCATGCAGCAACTGCGCGCTGCTGGCGTTGAGGCGCGCTATGCGAATCCTGCTTTCCCACTCACCCATGCCAAACTGATGATTGTAGATGGAGAGCGCGCCTATATCATGACCGGCAACTTCACGCGGGCCGCTCTGGGAGGGAATCGCAGTGTTGCCAACCGCGAGTATGGCATTATTGATCCCTGGACCAGGGACGTGAGCAACCTGGAGGCGCTCTTTGAGGCCGATTGGCAGCGCACGGCCAGCGGCTCGCTGATCGACGATGCCAACCTCGTTATTAGCCCGGGCAACGCGCGGACCGCCCTGCAGGGACTGATTGGCGAGGCGCAGCAGACATTGCTCGTTGAAGAGGAAGAGATGCGGGATCAGCAGATCGAAGCCGCTCTGGTCGCGGCGGAGCAACGGGGTGTGAGGGTGCAAGTCGTTTTGCCGGCCCCGCGCGAGGGAAATGATCCCAATGCCGAGGGCATTGCCACGCTGCTGCAGGGCGGAGTAGCGGTGCGCGAGGATGGCCAGCTCTATATGCATGCCAAAATGCTCGTTGTAGACGGGCGAGAGGCCTTTGTTGGCTCGGAAAACTGCTCGCCGCCGGGTCTGGAGAGCAATCGCGAGGTGGGCATCCTGGTGGCCGATGGGAAGGTGCTGGCGACATTACAGACGACCTTTCAAGCCGACTGGGATGCAGCGCAGGTTGTCTCCAGATTGTCTTAGAGAGCTCCTGGAAAGGTCAACGTTAGGGTGTGCCTGGCCGTCTTGGCTCAGCTCAGCTCAGCTCAGCTTTGCTAAGTGGAGGTAGACAGCCAGCCGCCAGGCATCGCCCGGGTTGCCCAAGAAGGAACCGGCTGCTGCCACACCAGCAACTGACACGACCTTGCCTTGCGGACGCGGGCCAGTCAGACTATGCAAGCAAGGGATTGGGGCCAGGCGGCTGTCTGAGCAGCCTGAGCGAAAAGCGAGGCAGGGCAGAAGTAGCTGACCTCTGTCCTGCCTCCTGAGTTCTGCTGTGAGCGGATCAACCAGCTGTGTAGGATAGCTCGTTCCTGCCTGCTGTGGAGGTTGAGGGACTGCTGGTGACGGGCAGAGCCAGGCGGCGCCAAGAAGCGCTAGAGCGAATGCTGGCTGTCGCCGAAGAGCCAGAGCCTCAGCCAGACAGCGAGAAAGGCGGGAGCGTTAGCTACCAGCGGCGCCCACCGCGGCGCTCACGCCCGCGCCCGTGGCCTCCCTCATAGCTGCCCGAGTAGCTATAGCTCCGGCTTTCATCGCGACGCCCGCCACGGGAGGAGCGAACCTCCTGGTAACAATCGCTGCAGTAGACGGGACGATCCTCGCGGGGGAGGAAAGGAACGGTCGTTTGTCGTCCACAGTTGGAGCAGACAGCCTCGTACTGCTCCCGAGAGGAACGGGGCGAAGACTGACTTCGGGAGCCGTTGCGGCGGGCGGCGCGGCAGTCAGGGCAGCGCGCCGGGGGGTTGGTTAACCCCTTGCTGGCGAAGAAGGCCTGCTCGCCGGCAGAGAAGACAAAGTCCTGACCACAATCACGGCAGGTAAGAACACGATCCTGGTAATCCTCGTAAGACATCATGGGTAAAAAAACC
>NZ_JADGIA010000111.1 GCF_019683635.1 Thermogemmatispora sp. | reverse complement strand
ATTCTGGTGGAGGCGAAGCTGCCGTGGGGGGGGGCTGGGGGGGGGGGGAGACCGCGCGCATTCTGCCGGTGCTGGCTGTGGGAGATGGAGGACGGCGCTGCTGGCTTGAAGCCATCGACTCATCGTCATCGAAAACTGGCCAGTCAGAGACGTTGCGTTGACTTCCGCTTGTGCGCTGGGTTGGTTGCCGTGTAGAGCGTGTCTCTGGGCCCTGGCCTTGCTGCCTGTCCAGGCTGGGATCTGAGCGGGAAGCGCTGCTTAGTCCCGGGGCGGCAGAGCCTGCCTGGCCGACGCCTCGGCTGGCCCGCAGCGAGGCCCGGCGCTTCGGGATAGAGACACGTGTCCAGGGTGGGGTGCTGATCGTCGATGATGGCTCAGAGTCATCGAGAGGTGGCAACCGACGGGATCTCTGGGCCCGTTGTCTGGCGTACTGGGGAGCCTGCCGCGGAGAAGAGGCAGGCGGATAAGCGCGCTGCTCGTCGTCGTTAAGCGGCGTGCGTTGCATCGAAATGTATCTCTCCGTTCTATCGTAGTTCAGCGACACCGGTTCTAGTCTAGCATACCTGTTCAAGAGGAAAAGAGAGGGAGGTCCTAGGAAAGTAAGACAACGGCCCGCTCTTTCGGCCCTTGACGGTCCAGGCCGGGCATGCTACTCTGCAACCAATGCCTCGATACCTCAGCCGTCTGTTTGGCTCCCTGGAGAGAATCAACGAGGCGCCAGCCCTCAGTTGCTGAAGAAAGGACGGAGATCGAATGGAACTCGCTCAGATTGAGCAGCTTGTGCGCGATGGCAAATTGGAGTACGTCAAAATCGGAACTCCCGATATGGAAGGGGTCTACCGCGGCAAGCGCGTCGATGCCACCTATTTCTTGCATGCGCTCAACGATGGCTTTGCACAATGCGATGTGCTCTTTGGCTGGGATATAGCCGAAAATGTCCTGCCCAATCTCAGATTTAGCAACTGGGAGCGTGGCTTCACCGACCTGGTCATGCGCCCTGATCTCTCGACCTTTGCGCTGGTCCCCTGGGAAGAGCATGTCGCTTCTTGTATCTGTGATCTCTGGACCGAGACAGGCGAGCCGGTGAAGCTCTCGCCGCGTTACCTGCTCAACCAGCTCGTTGAGCGCGCGCGCTCGCTTGGCTACAACGTGGCCGCGGCTGCCGAGCTGGAGTTTCGCCTCTTCCGCGAGAGTCAGGTCTCCCTGCGCGAGAAGGATTTCGGACCCAATCTAACGCCGCTCAACCCGGGCATGAACTGTTATGCTATCAGCCAGGCCAGTGCCGATGATCATTTGCTGGGCCGCATTGCGCGGATGATGCGCGATTACGGTATTGCCGTGGAGGGCTACAATCGCGAGCATGGCCCCGGCATGTACGAGATGAACCTGCGCTATCAACCCGCCCTGGTTGCTGCCGATTACACGATGCTCTTTAAAACGGGGATCAAGGAGATCTGCTATCAGATGGGCTATGCAGCAACCTTCATGGCGAAGTGGCATGACCAGGAGGACGGCAGCAGTGGTCACTCGCATATGAGCCTCTGGGACCTGGATATGGAGCGCAATTTGTTCTGGGATGAGGAGGCGGAGGGTCATATGTCGGCGACCATGCGCCATTTCCTGGCTGGCGTGCTGGAGTCCATGCCGGGCCTGATGGCGCTCTATGCCCCGACGATCAATTCTTACAAGCGTTATGTCGTCGGCACCTGGACGCCGCTCAATACCACCTGGGGCTGGGATAATCGTACCTGCGCCGTGCGTGTCATCAACAATGGTCCGCGAGCCATTCGCATTGAGAACCGTGTGCCGGGCGCCGATGCCAACTTCTACCTGGTCTTTGCCGCTATGTTGGCGGGTGGTCTCTACGGTATTGAGCGTAAGCTGGAGCTGGGTCCGGCTCTGCGAGGAAATGCCTACGATCCGGCGACGATTGCCCGCGCCTCTGAGATCGCTCCTATCCACTCGCTGGCGCGCAATCTGACGACAGCAACCGATCTCTTTGAGAGGAGCGAGGTGGCACGCGAGTACTTCGGCAGCGAATTCGTGGAGCACTTTGCGGAGACACGGCGCTGGGAGGTCAGCGAATTTGAACGTGCAGTGACCAACTGGGAGCGCCGTCGCTATTTCGAACTGATTTAGCCGCTTCTGCTGACTCAAGCGCGCAGCTGAGCGTAAGCGATAAGGAAGGGCGAGCGAGAGCCGCAGCACAGTCGATCAGCGCTGTGCTGGCGTGCTCTCCTCGGGGGCCCGGTCCCCGCCGTCCTCTTATGCCGCGGGTCCAGAGGGCTTTTCCTGCTCAATCCAGCCTTGAGCTTCATCGCAGGTAAGACCTTGCTCTCTGGCCTCTTCCGCTGTCAAATAGGGGAGGACGTGCCCGACCAGCAGCTGACCAGCACGGTAGCGTTCGAGATTAGCGCGCGCTTGCTCTGCCAGGAGCAGTAGCCCTTGCTCACTCTGGCCCAGACGACGCTCCAGCTCTGCGAAAAGATCACGGGCCCGCGCCTGCCGTGCGGGACGCAAAGGCTGGCGCCCGAGATAGCGCAGGAGGGCCAGCATATCCTCGTCGGGAACCAGACCGAGGTGTTCGCCCCATAAGAGGAGACGCAGACCACGAGCCAGCTCGCTATCTAGCGTGGCCACGTTCATCTCTGTATCATCACGCATGCCCCGGTTGTTCAGATTGGCTGACCCCACGGTCGCCCAGAGATCGTCAACCAAGGCTACTTTGGCGTGGACATAGATGGGACGGTAGTGCACCTGCCCGTCGACCAGGTCGGAGGTAGCCAGCGTCAAAACAAGCAGACGACCATCCTTGACGGCCTCGGGGGCTTCCTCGCGCAGACGCTGCAAACCAGCATCGCTGAAAGCCCGACCCACATTGGGATGGTCTGGCAGGACCATGACGAGCTGTGCACCGCGCCGCAGGGCCTCCCCGAGCAGTCGGATATTCTGCTCCATGTCGGGGCTGTCCGGTCCAATGAAGGAAATGTTCAGCCCGAGAAAGGAGCGGAGCCAGAAATACTGATTCTCCAAATAGATCAGGCGCTGAGCGTTGCGGAAGGCCGCTGTGTAGAGCTGTGCGATGCCCTGGATTCCTCCCTCTGGGGTAAAGCTGTAGGTATGCTGAGGGATGGTGCGCGCAATCTGTACCACCGTGTGACTCTGGAGCGGTGGCGGTAGCGGGTGCTCCGGCACCAACAGGGCTGCCTCAAGCTCCTTGCGCTTCACCACATCGTTCCAGCGCTGGCGGAAATTCAGCTCGACGTCGGCGGCTGCCGGTCCTTCGATCAGGGCATGGGCGTCATGCCAGGGATGGGGTGAAGCCGGTTTAGCTAGCAGGCGACGTAGAGGGGTGAAGAGAGGGTGAGGATGCATATCCCAGCGATCAAACTCGCCATCGTTCTCGATCAAGGGATCGATACCACCCACGAAGGCATAGCGCCCGTCGATCACGCTGGTCTTCTGGTGCAGCGCCTCCGCTGGATGATGGAGCAGACCACGTGAGCTATCATCGAGCAGGCAGAGCACGCCGACGGCGCTCAGCTCGTCGTAGGCTTGCTGAGGGTGATAGTGCGAGAAAATTTCCGGGCAGTCCCAGAGCAAGGCCCGTACTTCAACGCCGCGTTGAACAGCGTAGCCGAGGACCGTCTGAAGGGTCAGCTCGTGGTTGCACCAGAAGGCGATGGCTTCCTCGCTCAGGCCGGCCAGGCGTAGCTCGGCGATCAACTCTTGCTGAGCGGGGCTATCGTCAGGTCCGGCGCGCTGATCTCTACCACGCACGAGAGGCATCGAGGGAGTAATACCCCAGTGAGCGAGATAAATATAGTCTCTGGCTTGGAAGCAGGCCAGGCAGAAGGCGAGAAGCGTTGCATGGCCATCAACCAGATAGGTCACGCGCGAATCGCGGCGAACCGGTGTATCGCCTTCTGCCCACCATTGCCGCTCGTCAGCGCTCACAGCACTCATTACGTCTCTACCTCCGTCGCTCAAATGGTGCGCCGGACAACGAAGCTCTTCCTACCGGCAGGCTCCCTGATTGTAGCATTCTCGCGGTAGCAGAGGCAAGTCTGGGATGAGCTAAGAAGGCAGAGCGGCGCGGGTGCACTGACCACCCGAGGCTGAGGTTACTACACATCATAGCGAGGAGTGGGTCGAGCGGGCCTTTACTTTCCGACTGACGACCCACTCCTCACCCTCAAAGAGAGTGGCCTACTTACTGACGAGCGGGTCCGATCCAGACCGTCTGGATATTGACAAACTCGCGAATGCCGAAAATCGACAGCTCGCGACCATAGCCGCTGTGTTTAACGCCGCCGAAAGGCAGACGCGGATCGCTGGCAGTCATCCCATTGATGAAGACACCGCCAGTCTCGAAATGGCGAGCCATCTGGCGTGCGCGCTCGATATTGCGCGTCCAGATATTGCCACCCAGGCCAAAGGGCGAGGCATTGGCCAGCTCCAGGGCGTGCTCTGCATCGCGGGCGTAGATCACCGCGGCAGCCGGGCCAAAGGTCTCCTCGCGGAACATTGGCATCGCCGGCGTCACTCCGGTCACGATCGTCGGCTCGTAGAAGAAGCCACGGCCCGAGCCTGGCTTGCCACCCAGGAGCAGGCGCCCACCCATCTGCAGCGTCTCCTCGACCTGGCGGCGCAGGGTCTCGCGCAAATCGCCGCGGGCCAACGGGCCGATCTGTGTCTCCCGCTGCAGAGGATCGCCCATGCGCAGGCGCGAAGCGGCCTCAACAAAGCGGCGCTCGAAATCGGCGGCCACCGACTCCACGACAATAAAGCGCTTGGCAGCGATGCAGCTCTGGCCGGTATTCTGGAAACGTGAGCGTGTTGCCCATTCAGCAGCGGCATCGAGGTCGGCATCCTCCAGAACGATGAAGGCGTCGGAGCCGCCCAATTCCAGGACATGCTTCTTCAGCGCGCGCCCGCTGGCGGCGGCTACCTCCATACCCACCTCGGCGCTGCCAGTGAGGGTCACAGCGGCAATGCGCGGATCGCTAATTAGCTTCTCTGTCTCAGAGCCACGAACCAGCACCGTGCGAAAAACTCCCTCGGGAAAGCCACACTGGCGGAAGACGCGCTCGATCTCCAGAGCGCAGCGCGAAACGTTGGAGGCATGCTTGAGCACTGTCGTGTTGCCCGCCATCAGCGCTGGCGCCGCGAAACGGAACACCTGCCAGAAAGGAAAATTCCAGGGCATGAGCGCCAGGACGACACCCAGGGGTCGGAAGGCTACGTAACTCTCGCTGGCGCTGCTCTCGGCAGGCTGATCAGCCAGGAACTGCTCAGCATGCTCTGCGTAGTAATCGCAGCCCCAGGCACACTTGACAACCTCGGCCTCGGCCTCGGCGATGGGCTTGCCCATCTCCAGGGTAATCAGGCGCCCCAGCTCCTCCTTATGCTCTCGCAGATAGACGGCAAGGCGCTGGAAGAGGGCGGCGCGCTCTGCGAAACTGACGTCCCGCCACTGCAGGAAAGCCCTCCGTGCCTGATCGAGTGCCGCGTGGATCTGCTCGTCCGTGAAGAGTTCGAAGGTTTCCAGTACCTCTTCGGTTGCCGGATTGATTGACTGGATGGTCGGCCTGATCGATTGGATGGTCATTGGCACAACTCCCAGGGAACGAAAATCAAGGTCTCCTCTCGGCTGTATTATATCATCCCCTGGGCACCTTCCCGAGCGCTTGCTCTCTAGTCAGCGGCCAAAATATTGCCACTGTCTCTCTCACCTTTCTGAAAATATTTGACATATTGCCATAGATATGGTAAAATTCTCCAAGTAATTGGCAAAAATAAGGTTGTTGAAAAGGATCTTTTTGCTACGCTGGGCGGAGAGCCTCACTGGCGCCCTGCTGGCAAGGGTGAGCTGAAAGGAGGACCAAGCTATGCTGACTCAGCCTGGTAACCGGAAGCCGGATTATGGGATCGATGCCCCCGGGGTGGTGCGTGTGCTCACGCTGGTGGGACTGCTCCTTGCTGGTTTAGCCGCATGGCTGCTGATTGCTCTGCATCTGATCTGGCTGGCTGCCTGGTGTATTGTGTGGGCCTGCGTCTGTCTGGGGGAGGCTGTGGCCATGCTCTGGACTTCGCGTGTTGGGAAGCTTTGGGAGATTCGACGTATGCTTGATTGCCTCGTGCTCTGCGGCGATGAAGAGGTGCTTGATGTCGGCTGTGGGCGAGGCATGCTGCTCATCGAAGCGGCTCGTCGCTTGCGCAGCGGGCACGCCACTGGCATTGATGTCTGGAGCATGCGCGATCAGAGCGGCAACAGTCCTTTGGTGACCCAGGAGAACGCACGCCTGGCCGGAGTGGCGGAGCGTATCAGCGTCGTCACTGCTGACGCCCGGCAACTGCCTTTTCCGTCAGAGCGCTTCGACGTCGTCGTCTCCTGTCTTGCACTGCACAATATCCACGGACAGGAGGAGCGCCATCGGGCCTTGCGCGAAATGCTGCGAGTACTCAAGCCGGGCGGAAAGATTGCTGTTCTCGACTTGGCCCATGTGAAGGAATATGCGCGCGATCTGCAGGCTCTGGGCGCTGGTCAGCTCGTCCTGGGACGCCCCTCATGGCGTGTCTTTCCTCCACTGCGTATGCTGCTGGCTCGCAAACTGCCAGCGCCAGCCTCGGGAGAAGGCGAGGCTGCTGCGGCGGCATCTGAAGCGCAGGGAGGTGCTCTTGCCTGAGACTGGCTGAAGAAGATTGCGAGGAGCGAGGAGGTGCCATTGCCATGAAGGCCCTATTGCATGGCCTGAGACTGGCCTCCCCTGAGCTGGCAGATCGCCAAGAACTGCTACGGCTCTTCGCGGTCTGCGGCTATGGCCTCGACGATACTGACTTTGGAGACGAGCTGCTGCTCGCTGCGGAAGAGAGCTGGCTGGTCAAAACTTGTGAGGGAGAGCCGATTGCCTACGCTGATCTCCGCAGCCAGAGAGTAAATCAAGAGATCGCAGGCTCTGTCGGACTGGCCTGCCTGCTGCGCCTTCTCGTCCATCCTGACTATCGCCGTCGGGGTCTGGGTACGCTCTTACTACGACTGGTGGAGGAGCAGGCTAGCCGGCTGGCCCTTACTCTCTTCCCTCAGTCGAGGAGCGTCACCCATGTCCCGCTCCTGCTCTGGACGCCGATACTACTGCGACGGGATCAACGGGGGGCGCTGCTCTTCTTAGAGCGTGAAGGCTATGCCCCTCTGACTTTTGGCTGCCGACACTGGCCGCAGACAGAGGCAGAAGCGGGTGCGGGCAGTCCTGACTTGCTGGCTCTTCTGCCTCTGCCAGTGCGGCCATGCCGTCCTCTGCTCATCTACGCCAAAGAGATTGCTCTATCGCTGCCAGCGGTGCTCTCCGCCTCTTGTGCTCTTGGCATATAGTTAGTCTTCTAATACTCTTACTGCTGTTGCTGGTAAGACCGACGCAAACGTCACTGGCAGCGCCTTGATACCGCGGAAGACCAGAGACGGAAGGCGCTCAATCTGCTCTGTCGCCAGGCGCAACTCTGGCAGGCGTCGAAGCAAGGTCGTAAAGGCGACCTCCGCCTCCAGGCGAGCCAGCGGAGCCCCAAGGCAGAAGTGGGGACCGTGACCAAAGGCCACATGGCGATTGTCAGTGCGACGGAGGTCGAGTCGGTCAGGGTCGGGGAACTGCTCGGGGTCGCGATTGGCCGCTCCCAACACAGTCAGCACTTCCTCGCCAGTTTTGAAATGTCGCCCTGCCCATTCCACGTCAGCTGTAAGGCGACGTGAAGTCAGCTGCACCGGACTATCGTAGCGTAAGAGTTCCATCACCGCCGTCGGCGCCAGACTGGGATTCTCTCGCAGTAACTGAAGCTGCTCGGGATGCTGCAAGAGGGCATAGAGGCCATTGCCAAGCAGATGGGTCGTGGTACCATGACCGGCAGCAAGCAACAGGACGCAGTTCCCGAGCAGCTCCTCCTCGTTAAGGCGGTCGCCCTGCTCCTCAGCCAGGATCAGCGCCTGCAAAAGGTCATCGCGCGGAGCCGTGCGCCGCTGCGCGATCTGGCGCCTGAAGTAGGCCAGGAAATCGGCGATGCCGCTCAGGGTTTTCAGCAGCTCCTCGAAGCTCAGATTGCCGCCGTCCAGCAAGCGGCCAAAGTCTTGTGTCCAGACAATGAACTGGCTGCGGTCCTCGGGCGGCACACCGAGCATCTCGGCGATAACGATCGCTGGAAGAGGATAGGCGAAATCGGCGACGAATTCCATCCCGCCCTGGTCCTGCACCGCATCGAGCAGCTCGTCGACAAGACGCTGCACACGTGGGCGCAGGCTCTCAACCATGCGCGGTGTGAAGGCCCGCGCCACCAGGCCGCGGAGACGCGAATGATCGGGAGGATCGAGAAAGAGCATCTGGCGCGAGACGGCCCGCAGAGCAGGCTCTAGCTGAGGGCGCAGCTCCTCTGGCATCCAGGCCGTCTCGACTGGACCCCAGGCCGACGAGAAGCGCGGATCACGCAGCACAGCTACGACATCAGCGTAGCGCGTCAGCACCCAGGCGCGCATCTCCTCGTCCCAATAGATGGGATCGTGCTCGCGCAGACGATGATAGAGGGGGTAGGGGTTCGCCAGATATTCTGGCCTCTGGACGTCGCTCAGCGTAAGGCGCTGGCGACCGCTCTGATGATCTTGCATGACCGTTGCTGCTCCTTGCTGCACAAGCTGCAACTTGTAGAGAAGCAAGAACGAGTAAGGCACCGAGCGTCTGCCGTCAGACCCCGGTCTGTTCATCCTTGCTTTCCTCCCTTACACCCTATCACAGCGCCCGGATCGAGGACAATGCCGTCTCTCCTCTTCCCTGCGATAGCAGTCTCTGTCAGTCCGAGGCCGCCTATGGAGAAATCTTTATGAGTTGCGCCTGGCATTAACCAGATCTTGACAAATACCGCTCTCTAGCGGCAACACCTGCTGTATATAATACTAGACAGTAATTTGAGGGGGATCATGCGGGTCTTGCTTATTGGGGTGGATGGCCTAACGTTGCGCATTGTCAAACCGCTGATGGCGCAGGGACTGCTTCCCCATCTGCGGCAGATCTACGAGGAGGGAGTGCACGCCTTGTTACGGGCGCCGCTACCGCCAGCGGCAACCACGCGTTGGCAAGCCATCCTGACTGGTCTTCCACCGCAGCGGCAGGGCCTGACTCCTGGTGACGGCGAGTACGATCGCTGTCTGCTTGAGACAATTACTGAGCCGCAGTCAGCTTCACGAACCTTGCACGACCTGGGGCAAGAAGATAAGGCGCTCTGGAGCCTCCTCAGCGCCTGGGGGAGGCGTATCCTGGTCGCTAATGTCCCCGCGACCTACCCGCCTCGTCCTCTCAATGGTATCATGCTCAGCGGTCCGCCGGCGCCGCCATTCTATGCCGGCCTTGCCTATCCGCCCGACTTTGCCTCCAGGCTGCTGGAAGTCATCCCGAACTATCAGCTCACCCCTACCTGGCGCGGACTGGCGGCCTGGCTCGGAGAACCTCTGACGGAGATCCGCCGTCTCCTGAGAGAGCGCTCGGCTCTACTGGACTTGCTTCTGCGCGAAGATTGGGATTGCTGTCTCTTTGTGCTCCATGAGATTGATCTGCTACAACATCTCTACTGGGACCGCGTGCTCGATCTTCACCGCGAGGTAGTCGCTTGCTATCGCCTTCTAGATGAACTACTTGGGCGAGCGCTGAGCGTCTTACGGTCGTCCGATCTCCTGATCCTCCTCTCGCCTTACAGCTTCCAGAGCATCAAGCGCACCTTCTATCTGAAGGAATATCTGCGACGCTATACGCCGAATCTGCCTGTGCAAGGTACGCTAGCCCAGCAGAGAGTCGGCTGGCCTGCTCACCGATGGAAACTACGGCTGCTGCCCCACCTTCCCGCGCAGCGGCGCTGGCGAACCTGGCGACTGGCGGCACCTCCTGCAGGAGGGGGCGAGTTGCCTCTGGCTGGTAGCGCTCTTCTCTTGCTCCCGACCTCATCGCCGCTGGGGGGCTATGCAGCTATTGCCCTTGCCGATCACCTCACGGAGAAGCAGATCGAAGAGTTCATTGCTGATCTGCAGGCCCAGGTAGATCCTGCAACGGCCTATCCGGCCATTGGTGACCTTTACCGCGACGAAACCTACCCGGGAAGCCACGTGCCAGCCTCGGAGCCGACGCTACCTGGAAAGCCAACGCGACGTCTCATACTCCTGGCCCACGATGGGATCATGCTCTCTTCGGCCACTGGGCAGCGGCAGCTCTGGAGCGCGGGCGAGCCATGCTGTGGCATGCATCATCCAGACGGGCTGCTCTGCCTCTATGGGGCGGGCCTCCAGCGCTCCGTACTCAGGCCCGTGTCAGCCTATGACATTGTCCCGACCGTCCTGGCGGCGCTCAATATTCCTGTCCCTGCGCAGCTGGTAGGCCGCCCGCTCATTAGTGCTGGGGGCGCCCCTTGCAAGCCCGTTCTCGATATAGTATCATAGCTAATGAGCTAATTTATAAGTAAGCAAGATTGCAAGAGAGACCTCAAACTGCCCGATTTACTGCAGCGGTAGGCGAATAACGCCAGACAGCACGCCGCTGCCTCTATTTCTCTCTGGGGTGGGTAGGCTATGGCGGGGGGTTTATCTACGAAAGAAAGCGTGCACTGACTCGCTCGCGTACGCCTGGCTATTGCAAGGTGCTTTTTTCGCCTTTTGCGTGGCTTAGGTATACCCGGCTGCGAGGGGAGCACCGGCTCACCTGAGCAAGCGAGGGGCCGATGAGCCTGCGGCCTGGGATGCGAGTCGCAGAGTCATAGTGAAGGTATGCTAGTTAGCTCAGCTGTCCCTCTGGGCAGACGTGATCTTGTCCCTCTGGGCCAATCAGCTAGCGAGTAGAAAGGTTGGCGGCCTCTGTGCTAGAGTTAAGCAAGATTCGTGTAGGCAAGCCTTCTTTGAAGCAGCTTTTGGTTGGCGGCCTGGGGAGCGTCATCGGAGTGGCAGGATTCATCGTCACAGTAGCAGTCTATGTTGTTGAAACTCTGATCCGCCCCAAGAAAATCGTCAGTTTTGCAGACCTCTACAAAATCTCCCCGTTTGAGCTTGAGCTGCCTGCCGAGGCGGTGACCTTCCCGGCGTCCAACAGCGACCACATGGTCAATGGCTGGTACATTCCCTATCCCGGGGCCACTACGACTATCCTGGTCTGTCCCGGCTATCGCTCGGGGATGGCCGATGTGCTTGGCATGTGTGCCCACCTCTGGAAGGCCGGCCATAATGTCCTCGTCTTTGAGTATTATGGGCATGGACAAGAGGTTGGCAAACCGGTCACCCTCGGCTACCGCGAGATTAATGATTTCATGGGAGCGGTGGCCTATGCCAAGGAGCGCGCTCCTCATGCTCGCCTGGGGGTCATTGCCTATTCGATGGGGGCTGCTGTGGCCATCATGTGCAGCGCCCACTGTCAGGATGTAGAGGCAATTGTCGCTGACAGCTCGTTTGCCACTCACTGGAGCGTCATCGACTATAACGTTCACCGCGTGCTTCACTTGCCAGCCGCTCCTTTCACCTGGGTTGCCGATTACCTCCTCTGGTGGCGCGCGGGCTATCGTTTTGGCCAGGTGGCGCCGCTGCGTGATATTGGCAAGATCGCGCCGCGTCCCATTCTGATCATCCACGGTGGCAAAGATTCGCTGGTCGATCCGCGCGATGCTCCGCTCCTTTACGAGGCAGCCGGGGAACCGAAAGAGCTGTGGATCGTGCCCGAAGCCGACCACTGCGGCGCCTACTTTGCCGACCGGCGCGCCTACGTCAACAGAGTGCTCTCCTTCTTCGAGGAGCATTTAAAGAAGCCGCGCCCTCGGCTGCAGCTCGTCGAAGGCGAAGGGACAGGGGCGATGCTGCCACGGCCTGCTGAGCGCGCGGAAGAAATCACAGGCCTCTCGGAGGCCAGCTAATTACTCAACAGGTTCAGCTGACTGCGAGCGCTCCTGTTGCTCTCCGGGAGCAGGCGGATAGCTCAAAGTCAGAATCTCCCCATCTCGGGCGGCCCGGGTCGCGCGAAAAATGCGCCGGGCCGCTTTTTCTGCGCTGGAGGGATCGTTGATCTTAGGGCTGAAGTGAGTCAACAGCAGTGCATGGGCGCCGGCCTCCCTGGCCAGGCGTGCTGCCTCCTCCGCCAGCATGTGTGCGTGAGCACGGGCCAGGGGAAGATCCGCCAGATCGTCATACATGCTCTCACAGATCAGCAGGTCAACATCGCGGGCGAAGGCGCTCAGCCTAGTCGTCGGGCGCGTATCAGTGATAAAAGCCAGAGAGATGCCGCGTCGCGGAGGACCAAGCACCTGATCCGGGGTGATGAGCTGTCCCTCATACTCAACACTCTCGCCGTGCTGTAAGCGAGACCAGTACTGGACAGGCAGGCCCAGAGCTTGAGCGCGCTCCGGCTGGAACTGGGGACGACGTGGCAGCTCCAGGCGATAAGCCAGACAAGGTATACCATGCTGAGCGGGGGCGCAGGAGCCTTGCAGTCCTCCAGGCAGGGCCAGCCTCTCACCGCCCTGCAGCTCCTGCACCTGCAGCGGAAAAGGAAGATCTCCCGCAATACGCAGCAAGCCCTCTACTACATAGGCCGTGCCCGGTGGCCCATAGAGCTGCAGCGGCTCCGTACGTCCAGCGTGGGCCACCATAAAGAGTACTCCTGGCAGCCCTGCCACATGGTCGGCGTGCATATGTGTCAGACAGATAGCCCCGAGCTGGCGAAAGCCCCAGCCCAGGCTCTTCCAGGGGATCTGTGTCCCTTCACCGCAGTCCAGCAGCGTGAGCGAAGCGCCGCAGCGCACCAAAGCGCACGAAAGCCAGCGTCCCGGTAATGGCATCATGCCGCCTGTTCCCAGCATGCAGATGTCGATCATCGTCCGCTCGCATTTACAGATTTTTCTGGTAGGCCCAGGCCAGCCCGAGGATGAAAAGAGAGATCATCAGATCACTGCTGAGGCTGAGAGTCACCACGATGAAAGGGAAGCCAGAGATGATCATCACCGTGGCCAGCAAGAGCCAGAAAACGAGCAAGGCGCCTGCCAAATAGGCGAGGGCAGGAATTCGCCGCATAGGTTGCATCCTTTCACGCCATCTCCCTCGTATGGTAGCACGCCCGGATGGCCTTTGCAACCGGCATGACAAAAACCTGTCCACAGCCGAGACAAGAGGAGGGGAACCGAGGCCAACAAGAGATTCGCCCTCCCTGTCTTGCGGCCTCCTCTATCTTCTGGTTCTGGGCGAATAGCTGTGATATCATCAATCTGCAGAAGCCTGGTCCCGGGCAGGATAAGGGGTCTGGCCAGTAAGAAAAAATTGCAAAGAGCAGGCGCAGCCGTGAGAGTTATTGATCGCTTCCATCCTCAACGACGTCGCGAGCTTCAAGCTGCTCTCGACGCGGGCCTGGCGCTCCTGCGAGGAGAGGCTTCTCTGCTGGAGCCACCGTTGCTCTATCCTCTGACTCTGCTTAGTTTTCTGCTCCTTCTCATCGGGTTGGTAGGCTTTGGCGCCCTGGCTCTACTAGCGCTTGTCTGGCGGTCTCTCAGCGGCTGGTCTGTGGGGAGCGCCGATCTTGTGCACCTGCTCATCTGGCTTGGGATCAGCGGCATCGTTTATCTGCTCCTGTTGCCCCTTCATGAGCTGCTACATGGGCTGGCCTTCCGTTTCTGGGGAGGAGAACCCTATTATGGGGTGCGCTTCCCCGTGGCCCTCTATTGTGGAGCGCGTGGCCAGCTCTTCCGGCGCAACCAGTATCTGATTGTGGGCCTGGCCCCTTGTCTGGTCCTCTCCCTTCTCCTGGCTCTGCTCATGTTCTGCTGGCCGGCGGCGGCTCCTTACCTGGTCCTGGCTGGGGCTGGACATCTCTCCGGCTGTGCCGGCGATTTGCTGGCGGTCTGGTTGCTCTTGCGTTATCCGTCCCACCTTTGCGTTGAAGATACAGAAGCGGGCTTCCGCGTATGGGAAATTTTCCCTCTTCTGCCCGATCTCGACTACACGATCCAGGCGGACTGAGGCATACTATGCTGCGGGAGCAAGGAGCAGCGGACACAAAGCCGGGGGCTGGCTGCCCCGCCCGAGCGACTTTGCTCCCGGCGACTTATGCACCACGCGAGTGAGTAGCAATCATGCCAGAACTACCTGAAGTTGAATATACGGCGCGTCAGGTTCGCGCTGTCCTTGTCGGAGCCAGCATCGCTGAAGCACGGGTTTTCTGGGGGCGGAGCATTGCGCGGCCCGATCCTGACACCTTCTGTCGGGAAATCACCGGACGGCGCATTGAGGGCGTGCGTCGTCGCGGCAAATTGCTTCTGTTGGATCTCAGCGGCGACTATCTGCTGACCATCCACCGGCGTATGACCGGTAACCTGCTCGTCCTATCTCCCGGCTGGCGCCTCGACTGTCAACTCCAGCAGCAGGACCGGGCGTCGTGGGAACGCTTGGGGCCAGCCTTTGTGAATGAGAGCTATCAGTGCCATTGTCTGGAGAAGCAGCGAGGGGAGCAGGAGGAAACCCTCTGTCTGCTGCATGATCAGCCGTTCTACTGTCGTGTCTGCTTCACATTAGCCGATGGGAGGCTCCTCCTCTACAACGACCTGCGCAAATTTGGTAAGCTGGCGCTCTGGTCCCGCTCCCAGGAGGCTGAGGCTCTGGCTGGCCTGGGCCTTGAACCGCTCGACCCGGACTTCACCAGCGAGCGGCTGGCTGCGCTGCTACAAGGGAAAAAACGACCTATCAAGCAGGTGCTGCTAGAACAAAGCCTGATCGCCGGTCTGGGGAACATCTATGCCGATGAAGCCCTCTTTGCGGCAGCCATCCATCCTCTGCGCCGTGCCGACACACTCAGTTTCGATGAAGTGGTTGCCCTGCGCCAGGCCATCGTTGCGGTGCTCCAGCTTGGTATTGAACATGGAGGAACCTCCTTCAACGACTATCGTGGCCTCTGGGGAGAAGCCGGCAACAACTATGCCCATATGCAGGTCTACCAGCGTACCGGCCAGTCCTGTCGACGCTGTGGTACAGCGATCCAGCGCATGAGCATCGCCCAGCGTAGTACCCATTTCTGTCCGCGCTGTCAGCCAGCGAGCCAGCCAGCCAGTCCTGTGACCAGCGTTGTCAGCAGGCGCATTACTGAGGTGTAAAGAAAGCCGGGCTGCAGCGCAAGCTAGCAGGCCCTCCAGGGATATTAGTAAAGGTCACATCGACCGTCGCTGGGACGTTGCGCGGCTGCCGCCCAGCCAGGGACAGCGTGAAGCGGACATAGCCGCCCTGATCGCTCGTAGGCTGTTGCGTCAAAGATACATCACCGCTGCTAAAATGGACTACTGCCGTTGCTGTAGCTCCTGATACGCCTTGCAAATTTTTTGTCAGGCGAGCATAGATAGTAATCACCGCTGTTGGTGACGGAGCGTTATTGGAGGCCCAAGCGCCGCAGCGATAGGGCGGCTCGGTGGGCAGGGGCGAAGTGCTTGCCTGGAAGGCGGGATTAATGGTCACCGTCGCCGCCGGAGAAAGCTGGTTAGCCGTTGGGCCGCAAGCGCTCAACAGGAGCAGCCAGAGCATAGCCAACCCCGAGAGCCAGGCGCCCATGCGCTTATATCCAGATTTGCTCATACAGGTTGTCACCCTGAACCTCTCTCACAAGGCATCGTGGTCGTCCCTCCGGTCCGGGCGGAATCCGGCAGAGCGGCGAAGCGCGGATCTGAGCGATCCTGCTCTGCTCGCTCAACCGTCCTGCGATGTTCACTTGATGCTGACAGGCAGGATACATCTGAAATGGGGATCTGGCAAGCCCATTGCTGAGGGGCTGACCCGACTCTCTCCCCTGGGCAGACAAGAGGCTCCCCGCGAGTGGTAGCCAGCGGATCGCTGAGGTCCTACAAAAGCTGAGAAGAAAGGTATTTCATGTAGGAGTATGAAGCATCCTCCGGCCCGGAGTAGCAGTCGCTGGCGCGACTCCATAGCACCTGTTAGAAATAGACCACATTTGGAGGTGCGAGTACATTATATCATAGACAGGTAGTATAGGAGAGCTTGCGCCCAGCCGGCTTGGCCGGCAGACGCTGAAGCAAGGAGACGCCTGATGGAAAGTAGAGAGGAGCAAGGGTAGCTGACCCTCTTGGTAGAGTCCGCCTGGCTGATGTCCGTCTGGCGTTCTGAGCCACTGTCTTATCTGGCGACTGGCCAGATCTGTGTTGGTTGAGGGGCGCAGGTTCTCCTAGGAGACATGCTTGTCCAAAGGTCCTTGTGGCCCTGGCGGTTCTGGCGCTGGCATAATTGCCTTGTTCTTTCTATCGAGATGTGTTACACTACTGGGCGTTGGAGAATTCCTGGATAGGAAGACAATTATTTTGCTCAATCAGGAGTGTACATTTCTATGAGCCATCAGTCTGACGAACAGTGGGAGCTGTTCGCGGAGCTGGAGCAGCTGAGCGAAGGGCCGGAGGCGCGCACGAGAGAGGTAGCGAAGCCAGGGCTGTCGAGTGCGCAGTCCGAACCGGTCACGATCCGTCCTGATCCTGGTCGCGAGCGCAGGAAAGGAGCGCCGGAAGTCATCTTTGGGGAGACCAAAGAGACGGCGCAGGTGATTGCCATGGCCCAGGCGTTGCTGGCTGGTTCAGGGCGAGCGATTATCAGCCGCATGCGCTCAGAGACGAAGGAGGCACTCCTCGACGTCTTTCGTGACTATACCATTCGTCTGCGCGAAGCCGCCAGAGCGATGGTCATCTCCAGGCCCGATTTTGTGCGTCCCGACACGGGGGGGCACGTTGGTATCATCACAGCAGGCACCTCCGATGTCCCAGTAGCGGAGGAGGCGGCCCTCGTTGCCGAGGAAATGGGCTGCCGCGTGACCTGTATCTATGACGTGGGGGTGGCAGGGCTGCACCGTCTGATTGGCCCACTGCGTGACCTGCTCTCGAACGGCGTAGATGCGATCGTGGTGGCCGCTGGCATGGATGGGGCGCTCCCTTCGGTCGTGGCAGGGCTGGTTCCTGTCCCTGTCATTGGCTTGCCCACTTCGGTTGGCTATGGCCTGGGCGGCAAGGGCATGGCCGCCCTGCTGTCAATGCTGCAGACGTGTGCGCCGGGCCTCGCCGTCGTCAATATCGATAACGGCGTCGGCGCGGGCATCACCGCGGCCCTGATCGCCAACCGCGTGGCTCAGGCTCGCAAGCATCCCTTG
>NZ_JADGIA010000337.1 GCF_019683635.1 Thermogemmatispora sp. | reverse complement strand
GGCGGGGAAGGCGGCCAGTGGTAGGGTCCTGGCCGGGCGTTGCTTGAGGGCGTCAAGACAGGCGTTGGTGGCGATTTTGTAGAGCCAGGCGCGCAGGGAGGCTGTGTCTTTGAGGCTCTGGAAGTGACGCCAGGCGCGCAGTAGTGTCTCTTGAACCTGGTCTTCGGCGTCATGAAGCGAGCCGAGCAGGCGGTAACAGTAGGCGAGCAGTTCCTGGCGATGGGCTTCGAGGAGGTGGCCGATATCAGGGGGCTGGCTGGCTTGAGCTGGGCCGGTCACGGGAGAGGCTGGGGCTTGTTCGATGCCGCTGGGGAAAGGCTGGGCCTGGGCTTGGGCCTGCTTGTGCCTGGTCATTGCTGCTCCTCTGAGGGTGAATATCGGGTATCCGTCTGGTCAGGGTGCTCGCTCAGGATGAGGGAGCAATTGCTTTTTCCATTGTAGCACATTCAGTCTGGCCGGCCTGTCCGATCGCTGCTTGCCTGATCTGATCAGCGGTGGTGACGAGGTTTTTTTGCGAGTGGGCGAGCGCACAGTTTTTGCTCTTGCTCCAGTCTTATTGGTAGGTGTTCAGGCTGTGCGCGGTTCCTGCCGCCGTGGCAGATGGCAGGAGGAAAGCGGAGTAGTCAGCGCCTGAAGCCAGGTGAGTCCACCGCTGGTCTGGAGTGCAACGAAGCGTGAGAAAAGAGAGAAAGAGAGAAGGAGATGGCACACAATCTTGATCTGAAGGGACCGGCCTTTGTCGGTCTGAAGGTCCGTGATGTGGAGGTATCGGCGCAATTTTACGAAAATGTTCTGGGATTGCGCCGTGATCCTGAGGTGTTTCCCCGAGGGATCGCTTTTCTGACCTACCCTGTTCCCTTTGGCCTGATTCAGGCGCCGCCCGATACGAACTGGGAGGCTCTGCCCGCTCCGATCGAGACGCCGGCGATCTGGTTCAAGGCGGCTGATAGTCAGGCGGTTCACGATGCGCTGGTGGCTGCGGAGGTGCCTATTCTGCGGCCTCTTACGACTGGGCGCTTCGGTCGGCAGTTTACGTTTCTGGACCCCGACGGCTATGCGATCACGATCTATGATCGCGATGCACCCGCCACTGGCTGGCAGCGCGTTGGTCGTTAGCCGAAGGACGAGGGAGGGAGGCAGCTTCTTGCTGCTCTCTCTGCCTGCTCTCGTCGGGGGAGACGAAGGAAGATGGTTGATGGCAGGACGCTATCCTCTCTTCTGTACCCGATGCCTGCGGCCCTGAGCAAGCAGACTGCGATGGCGGGGTGATCACCCGGTTTCCTTCTATGAGGTCGGTGAGGGCCAGGAGCGAGGCGAGGGCTTCGTCCGAGCGCCGCCTGCCGGGGGCGGCCATGCAGGTGCCGTCGATCTGGCCAGCGCTCCCCTCAACGTCCTGGGCATTGAGGAGCGTCTTGGGGGAGATGATGCGCTGGCCAGGTCAGGGCTGGCCGGGTTAGCTGGAGCGCGGTGGATGGGCGACGGCGGGGTCGGCGGGCGGCGGTGTGAGGCGCGTGTGATAGGGCTGGCCTGTTTCGCTGGCGCGCTGCAGCTCATCGTAGATCTCCAGAATGACGCGCCTGGTGCGATATTCGTTGTAGCGCTTGATGTCTTCCTCCTTGACGATGGGGAAGGTCTCCATGATGTAGTCGACGTCGTCGCGGGCGATGCCGTAGAGGTGGAAATAGGCGGCGTCCAGCTCGCAGCGCAGCAGGAAACGTCGCTCTTCGTCCCAGCGGAAGGGCGGCCCGTCGTAGCCGCAGTCGCGAGCGAAGGCGGCCAGGTCCCAGGCGGTGTAGCTGAGTTCGAGGGCGCGCGGTCTGACCCAGTCGCCGAGCGTGAGGTTGTTGTCCCAGGCACATGGCTGCTGGTAGCGCTCGGGCGGGAGAACGGGAAGCTGCTTGACTAGATAGAAGTCTAGATGAATACCTCCGCATTTTTGGCGTGCCGTGAAATCCAGAACATAGACACAGAGATTAGCCAGCAAAGCTGGTGCTAGAGATACTAGTCCCTCGGAGAATAGTAAGATAGGAGAGGTATCACCTGCGGCAGCTTGGGGGATCACCGCAGCAAAGAAGGTTCTCATATCTGAGCTACGCGCTATTCTCCGATAAAGAAGTATCCATTGCTTGTTCCAATCATTGAGGCGTTTTTTAACTCCAAAGTGAGGTACCCAATAACGCAATCGAGATGAATAGAGAGGATTCGCGTGCTCTTCTGAAGTCGTTTCTCTGAAATCTTTATCATCACCTGCAGATTCATCATCTATAGTAGCAAAGCGATGATCAAAGTGAGCGATCATCTTGCCTTCGTACAGCGGCAGATAGGTCTCTGCGCCCCGCCGGAATATATTCCCCTCTAGCTGCCAGCCGTCGCGCTCCAGCTGCTCGCGCGTGCGGAAGAGATGGGAATGGCTGGTCATGTTGAACACGCCTTGCCGCAATCGTATTTGCCACGGATTGCCCTCAGCTGAGCCTTCCCTGACGAGCACCGGTACGCGCTGATAGATGGCCTTCGTCAGCTGCATATCGCGGCGCGAGCGGAAAACCGGGCAGGTGCGCGTATTGGGGTTGATCAGGGCGATGTCCTCAGCCGCAAGGGTAAAGCGGCGCTCTGGCTCCTGCAGCTCCTCCACCCGGTGCAGGAAAAAGGCGAAGGTCGCCCCCTGCTGCACCGGCTCCGCCGCGCCCACCAGCGTCAGCAGACAGAATTTATAGCTTCGATGAACCCCGGGGAAAATGCCAGCAGCATTCTCAAAATCGTAGAGGCTGAGCAGCGAGCGCGAAGCCATGATGTCCTGAAAAAATGCCTTTGTCTTATCATCCGTTGCAATGCCAGTGGGCACAATGCAGCCCAGGCGACCGCGCGGGGCGAGCAGCAGGCGCATGGTTTCGGCAAAA
>NZ_JADGIA010000336.1 GCF_019683635.1 Thermogemmatispora sp. | reverse complement strand
TCGGCGAGCCATATTCAGCGCTCCCGAACACCTCGGTCTCGCGCCGGCGCACCTCCGCCAGGTTGCCTCCGACGATGCCTCCAATCAGCGCGCGGTACCAGTAGCGCAGAGGTCCCCGCAACGAGGGGGGACGCAGCTCTACCTCTGCCTGGTTGGCCCCTGCCAGAAAGAGTGGAGTTATGACCTTGATATCAAACGTCGCTTTTAACATTAACTAGAAATCACCTTATGAAAAATGATCTTAAAGGAGGGTCTGCGCTCTCTTTCCCTGATGATAAGCCTTACACTACAACCTTGCCACCTCAGAAGCTATGAACTTCTTCACAACCTCTGATGAATGCGGAATGCGAAGACGTCTCCCTCTATCGGGAGTCTACCCATTTGATAGACGGATTGCTAACGGCTAGCCGAAAGTGGCTGTATGCTTGTGTCTTTCGGCTTTCTTGTGTAAAGCTCCCCGGGTTGGTTTTACACTATAAAACCGAAGACGAAAAAGAGAGCGGTGGAGGACCGGGCTGCCACTGAAGAAGGCTCAGAGCGACGGAGGAAGAAGCAACGGAGCGACCAGGGCCAGCTCTGTACCGTGCAGAAGAGTCCTGGCCGCCCCGCCAGAGAGAAGGAAAAAGGAGATCGCTGCTTTAGAGATCGCCGCGCACTGCATGCGCGATGTTCGATGCATGGGAGAGCACGCGACTGAGAGCGTTCAAGAGATCGAGATGGATCGCGCTTGACTCCCAGCTAGGAGAGAGGCCGCTCTGCAAGCGGCGCACGTGGCGCAGATGGAGCTGGCGCTTCATCTTGCTCAGCTCCGCCTTACGCACAAAGAAGTCGTTGGCCAGCGAGGTATCCTGCGAAGCCAGCGCGGCCAGGGCCTGCTCCAGGGCCTCCGTCACCTCATCATGGTAATTGAGCAGATCCTGCCAGCCCTCCTCAGAGAAAGCCACCTGGCGGCGTTGCTTGCGGCGGGCCAGGCGCATCATCTGTCGATCGATGATATCGCCGATGGCTTCAAGATCAGTAATAATATAGAGGAGTGCCAGCTCGCGCTGGACCTGCTCGCGCGTCAGGCGGCTCTCATCGAGCTGCGTCAGATAGCGCTTAATGGCTGCATTAAGCCGATCAAGCTGGTCATCCAGCTCATTGATGCGCTCCGGCACGCGGGCGTCGGGCTTCTCGAAGGCCAGCATGCTCAAGCGCAGCATCTCCGTCACGATATCGGCCATGCGGAGAACCTCGCGCGTTGCCTGGCCCAGGGCGACCGCCGGCGAGGCCAGGGCCTCGGGATCGAGATAGCGCGGCCCCAGTTGCTGCTCATAATGATTCTCCTGCTCTGGCAGAAGCAAGGTCACCAGGCGTGTGACGGGAGCAGCCAGCGGAACAAAGACCGCGGCCAACGCCAGATTAAAGATCAAGTGCGTCAGGGCCACCTGCCAGGCCGGTTCCAGGCCGAGCCGGGCCAGCAGGCTGGTCAGGAGCGGCAGCAAAGCCAGAGCAATGGCGGCCCCCAGTGACTTGGTGCCAGTATGGAGCAGGGCCAGGCGGCGGCCTGTGACCGAGGGGCGACTGATGGCCGTCAGGAGGGCCGTCAGCGTTGAGCCGATATTGGCCCCAAAGAGCAGCGCCAGAGCCGCAAAGACCGAGAGCGCGCCACTGGCCGTCAAGACCAGCACCAGGCCGATGGCTGCCGCACTCGAAGCGAAGGCCAGAGCCAGGAGCAGGCCCAGCAGGGCCAGCACCAGTGGCGCCCCCATCAAAGCGCGCAGTACCTCGGCGGTGATCGGGCTGGCCGCGATCGGGGCGCTACCGACCTGGAGCGCTGCCAGTCCAAGCAAGATCACCCCAAAGCCGAAAGCCGCTTGACCAAGGTCGCGCTGCGGCCTATGCTGTGTCAACAGGCCCAGGGCGGCCCCTGCTCCGGCGATGGGAATGGCGTAGTCGGTCACATGGAAAGCAAGCAACTGCACGACCAGTGTGGAGCCGACGTTAGTGCCCAGAATCATGACAAAGGCCGTTGTCAGGGGAACAAGTTCAGCGTTCACCAGCTCCACCAGCAGCGAGGAGGTCGCGCTCGAACTCTGCGTCAGTGCCGTCACGACGACGCCGACACCGAAAGCCATGAAAGGGCGCTGTGCCAGCGCCATCGTTGCCTTCTGCAGGCGCGGACCGGCTGCGCGCTGCATAGCCTCCGACAGGAGGCGCAGGCCGTAGAGCAGTAACAGGGCCCCGCCCAGTAACAGGCCCACAACCATTGTCGGATTGCTTGTCGTCGCCATTGCTTGCTCTCTCTCCCCTCCCATTTCTTGAGTTTAGTGAGATAGCTCGGATAGCCTGGAAGCAGGCAATTGCTCACGCTTGCAGGCGCCACTTTTGATGGTGCAAGCGTGGATAAACAGATAAACTGGCAGATCGAAAGGTGGGCCTGGACTCACCTTCTGCACTTGATGCTGTCTGAAGCGGCGCGGGCGCACGATGGCCGACCCTTGTGCTCGTCGCTGTGTCCGGCTGCTCTGCTCTGAAGGCGTGCTCTGCCTGGTACCAGTAGCTGTGAGGCCCGCCTGATGGCCTGACTCGCTGTGCCCACGCGGGCTGCACTGCCCGGCTGTTCTGTGGCTGGGGAAGTGTTAAGCTGGCATTAACCTTATGTTAAGGGAATGTTAAATACACTATAGCATGCGGAGACGGTGATCGCAAGAGGAAGCGGCAATGTTGAGGGGAAACGCAGGTTATAAGTAGATTGGCGCTGGCGGGCCAAACCGTTTCTCTGCTCTCTGCTAGTGAGCGGGACTGAGATGGCTGAGAGACAGGGGTTCAAGCCTTACCTCGCTGGCTCTACTCAACCTGATCAGTCAATCAGAACATCTCAAGCAACAAGGCGATCAAAGATAAAAGCATCCAATGGCGTAGAAC